>CAZEGA010000098.1:0-6353 GCA_964511675.1 uncultured Rheinheimera sp.
ATCCGGGCCGATGGATTATACGCCGGGTATCTTTAACCTGGCCTATAACGGTTTAGATGCCGAAAACCGGGTACAGTCCACGCTGGCGAAAGAACTGGCACTGTATGTGGTGCTGTACAGCCCAATCCAGATGGTGGCCGATCTGCCCGAGCATTACGCTGCCCACCCCGGCGCCTTCCGGTTTATTAAAGATGTCCCCACCGACTGGGCGCAAAGTAAAGCGCTGCAGGGTGAAGTAGGTGATTTTGTCGTGTTTGCCCGCCAGGATAAACACAGCAACGACTGGTATCTGGGCACACTGACCGATGAAAACCCGCGCAGCATCAGGGTAAAACTGGATTTCTTACCGGCGGGTAAGCGCTTTAGCGCACAAATTTACCGCGACGGCCCGGCAGCAGACTGGCGCACTAACCCATATGACATCGTGATTGAACAACAAAGCGTCACCGCCGCCGACAGCTTAACGCTTAATCTGGCCGGCAGTGGCGGCGCAGCCATCCGGTTTAAAGCAGAGTAACCGCTTTCAAGGGGTCAGATCACTTGAAAAATTTCAAGGTATCTGACCCCTTGAAGCTCCCCGCATCCGCCTTGGCTGTGCTGCTGATCTTGATGATACGGTAAAGCACTGGCTGGCAGAGGCCTATAAGCGTGGCTAAGCCGGGCTGGATTTAAGGAGAATATTTAAAGTGCCGGTCCATTTACCCGGCACCCTGTTCTGCTGTTTTACCGGGGCCTAATTGGCAACCGACAGCATATACTCCGCCACCGCTAAACGGGTTTGCGCATCCAGGTAATCCTGCTTTGGCATGCCCGGATAGTCTGTACGTTTTCTCACCGGGTTGGCAATGTAGTCAGCCAGGCCTTGCGGGTCGTCCATATACAGGCTTTGAATAACCTGTACCGGCGGGCCAATTAAGCGACCGGTATAAGCATGGCAGCCGGTACAAACGCCCAGATAGGCATATTTACCCTTTTCACCGGCATCGACAATGCGCGGCGCGGCCGGCTCATCCAGCAGGTAATTAATGATAGTGTCTGTGTTGGTAAAGCTGCAGGCCGGCCAGCGGCTTACCCCTGCCGTAACATATTGCTGCGGGTTATTGATACAGCTGTCGTTCGTTTTGCCTACGCGCACTATATCCGGCTGGCCTTGCTTCAGTTCAGTGGCCAGCAGCACTTTAGCTTCCGCTATAGTGTCGTAGCCGTTGTTGTACATCAGGTTGTTCAGCAGCATTATTTTATCCGGCGTTGGATCTGACTCCGGGTCCAGCGTGGTGTTGGGGGCGTTTTGGTGATCAGTAATAATGATGCCGGCGGTTTTATTGCCGACAATCAGGTTGTCTTCGATAATAACCTCGTCAGCGGCCATAATCAGAATACCGGTACCGGCCGGAATGCCGGCTACCATAGAGCCGACAGCGCCAAAGTTTGCCGTGTTGTTATTGCTGATCCAGTTATTACGGATAATAACATCCACCGTGTCTTTAATCGGCAGGCCGGGGGTAACAAAAGCCAGAATGCCGCCGGTGTTATTGTGCACAAAGTTATTTTCTACCACGGCATGGCGGCTGTTTTCAATTTCAATACCGGCTACGCTGTTA
Organism: uncultured Rheinheimera sp.; assembly: GCA_964511675.1. Lineage (GTDB taxonomy): Bacteria > Pseudomonadota > Gammaproteobacteria > Enterobacterales > Alteromonadaceae > Alishewanella. The sequence continues at coordinate 1,602 of CAZEGA010000098.1, forward strand.
AATACTTCGTTATGGGCGACATGAATATGCTCACTCATCCCGACATAGATAGCCGCATCTTCAATACCGGAAATGATATTGTGCTCTACCAGGCCATTTTTCCCCAGCTGCGGGAAAATGCCGTATACGCCGGTGTCTTCGATAATATTGTTACGAATTTCAAAGTTATTCCCGGCCTGGCCCATAATGCCATTGCCTTTGTATTTGGTGATCAGGAAGTTTTCAATCAGGATGTTGTTGCCAGAGTACAAAATGGCGTCGTTTAAACGCTCCTCACCGTACAGCCTGGGCCTTTTGCCCTCAATAATCACGCCGCTTAAGCGGATATTGTCTTTATCGATATACACAGTTTCGATGTAATCACCGGGAAATACCTGGATCACATCGCCCGGCCGGGCCGCCCGCACGGCGTCCATAATCAGCTGACCGGGTTTAACCTGATGGACTTGCCCGACAGCAATAGGCTCAATAACCGACTTTTTACCGCTACCGGCCGCAGCGCCACCGCCATAACTCACTTCCGCTGTCAGGCTGGGGGCCTGCATTGTACTGCCGCTGAAATACTGCCCGGCCAGAAAAGCAACCGGCAATAACAGAGCCAGCCCTATCGTTGTTTTTTTCATTCTGTCGCTCCCTTTGGATGAGTGTCTGGTTGTAATTCCTGCGGTAAAGCCAGGCCCGACGGCAACCGCGCCGGCGTTACCGGTGTAAGGCTCTGGTCGGTCAGGCTGCCAAGAAAGGCTACAATCTGGCTAACCTCTTCCGCGCTGAGTCCGGGCTCCCAGATGTGCCAGTGCAGCAGCAAGTCTTCGCCTGGCGGTACGGCATGGCCACGGCCTTTGCTATAAAACTCTGTGGCGTCTTCCAGCGTGGCAAAGCGGCCGGAGTGCATGTACGGCGCTGTCAGGGCAATATTGCGCAGTGTCGGTACTTTAAAGCCGCCCCGCAGTTTTTCCTGCCCGGCTTTATCACCTGCGCCCGGGTCAAATGCCCGGCCGTCCGGCTCCGGCGTACCTATTACGGCAATCTGCTGATTGGTAAACAACGGCGGGGTATGGCACTCCGCACAGCGGGCAACAAAAGAGCGGAACACATTCATCCCTTTAATTTCCGGCTCTGTCAGTGCCTGGTGGTAACCATGCGCATAGTGATCGTAGCGGCTGTTCAGTGAAATTAACGAGCTTTGAAACGCCGCCAGGGCCGTGGCTACCTGCTCCAGCTCTATAGTGCCGCTGCCCGCAAAAGCCTGGCGAAACAGTGCCGGGTAATGCGCATTGTTTTGTAAGTCTGTCAGTAACTGCTCAGGCGTATTGGCCATCTCGTGTGCTGCCAGTAGCGGAATTAACGCCTGCTGTTGCAGTGAGCCGGCGCGGGCGTCCCAGAACAACCGCTGCAGAAAGCCCACATTCCATAACCCGGGCGTGCTGCGGCTGCCGGCATCGCCATTGGCACCGGCGCTTACGGCTTTACCATCGGCAAAACCCCGCTCCGGTTGATGGCAACTGGCACAGGCCTGTTTATGGTTGCCGGATAACAGCGGGTCAAAAAACAGATAGCGGCCTAAATCTATCTGCTGCGGGCTGAAACCGCCGCGATGCTCGGGTAACGCGGTCTGGGTGCCGCCAACGCCCTTATTTTGCAGCGAGCCGTACAGATCATAGCGCGTCACCAGTTGGCACTGGTTTTGCGCCGTCAGCTCAAAACTGGGCGGGCAATGGCTGTTTAAGCTAAAGCCGCCGCTGGCATCCGCCAGGCTGACAGCCAGCAATAACGGCAGCAGTATCATGGTAAACCGGCCCCGATATAGGCCGCCACCGCCTGCATATCCTGCTCAGACAGGCTACGGCTGATAAGCGCCATTTGCCGGCCGGGCTTATCGGTTTGTGCTGTGCCGCGCACACCGTGCTTAAAATGGGCCAGCTGCAGGCTGATATAGCCGGCACTCAGCATCGGCAGCGCCGGGGCACTAAAGGCCGGATTGCCCTCGGCTTTGGCGCCATGGCAGGCACCACAGCTGCCAATATAAATACGCCGGCCCTGATCGAGTAAAGCGGCGGCAGCAGTTTGCGGCTCCAGATCAACTGCTTGCCGGCTGAAATAGCCTGCCAGCTGGGTGATCTCGTCGTGGCTTAGCGTGGCCGCCAGCACGGCCATCTGCCTGCCCTGCACATCTGTGGCATGGCTGCCACGCTGGCCGTTTTGAAACTGCTGCAGCTGTTTGCTCAGATAAAAGGCCTGCTGGCCGGCCAGTACCGGTGCCCCGGTTATGGCACTGACAGCCGGCTGATGACAGCCAAGACAGGTGTTTGCCAGGGCCGGTGTTTCTGCCGCGCTGGCAGTGCAGAACCCGCCCAGCAGCGCTGCCAATTGAATTAATTTTGCCTTCATCACCGCCCCACCGAGCAAGCCGCTGTTACAACATCGTTGTCGGTAGAGTGCGTTTTAGCGGCGTCAGGTTCAAACGCAAAAGTGTACAAAATTGTCCAGATCGGTTTATTTCAGCAGTAGCAGGTTTACTATCAGCACTACTGCAATCACTTTCCGGTTAGCCAGGGTCAGTATCAGCAAGGTAACCCGAACAGATGCAGTTCAACAGAACAACAATAAGATGTAAGGGGACATGCATGTCAATTCAACAGCGGCACAAATCTGGCTTTAACCAACACCCGCTCGCTTTTTGTATCAGCCTGGCTATCAGTAGCCCAATCGGTATGGCATATGCGCAGGACGCCGCCAGCGACACAAAAACTACCGTATCGGCCATTGAAACCATTACCGTAACGGCACAAAAACGGGCACAGAATGTCATGGATGTGCCCCTGGCTATCGACAGCATTACCGCCGCAGATCTGGAAGATACCAGTGCGGTGCTGCTGGGTGACATTGCCGACTACACGCCGGGTTTTAAATTCAGCAAGGAGGCCGTCGCCCAGGCATCGGCAGAAATACGCGGCATTTCCAGCAGTAATATCAGTACCGGTGGCGACCCGTCTGTTGCCATTTTCTTTGATGATTTTTATCTGCCGCGCGCCGCCCAGAGTGTGCTGTTTTCGGATATGCAGCGTATTGAAATACTCAAGGGCCCGCAGGGCACCCTGTTTGGCAAAAATGCGGCGGCCGGTGTGGTAAATATGCTGCCCAACGCACCACAGCTGGATGATGAAGCCTTTGTCAAAGCCACACTGGGCGACTATGCCCTGCAACGCTTCGAACTGATGGGTAATAAGGCACTGGGTGACAACTTTGCGCTACGCCTGAACCTGATGAGCAACCAGCGCGATGCCTATGTCGATAACATTTACCCGGATTATCAGGGCAAAGAGCTGGGCAGTGTTAATCACCGCTCTGCCCGGCTGGCGGCACTGTGGCAGCCAAGCGACGCCACCCGTGTGCAGTTCAGCTACGACTGGGACGATGTCAACCAGGGCTACGCGCCGGGCATTGGCGTCAGCCCCTATGCTTACAGCATGAACCCCTCAGATCGTATTATTCAGAACGATGTTGTCGACGGCCATGAAAAACGTGATATGACAGCCTTTGCCATTAAAATTTACCACGACTTTAACGAGGCATGGTCCGGCAAGTTTATCAGCAGTAAACGGCAGTGGCAGGTATCCGGCCGCGACGATGCCGACGGCACTGCCGATAAAACCCGCTATCTGGACACCATAAACTTGGAAGACTCTGACATTTTTTACAACGAATTGCAGCTGAACTACCACCAGGGCAAGCTGAGCTATGTCGGGGGTATTACTTACAGCAAAGAAAACGTGTACCAGAAAACCAGCCTGAATATTATGGCCGATACCATTGCCCGCCTGACCACCGGCAGCCTGAACCAGATACTGCTGGGCGCCTTAATGCAAAACGGCGTGCCGGATGAGCTGATTGCGCAAATGGGGCTGCCGGCCGACCATATCTGGCAACCCGCTGACTGGGCCAGCATGTTAAGCGTGATGGCCATGGTAGACCCTGCCGTTGCCGGCCTGTTGCAGCAATTAGGTGCCGCCCCCTTTAGCCCGGAACTGGTTGCCGCCATAGGAGCCACCGGCGACCTGACCTACAACGCCATAGGAGCCGGCCTTGGCATCAGCGAAATATTCGGCCCTTCTAACGCAGGCAAACTGTGGAGCGAAGACATTATCAACACCGGCGATTTTACCTCGTACGGTATTTACTCTGATGTGGATTTGCAGTTAAACGATAACTGGGGCTTTACTGCCGGCCTGCGCTACAGCCGCGATGAGAAAGACTTCAGCTGGGAAATTAAAGAACGCCCATTCGGCCAGCCGTTGCCGGGTATTACCGATTTTCTCTTTCCGCTGATGCCGCAACTGAACGCCAGCAACAGCTGGAGCAAACTGACCGGCCGGGCCGTGGCGCGTTATAATATAGACACCAGCAATATGCTGTACCTCTCTTATTCTACCGGTTATAAATCAGGCGGTTACGACTCGCTGGACCCAAGATCAGCCGCAACGCCCTTTGCCCCGGAAGAGGTTGCCAATATCGAACTGGGGTATAAGGCCGATCTGTGGCAAAGCGTCCGGCTGCAGCTGGTGGCATACCAGATGGACTTAACTAACCGGCAACGCTCGGTAAACAGCAAAGCGCCGGATGCCGGAGTCGCTATTCCGATCGTGATCAATGGCGATCAGGATATACGTGGCGGTGAGCTGGTACTGGACTGGCAGGCAACACCCACGCTGAAACTGGGGCTTATCACCGAATACCGGAAAACCGCATCGAAAT
>CAZEGA010000098.1:6363-10697 GCA_964511675.1 uncultured Rheinheimera sp.
TGCTCCACCCCGACGGCACCCTGGTGACCGATGTCGAGAAAAGCTCCGCCGCCGATGCCTATACACTGTCTGCCGACTGGGCACCGGAATTCCGCCTGGCCAACGGTTTGTTTAAACTGCATGTCGACTATGTGTACGAAGAAAACACCCGCGCGGCTGACCCGGACCTGCTGGACCTGGCGTATAGCATTCCGGGTTATTTTGCCGACAGCAAAAACCTGAATGCCCGCCTGAGCTGGGCCAGCAACGACGACCAGTGGCAACTGGCGGTATGGGGCAAAAACCTGACCGGCCATGACAGTGTCGGCGGCATTGGTGGTTTTGCTGCCGCCGCGCTGGGTACACCGCTCAGCAGCATGAACGCCCCCCGCACCCTGGGTGTTGATATCAGATACCAGTTCTGATACCAGCCGGGCGGCCAGGGCCGGTACCAGGCCGCTCTGGCCGGCCCTGCCATGTTCCGGCGCTTACCTCTTGCGTTTAGTCTTTACTAAACACCGCTGCCACGGCAATATCGGCATACGGCAACCGGATAAAAGCACCGCTGCAATGAAATTTTTCACCGCCATGGCGTTGCTGCTGGCACTGCCCGCAGCCGCAACCGAGCTGATACTGAAACCGCGGCTTTGCATTCAGCACGCTGGCCAGCCATGCGTGTTAAACCTGAGCGCCAGCTGGCAACCACAACCCAGCCCGGTTTGCCTGTATCAGCAGCATCAGCCTGACACGCCGCTGCTGTGCCAGCACAGTGCCCAGCAGATCAGCCTGTCGCTGCCAATCCAGCAAGACACCCGGTTCATATTAAAAAACCCGCTTACCGGCGAAATTATTGCGCAGCGCCAGGTCAGGTTACTGCGGGTAGATCTGGAGTCTGGCGAGCAGTTACTGAACAAAAGCCGCAACGGCTGGTGGTTACGGCCATGAAACAGCATATTCTGCTAGTGGAAGATGATCTGGAACTGGCAAAACTGGTAGACGATTTTCTGCAAAGTGAAGGTTATCAGATCACCCGCTGCGGTAATGCGCTAAAAGCAAAAAAACTGCTGCTGGCGCAGGGCTTTGATTTAATTGTTTGTGATGTGATGCTGCCGGGCAGCAACGGCTTTGATCTGGTACGGCAAATTCGCCAGCAATTTAAAGGCCCAATCCTGTTTATGACGGCACAAACGTCTGTTACCGCCCAGCTCGAAGGGCTGCAACTGGGCGCGCAGGATTACCTGCTCAAACCGCTGGACCCACGCATTCTACTGGCCAAAATACGCATTTTCCTCAGTGAAGAACACAGCAGCCACAACACGGGCGACAACATCCAGCAGGGCAACCTGCAGATTGATAAACACAGCGCGAAAGTCAGCGTAGCCGGCCAGGACATCAGCCTGACCGATGCCGAGCTGCAATTGCTGGTTAGCCTGCTGGAAAACTATCCGGTCGTTGTCAGCCGCGAGCGCCTGTTCCGCGAACAGCTGGGCCGCGAATACGATGGCACCGATCGCACTTTTGATGGCCGGGCCTCGCGCTTACGGCGTAAATTGCAAGCTGTTGATGCCCACTGGAACATACGCAATATCTGGGGCAAAGGGTACTGCATTACCTATCAGGCAACAGAGGCTACAGAATGAGTTCAGCCTTGCTGCGTTTTTACTTTGGCATAGTGCTGCTGGTACTGCTGCTGTTTTTCAGCTTAAACCAGCTGCACAGCCTGATGTACCAGCGCAACGATATCGTTGTTGCCGCGCAGAGCATTCTGCAGCAGGCCTACCGGTATGATCAGCAGCAGGACTTGCGCCTGAGCTGCCGCATCAGCGACGACGAAGACTGCCAGGACAGCCTGTTTGTCACCTACCCGCAGGACATGTGGCAGCCGATACCGGGCTTTGCCTATCAGCTGGAAATTATGCGTGACAGCGAAGGCAATGCCTCGCTGTGCGGGGCCATGCCGCATAACGAGCTGCTGTGCATGAGCCAGCTCAACCTGCCCGCCGGCCTGGATTTCAGTATCGATCTGATACATGTGTTTATAGTGCTGTTACTGCTGTTTTTGTTCTGGTTAAGCCGTAATGTATTTCGTGATGTGGAAACCCTGCGCCAGAACGCCCTGAAAGAAATTGAGCTGGGGCAGCTGCCGGCGTTTCAGTTAAGCAATAAATCCTACCTGCAGCCGCTGGCACAATCGTTAAGCCGGATGAACCAGACCATTACCGATCTGAATACACTGCAGCGCGAAATGGCCGATACGGTATGCCACGATATTAAAACGCCGCTGGCCCGGCTGCGCTTTATTATGCTGCGGCTGGAATTGCAGCTGGCAGAAGCCGACAGTACCCAGATCCGCCGCAACCTGCAGGAAGTCGAAGACAACGTGTACGACTACCTGCGCCTGGCGCAAAAAGGCTTCCGCTCAGAACTGCAGCTAAGCCAGGTCAACTTAGCTGAGCTGCTGGCCGAGCTTATCGACAAATTTGCCGCCAACAGCGAACACCCGCTAACGCTGCGCCCAACCCCCGCCTTCAGTATTCAGGCCGATAAAAAGCTGCTGCAACGGGCCTTGTCGAATTTACTCAGCAATGCCCTGCGCTACTGTCATGGCCATGTCTGGGTCGAGCTGCAGCAAAATGGCTGCAACTGCCTGATTGACGTTACAGACGATGGTGCCGGCTGGGATAACGACGAAATGGTCAACGATGGCTTATCGCATCATGGCATTGGGCTGGCGATTGTCGCCCGGGTGGCCAGCCAGCACGGTGGCAGTTTTATCCGTTTCGACCGCCCCGAAGGTGGTGCCGTTGCCCGGCTGAGCCTGCCGGTTGGCACTGCAGGTTAAACCTGAACCCGGCGCCAACGGCCCTGGTTCAGGTTGCAACACTATACCGTAGCGGTGTCATCCTGCTCTTTTACCAGCCATACCGCCAACGCCCCCAGTACCATGGCAGCACCGGCCAGCATCACGATATAAACCGCCTGGTTGTTAAATACCGAGCCCAAGATCCAGCCGGCAATTAAGCCGGAGATAATCTGCGGTGCCGCTATGGTAAAGTTAAAAATCCCCATATAGACCCCGGTTTTATTCGCCGGTAAAGCGCCGGCCAGTATCGCGTACGGCATGGCCAGAATAGCCGCCCAGGCGATACCGACACCCAGCATCGGCAACATCAGGCCAAGCGCACCTTGTGGAATTTCCACCTGGGTGATCAGCAGGTTGACATGGGTCATGGTCGGATCGGTAAACAGCACAAAGCTTAAGTAGCCCAAGCCACCGGCCAGCAGCGACACAGAATAAACCAGCTTGCGGCCAAACAGGTTAGCCAGTTTGGCCATCACCAGCGAGAACAACACGGCAAATAACGAATACCCGGCATATAAAATACCAACCCAGTCACCGGCGGCGCCTTTGGCGGCGGCGATATGCGCCGGTACGCCGCCCATTTGGGCAATATAGGCGCTGTCATACCACTCTACGCCCACGCCCCAGGTGTGTTGTGCAATAGCCGCCGGAAAGTAAGTCCACATAATAAACAGGGCAAACCAGGAAAAAAACTGCACCAGCGCCAGCTGCTTCATAATCCGCGGCATGCTTTGCATGGTTTGCCAGAAATCACTGAGCTTTTCGCCCAGCGAGCGCGACTGCCGCACGTGTTCGGCCAGGGCTTGCGCTTCTGCATCCAGCCCTTTGTAAGCATAGTATTGTGCCGGCGCGTACTCTTTGGTACGGAATACCGTCCACAGTACACTGCCCAGCAGTACGGTAGCGCCAATATAAAACGCCCAGATCACCGACGGCGCCACTTCACCGGCGCGGGAGGCGTTATCCAGCCCCACCACATTGGTCAGCACAAACGGCAGAATCGAGCCAAATACGGCACCAATATTAATCAGCAGCGTTTGTACCGAATAGCCCAGGTTGCGTTGCTCTGCCGGCACCATATCCGATACCAAAGACCGAAACGGTTGGAAAGTCACATTAAACGCCGCGTCTTTAATGGCAAAGATCATCAGGCCAAACAGCATCGGCGGAATAAAGGCCACCACCATGGCTGAGTTGGGCAGCAATATCATGGCCGCGGCCGCTACTATGGCACCGCCCAGCATAAACGGCAGGCGGCGGCCCAGCCGGTTCCAGGTGCGGTCAGAGGCAGCACCCACTATAGGTTGCACCAGCAGGCCCATAATAGGGGCGGCCAGCCAGAATAACGACAAGGACGACAGATCAGCGCCTAAGTCTGACAGAATGCGGCTGACATTACCGTTTTGCAGCGCAAAGCCTATTTGTACGCCAAGAAAGCCGAAACTGAGGTTCCAGATCTGCCAGAAGGATAACTTCGGTTGTTTCATTACAG
>CAZEGA010000099.1:0-1041 GCA_964511675.1 uncultured Rheinheimera sp.
AACAACAGCCGCCAGCCCCGGTAACGGACCACCACCCGCGTAGTGCCCGCACTGTAGGCCTGGTGCTCACCCGCCATCCGGAACAGATGCTTTTTATCGTAGTATGTCACCTCAGCGTCTGGCGTAACAAAATAACAACGGTTTACACAACCACTGCCGGTACGGGTGGCCACCGAGCCACACAGCGCCGCACCGCTATGGGCCGCCTGTTGCTTAAGCCAGGCCAGCGTTTCGCCCTCTGGCTCAGCAATAGCCTCACTCTGCATCGAAAAACCGCTGCTAAACATCTCCGGCAGCAGGATCAGATCAGCCTGTATCCGGCTCAGTTGCTGTGCCAGCTGGCGGCGGTTTGCCGCAGCATCCTGCCAGATCAGCCCGGTTTGCAGCAAGGCAACATTAAGCGGTGCTACAGCTGGCATAACGCCTCCGCGGCAGCCTGTAAGGTTGTTTGTTGTTTGGCAAAACAAAAGCGGATAATGCGGCTATCCGGCGCTGTCTGGTAAAACACCGACAGCGGTATCGCTGCCACTTTATGTTCTGTAGCCAACCAGCGGCAAAACGCCACATCGTCCAGTGCGCTGATTGCGCTGTAATCGGCCAGCTGAAAATACGTGCCCTGGCAGGGCAGCAACTGCAGGCGGCTGCCTTGTAACAGGGCGGCAAACTGGTCGCGCTTTTGCTGGTAAAATGCCGCCAGGCCATGCACCTCGCCACTGTACTGCGCCAGCATGTCAGCAATGGCATACTGCGCCGGGGTAAAGCTGGAAAAGGTGACATACTGGTGAATTTTACGGAATTCCGCGCTTAACAGCGGCGGTGCCACACAATAGCCCAGCTTCCAGCCGGTAACATGGAAGGTTTTACCAAAAGAGGACACAATAAAGCTGCGCTCTGCCAGAGCGGCAAAGCTGTTGGCACTGAGCCTGACGGCCCCGTCAAACACCATATGCTCGTATACTTCATCGCTGATGCAGTACAACTTATGCTGCAGCACCAACTGCTGTAACTGCAGCCAGTCATCCGGGCTGAATACCATGCCAC
>CAZEGA010000099.1:1051-5957 GCA_964511675.1 uncultured Rheinheimera sp.
GCCGTTACCGCCTGCGCCACCTGCTGCCAGTCTACCCGGTAATCCGGCGCCTGCAGGGCAATATGTACCGCCCTGGCACCGTTCAGGTTTATCGCCGGTTCATAGCTGTCGTAGGCCGGGTCAAACACTATTACTTCATCGCCACTGCCGGCCACAGCACTTATCGCCACCAGCAGCGCTTCGGTAGCACCGCTGGTCACGGTAATGTCCTGCTGCGGGCACACCCTGCGGCCGTAACAATGCTGTACCAGAGCGGCGATCTGTTCACGTAACGCTGCAATACCCGGCATAGGCGCATACTGGTTAAAGCCCCCGGCACTGTAATGCGCCAGCGCCGATACCAGCTGCGGGCTGGCGGCAAAATCAGGGAAACCCTGAGATAAATTAATGGCTTGCTGCTCTGCAGCCAGTTGCGACATCTGGCTGAAGATAGTAGTACCTACGGTAGGCAGTTTGCTGATCAGTGTCATAACGGCAAGAAAAAGTTGCGAAAACCGGTCTGAATGCTATCATTTAGCCCGCTTTATGTATAGACATCTAAACGCTTAAACGTATAACTGCAAGCAATATAACAAGGTCTATAACACAGGTTTACACACTATGAATAACACAGCACAAGTGCATCAGCTTAACCCGAATGCCATTGCCTTATGCGCGCTGGGCCGCTGGATCGCCAACCGGCACTGGGTGCCCGCCACCGGCGGCAACTTTTCTGTCCGCAGTGGCGAACATGCCGCACTGGTTACCGCATCCGGTAAAGATAAAGGCGAGCTGAGCCCGCAGGATTTACTGCCCATCAGCTGGCAGGATGGCCAGTTAAGCTGCCCGGGGACACCGTCAGCTGAAACCGCACTGCATATGCAGCTGTACCAGCTGGACAGCCAGATTAAAGCCGTATTACACACCCATTCGGTACCTGCCACCGTGTTTTCGCGGCTGATTGCCGACGATAGCTACAGCTTTACCGGGTATGAAATGCAAAAAGCCATCAGCGGTAATACCACGCACGATACCGCCTGCCCGCTGGCCATTGTTGCCAATAACCAGGATATAGCGGCGTTGGCCCGCACAGTAGCACAGCGCTGGCAGCAACAGCCGCTGAACTTTGGCCTGCTGGTACGCGGCCACGGCCTGTATGTCTGGGGTAACAGCCTGGAGCAGGCAAAAAGGCATTTGGAAGGCTGGGAATTTCTTATAAACTGCGAACTTGAGCGTTTTAAAATTACAGGCAAGCCGTGACCTATTCCACCATTATCACCGACATTGAAGGCACTACCAGCCGCATCAGTTTTGTTACCGAAGTTCTGTTTCCCTATGCAGCACGCGAGCTGCCGGCGTTTATCCGTGCCCACAGCAGCCAGCCTGCCGTAGCAGCAGAGCTTGCCGCCTGCCGGGCCCTGATGCAACAGCCGGATGCCACTGTTGACGCCATTATCAGCCAGCTGCTGCACTGGATAGCACAGGATCAGAAAATCACCCCGCTTAAAGCGCTGCAAGGCATGGTATGGCAGCAGGGTTACCAGCAGGGTGCTTTTACCGGCCATGTGTACCAGGATGCCTGCACGGCCTTAACACAATGGCAGCACAGCGGTATTAAGCTCTATGTTTACAGCTCCGGCTCGGTGCAGGCGCAGCAACTGCTGTTTAAATACAGCGATTTTGGCGATATGACGCCGCTGTTCAGCGGTTATTTTGACACCCGTATTGGCGCCAAACGGGAGATATCATCCTATGCCGCCATCCTGCAGCACTTACAGCTGCCCCCCAGGCAGGTGCTGTTTTTATCTGATGTCGCCGCCGAACTGGATGCCGCCCGCCCGCTGGGTATCGGCACCATTCAGCTGATCCGGCAGCAACAGCAGGCAGGCGAGCATGCCATTGCTCACGATTTTTACCAGGTACAGGAGCTGATAGCATGAGCCAACTGACGATTTTTGCCGCTACCAATCCACAGCAAAGCTTACTGCATACTGCGCAGCCGGCGCTGATTGCCAGCGAACTGGCCCGGGCCGGTATCCGCTTTGAGCAATGGCAGGCCAGGGCGCCGATAACCGCAACCACAGCAACCGAAGACATTCTGGCAGCCTATGCCGGTGACATTAATAAACTGAAAGCCGAACAGGGCTATATTACCGTTGATGTGATTTCACTGGGCAGCGATCATCCGGACAAAGCCGCCCTGCGGCAGAAGTTTCTCGCCGAGCATACCCACAGCGAAGATGAAGTGCGCTTTTTTGTCCGCGGTCAGGGCCTGTTTTGCCTGCATATTCAGGGCAAAGTTTACCAGGTGTTATGCCAGCAGAATGACCTGATCAGCGTACCGGCCGGCACCACGCACTGGTTTGATATGGGGCCGGAACCAGAGTTTACCGCAATACGGCTGTTTAATAACCCGCAGGGCTGGGTCGCCAGTTTTACCGGCAGTGATATTGCCGGGCGCTTCCCGTTATTGGCCTGAGCGCACCACCACAGTGCAAATGTACTCAGCCTGCAGCTAAGGTTATTACATAAAATAAATAGTTATCAATAAATTAGTACCGGTGCTTGCGCTGGTACTGCAATTGCTTATGCTTGTCATATTAAGCTGCCATGCTGCAGCACAGCGCTAACATCAAGCCAGGTTTATTATGTTGCCACTTCATACACCGATGCGCGGCCTGCGCTGTTTTTGCGTCGCCGCCGAGTGCTTAAGCTTTAAGGAGACAGCAAAAAAGCTGTACTTAACACCGTCGGCGGTAAGCCACCAGATTAAACAGCTGGAAGAAAACCTGAACCTGACCCTGTTCGAGCGTAAAACCCGTGCTGTGGTCTTAACCGAGGCCGGCAAACGCTTTTACCAGGCAATAGTACCGCTGATGGAGCAACTGGCAGATACGATAGCCGAATTCAGCCAGGCCCAGCGCATGCTGGAAGTCAGTATTTCGATGCCGGAATTTTTTGCCAGTGAACTGTTTGTCCCGCGGCTGATTGGCTGGTCAGAGCAATACCCGACGATTAACCTGACGCTGGAAACCGTTAAATCACGCCGCGACAGCCCGAAATATACCGATCTGTCGATAGTGTTGTCCGGCAAGCGGCCAGAGCAGAAACAGGTGTATGATCTGTTTCCGATAAGCTATATCCCTGCCTGTAACAGCCAGCAATACCAGAAATGGCATAGCAAAGGTTACCGTATTCTGGAACAAGTGCCGCTTATCCTGCATCAGGCCCGGCCCCATGCCTGGCACCAGTGGGCGGAGCACGTCGGCTACCACGGCTTCCAGCCCAAGCAGATCATTCAGCTGGACAGCATGTTCAGCGTGGCCCGCGCGGCACAGCAGGGCCTGGGCGTGGCGTTAATACCGCTGCCGATCAGCGCCGGCTGGTTTAGCAATGGCACCTTGCAGCGCTTATTTGAGCAGGAACTGCTCAGCCGCGACCGTTACTACCTGGTACGCCACGACGACGACCCGAACCGGCATGAAATACAGCTGCTGATCGACTGGGTACTGCAAAGCTTTCATCTGGACAAGTAATGCCGGCAACTACACTGCTGCCGGCTGCTTAAACTGCGCTTTATAGGCTTCGGTAATATCGTGCAGTTGTCCCTGATGCAGTTGCATAATACGCTGTGCGTTTACTATCGTTTGTGGCCGGTGAGCAATGATAATCCGGGTCATCTGTAGTTGTTTAATTGCATTATTCACATAATGCTCCAGCTGCACATCCAGGTGGCTGGTGGCTTCGTCCATCAACAGGATTTTTGGTTTACGATACAACGCCCGTGCCAGCAGGATGCGTTGTTTTTGTCCACCGGATAACGAACTGCCCATATCGCCGACCAGGGCGTTATAGCCCATCTGCATGGTGGCAATATCCTGATGGATACCGGCTAACTGGGCGCAATTTATTACCTGCTGCATATCCATCTGGGTATCGAAGAAACTGATATTCTCCGCCAGCGTACCGGACATCAGCTGGTCGTCCTGCATTACCGCAGCAATTTGCTGGCGGTAATGGCGTAAACCCAGATGACGGATATCAATACCATCGGCTTCGACTTTGCCGCTCTCGGTTGGTAACAGGCCGAGCATAATTTTCATTAAACTGGTTTTGCCGCTACCGGAAGGGCCGATAATGGCTACGTTCTCACCGACCTTTATCTCAAGATTAAGACCGTTAAATAACAAGGGGTCATTACTGGCATAGCGAAAGCGGATATTGCTCAGGTTAAGCTGACCGCTGATATCACGGCCATCGGTTGTTGCGCCTTCGTCTTCTTTTTCGGTTAAGGCAATATCAGCTAAACGGTCTAAATGCAGCCGGGTCATTTTTATCTCAACGACCTTATCAACCAGTGCCGCAGTGCGGCCGGTAAACTGGGTTTTATACGCAATAAAGGCAAACAGCATACCCACACTGATATCACCGGCCATTACTGCCAGTGCCGCCAGATAAATCACCAATACGTTTTCAACGCCAAATAACAGCTGATTAATGGTGCTGTACGAGACTTGCCATTTACCCAACTTATAGTTCTGGTTAACCGCATCGGCAAAACGGTTCTGCCAGATATTTAAGCGCTGGGTTTGCAGACCAAATAACTTAATGCTCTGCATGCCGCGCACAGTTTCCATAAAGTTGCTTTGCTCTTTGGCCGACGCCACTATGCTGGCCTCTGTCAACTGGTGCAATGGCCGGTATAGCGTCCAGCGCAGCAGTGCATATAACAGTACAGCAATACCTACGACTAAACTCAGCTGCGGACTGTATAAATACATCATTACCAGTACCGCTATGGCCATAATGCCGTCAATCACGCCTTCAACCAAGCTATTGGTAAGCAGCTCACGTACTGAATTTAACGAACCAAAGCGCGATACCACATCGCCCATATGGCGTTTTTCAAAGAAACTCAGCGGTAAAT
>CAZEGA010000099.1:5967-10645 GCA_964511675.1 uncultured Rheinheimera sp.
TTGCACGCTCATTACCGAACCCAGATGCAATACCACCCAGCCCCGCAGGGGTTGGGTAATGACCTGCAGCAGCATCAGCAAACCAAAACCCAGTGCCAACACCACCAGCAAAGGTTTATCCTGACTGACCAATACTTCATCGACTACCAGTTGGGTGTAATAAGGTGCGGCCAGCACAAATACCTGCAGTAACAAGGACAAAATAAACAGCTTACCAAGAGATGGCACCAAACCTTGTACCCTGGTCCAAAACGCCATTAAACCTAAGCGCACCCGTTCATCAATCCTGCTAAATTCAGCGCCAGGGGTAAGCTCCAATGCCACACCGGTAAAGGCTTTATCCACCTCAAGTAAAGACAAGCGCCGCTCGCCCAGTGCCGGGTCCAATATGGTAATACCATTACGGTGCACTTTTTGCAGCACCACAAAGTGGTTCATTTCCCAGTGCAGAATGCAGGGTGTGCGCAGGTTTTTTAAATCGGCTAAATCCAGCTTAAGTGCGCGTGGCGTTAATCCCAGCTGGTTACCTAATTGCATCAGTTGCTGCAGGTTAGCGCCTTTTAGTGAGACGCTATAGCGGTTGCGTAGGGTGGTTAAGTCCAGTTGGTGGCCATGGTGATTGGCAACCATGGCAATACAGGCCAGGCCGCATTCGGCTGCTTCGGATTGGTATATCATGTATCAATTCATTAGATTTATATATTTTATTATATCAGCCCCAACTAACTTCCCGGCTACATAAAATAAGAATAAAATAGCAAGAAAAATATACAGGTAAATTAATTTACCAACTTTGATTTTCATTGTGCCTCCTTTTAAAGAGGACATAAGTCCTCTTTTAGTAAAGATAACTACTCTTGGCTATTATTAATACCTTGGATAATATCACTACCAATTACTTTACCAGCTTGATAAGCACCAAAAGCACTACTTGCAAAACCAAAAGCGGCAGCAGCAGCTTTTACTGCAAACGGGATTACAATAACAATACCACCTGACACAGACTCAACTTCTTTCTCAACTAATTCGATCATTTTTTGCTCCTCTTATTTTGCCATTTCTTGTTGCATGCCAACCATTACACCAATTAATGCTGCGTCAATAATTACGACTGCAGCGATAAATGGCAAAATTCCACCACTCACTTCTTCTACTTGCTCAAATGTTAACTCTTGCATACTATCTCTCCTTGAGACGTTATTAAGTTTAGGTTGAGTTACCTTTAAGGGCTACAAGCGCCCTTTCAGGCTTAAAATCGGCTCAAACAACCAGGCTAACAGACTGCGTTGTTCCAGCACGATATCTGCGCTTAACAGCATGCCAGATTGGAGCGGGACACTGTTGCCATAAGCGCGGATATGTTGTGAATCCAGTGCGACCTCAACCCGGTACACTGGTTCCTGTACGGCGACAGGCATATCAACTTCATTCGGAAGTACGATTGCCTGCGCCGTTTTTATGACTTCCCCTTCGTATAAACCAAAGCGCTGGTACGGAAAGGCATCAAAACGTAAGCGGGTGCGCTGGCCTGGTTGTACAAAACCGTAGGCCCGTGTTGGCACCAGCAATACTGCCTGCAGCTCGGCGTTATCCGGCATTATTGTTAGCAGTGGTAAACCAATCTGCACATTGTTACCTACCTCGGCTACTAAGTTGGTTATCCGGCCGGCAATAGGGGCGGTGATTAATAGTTCGCCACGGGCATTGAGTTCGGTTTGTTGCTGTTTAAGGCGTGAAATATCGCTGTCCAGCATAGCTAGCTGTTGTTGCTGTTCGCTGGGTAAGCGCTGCAACTGGCCACTTAGTTGTTCTATCTGTGCTTTCTGGCTTTGTTCACTGGCATTTAGCTCGGCCAGTTGCTGCTGAATATTCAGTACCAACTCATGCTGTTGCTGCAGCTCATTGGTGGAAATAGCGCCGCGCTGGGTTAAATCCTGATAATTCTGATAACGCTGCTGGTTTAACTGCAAGCGTTGTTGCAATAACTGCTGCTGGGCACCGATATCGTTAAGCAGGTTGCGGCTTAATGCCAACCTAGTAGTCAACTCGGCTTCCTGCTGTGCAAACTGACTGACAACTTGTTGCTTACGCAAATTGACCAGTTCAGTTTGTTGTAGCAAGCCCTGAAACAAAGTGCCGGTCAGGCTGTCACCGGCAGATAAATGTTCCGGAATAGTAATCAGTGCCAGTCTGTCACCAGACTGTACTTGCTGACCATCGTTGACATAGATTTGTTGAATTACACCGGCGCGGGATGAGACGACTTTGGCCAGGCCAATATCCGGCTTTAAATAGCCGCTAACGGTTTCTTTGCGATTGAATGAAGTAAGACTAAGAAAGACGATAATAGCAACCACGACACACAGCAGAATAATAGTAAGCAAACTACTGCTGACCGGCTGGGCAATAATAACATCGCCATCCAGGCGCGCACTTTGTTGCTTAATGGCATTAGCGCGAAACAATCCTTTTTCTGACACAACAACCTCAACCTTCTATTGTGTTTACAATACGACATAATTTGTAACGGCGCGCACCTTAACTGAATGACAAACTAATACACAATAATTTGTTATATTCTTTTTTGTTATACACATATCCTTATTGTTGAAAAACACAACTTAATTAGTTAACACAGTAACTTACCACCCTTAGCATATAGCTGCTGTTTATAGGGGCAAAATGCTGACTGCTTAAAGTTTAAACAGCCAGCTCTATAATTGACTTATTCCCGCGACAACGCTTTATGACAATATTGGCAGCAATACAGGTGAATTTTTTTCACCTGTCGCATTTTTTTTATCGTTTGTCAGTTTTAGTGCTTTTGCTCAAACTTACTCCTGCAGACACTTCAGGTCTGCCTGGATGGGAAAATTTGGAGCAACACACTATGAAAGCGAGATCAGTTAAATTAGGCAGTTCTTTGGCGTTGGTGCTGATGGCCGCAGGTTCATTTCTCGCATCAGCCAATACCAACGGCTATAAAATGGTATTAATTGAAGATGCTCCTGGCGTCAGCGCCTTACAGGCCGGTCAGTTTGAGCAGGGTATCAGCGAAACACTAAGCACTAATACCGCAGCAGTGGATAACTTTTCACGCCAGATGAGCCTGTGTGTCGGTTTCACCAAAAGCGGCCAGCTGGAACAGGCAGCAACCGCCTGTGACAATGCCGTGGCGGCAGTGCAGCAGCTTCCCTATATCAGCAGCAGCGAAAAGCGCGAAATGCGTGGCTACGCCCTGACTAACCGTGGTGTACTGCGCCTGTTGCAAAACAATAACCTGGCGGCCCTGGCTGACTTTCAGCGCGCCGCAGAGTTAAACCGCAGCAGTAATGTCAGCATGCATAACCTGCAGCGTCTGGAAATTGCCCTGAACAAAGCCAGCAGCAACCTTGATCTGGCGATGGTATCCGCCAGGTAACCCGGCGGTAAAAACCGATTCTGCCGCTAACGGCAGAACACAGGGCAAAGTAAGCGCCTGCACTGTTCCGGTAGCTAACAGAGTAAGCGCCTGTTAACTGCCCAGCTTAATTTACACTCCCCCGTGTGTATGCAGAGTTACTACTCCCCGGTGTAACTCTGCTTTTTTATTTCAGCCTGATGCAAAATAATTATACAACAACTGCAACACTCGCCATGGTGCTGTTCTATCGGGATAGCGCTGCCGTCGGCGCAGGCTAAATCGATCGGACAGTTCATGTTTGCCTGAACCTATACCGCACATAAGGCAGAAAACATACACTTAGTGTAAATGTTAAATTCACAACCATTAGTTTAGTAATGTCTGCACCAAGCAGTGCTGGCAAAGATACTGATTGTTCTGTAAAAAACCAATAAAAAAGCCTGAAACCAGCAACGAAAATAACGGACAAACATATTGCGATTACACAGTTACGTAACTCCACCAAAAATAGCCACGCCCTGGCAGGGCTGTTACGATAACGAATAAATCCGCACCATAGCCCTGCAAGCAAACAACCAATCGCCATCGCCATTATTATTACCTTCAATATATTTTATAAATTAGCCGCTCACTGCAGCCTGCAGTTCAAGCAACCGGTTTTAACACCCCAGCAGCAACATCCTGCTGGCTATACACCCCGCTATCCAGCACCCAGCCGGTTACTAAGGTTGCCGGTGTTACATCAAATGCCGGGTTAAATACCGCTGCCTGCTCTGGTGCCCAGATGGCGCTGCCAAAAGCGCCGCTGACACCACGTACTTCATCTGCATGGCGCTGTTCTATCGGGATAGCACTGCCGTCGGCGCAGGCCGGATCAACCGTGGTATGCGGCGCCACTACATAGAATGGCACCTGATGATACTGCGCCAGCACCGCCAGCGAGTAAGTACCCACTTTATTGGCAAAATCGCCATTGGCGGCAATACGGTCGGCGCCGACAAAAATGCGGTCAACCTGGCCACGGGCCATCAGCATCGCCGCCATATTGTCGCAAATCAGCTGATACGGTATACCCAGTTGCTGACATTCCCAGGCGGTTAAACGCCCGCCTTGCAACAGTGGCCGGGTTTCATCCACCCACAGCTGAATATTTTTACCCTGCTCATGTGCCCGCCGGATCACCCCAAGCGCCGTCCCTACCCCGGCAGTGGCCAGGCCACCGGCAGAGCGGCAAGCGCGAGGCAGCCCGCGCCGTCGGTGCAGCCAACGGCCGCA
>CAZEGA010000100.1:0-488 GCA_964511675.1 uncultured Rheinheimera sp.
AGCTCAGGCGTGAAGAAATAGAATGCTTACCACACGCCGTCAACAACTCATCTGAAATGGGCGTAAGTTTTTCCAGATCAAGACGGATCAGCCTGATCTCACAATTTTCATTAATGTTAACTCTTTGATATGCAACAGATTTACCATCCTGGCTAAATACTGCACCAAAACTACTATAAGCATCGTCGGTTAACTGGATACGCCGGTGTTGTTTCAGGTCTTCCAGCATCAGCACGGTAACAGTTTCTGTTTGCGGATTAGCATAGCTGTATACCAGATAACGCTCATCTGCTGATACGTTATGATAAAACTCCAGCCCGTCCAGCGAGGTAACCGGCTTATAACGCAGCATCGGGATAACCCGGGTGTGGTTTGCAGTGTCATGTTCTGGCCAGAACAACCAGGACAAAGCACCGGCCAGTAACAAGGCTGGCAGCAAGACCGCGAGCAGCCGGTTTTGCCGTTTTGGCTGTGCTACTGCTGCCACA
>CAZEGA010000100.1:498-5799 GCA_964511675.1 uncultured Rheinheimera sp.
TTGCTGTGCTGTTGGCGGGCACTGTAACAGGGGTTATCGGCGCCACAAAACGGAAACCGCGTTTGGGAATAGTCTCAATATAGCTGGGCTCGCGGGGGTCATCGTGCAGCGCAACCCGCAGTACCCGGATAACACGGGTGATACGGCTATCGGGCACATCACGGACACCCCAGACATCCTGTAACAGTTCGTCTCTGGTTATTAAACGGCCGGCATTAACGATAAAATAATTCACCACTTTCTGTGACAGATTGTCCAGCTCAGCCGTAAGCGTCACTGTACCGTCGGCGGCAAACTGCACCAGTTTGTCCTGCTCCGGCAAGTATTGCCAGTCACCAACCTGTAATGGTATCTCGGGTTTTATCGCCATCATGCCCAATCTGTTTTCAGCATTATTCTGTACAATCCGCACCTGCTGGCATTTCAACTGAAATGGCGGGTAATAACAATACGTTAAGACAATTTTGTGCTACAGCATAACCGGTTTTTGCAGAAAAAGCCTGTAAAGAAACCTGTTCAGGCATTGCCCGCACCAGCGAATTCGTGCCTTTTATACTGTAAAAGCGGCTGAATACACCCAGGGCACCTGTTGCCCCGGTCAGGCCAATGGTCTTGTTATCGTCCCGCCCCAGCCAGATGGTTGTCAGGCTGTCCTGGTCAAAACCGCTGAACCAGCTGTCACGATAGTCGCTGGATGTGCCGGTTTTACCGGCCAGTGTTATATCAGGCAAAGTGCTGCGCAACGATCTGGCGGTGCCCTTTTGTGTTGCCTGTATCAGCGCATACTGTAACAGATACACTTCGGCTTCCTGGTAACGCCGGGTCAGCTGATGCTGGCGCTGATACAGTGCATGGCCGTTCTGATCAGTAATCGCATGCAAAGTACTCAGTTGCTGATGCAAACCATTGTTGGCAATGGTCTGATACAACTGTGTCACTTCCAGCGGACTCAGCTCCAGTGCGCCTAATAAGGCGGCAGGGTGCAACTTAAGCTTACGGCTCAGCCCCAGCTTACGCAGGCCATCATTGACGGCTGGCAGCCCCAGCTGCAAGCCAAGCCGCACCGTGGGTACATTCAGCGAATTTGCCAGCGCATCGAGCAGGGTCACGGCGCCACGGTATTGCTTATCAAAATTCTGCGGCTGCCAGTCCTGGTCATTACTGCGCAGCCGCAACGGGCTGTCGTCCAGCTGGCTGGCCAGGGTGTAACGCCCGCGCTGCGCCAGCGCTTCAAGATAAATCACCGGCTTGATAATACTGCCAATTTGCCGCCTGGCATCCAGTGCCCGGTTAAAACCGCCCTGTGTCACTTCTTTAGCCCCCACCAGGGCGGTTAACTCCGCCTGCCGGTAGTCGGCCACCACCATAGCGGCCTGCAAGGCGTCGTCCTGCGTTGCCAACTGGCTTTTTACTGCCTGTTCAGCAGCTTGCTGGATCTCCACATCCAGATAGGTAAATACCTTGATACCCTGATCCTTATAACGCGGATCGATACTGAGCTGGCGCAGTTCTTTACGCACCGCATCCAGATAAGCCGCATTACCTGCCTGCAGATACTGGCCCCTGGGTATCACCTGCAGTGGCTGCTGCAGCGCCTTTGTATAATCAGCACTGCTGAGCAAATGTTGCTCAGCCATCAGCCGCAGCACCAGATCACGCCGCTGCTGGGCCCGCTCGGGAAAACGCCGCGGGTCAAAATAGGATGGCCCTTTTAACATACCGATAAGCAGCGCCGTTTCAGCCGGTTGCAGCTCATTCAGCGGTTTGCCGAAATAAAACCGGCTGCCAAGACCCACCCCATGCACGGCATTGGCAAAATTCTGCCCGACAAAGACCTCGTTCAGGTAAGCTTCAAGGATCTGATCTTTGTTAAAGCGGTAATCCAGCACCAGGGCTATCAGGGCTTCGTTTGCCTTACGCCACAGGGTACGGTCACTGCTGAGAAACATATTTTTCGCCAGTTGCTGGGTCAGTGTAGATCCGCCCTGCACAGTACGGCCCGCACTGATATTGACAACTAATGCCCGCAGCACCGACAGCGGTGACACACCGTGATGATGGTAAAACTCCCTGTCCTCTACCAGCAGCAGTGTGTCCTTAAACAACTCTGGCACCTGTTGCAGGGCAACCAGCTCCCGGTCTTCCTGCTGCGCCGCTACCAGATGTTCTACCAGTTGCGGTTCCAGCCGGGCAAAGTTAACCGGCTCACTCTGGTTCCGCTGCATAATGCGGTTAATGCCGCTGCGGTTAAATTCTACACTGAACAGCTGCTCGCCCTCATAGCCGTCAGTATAGATAAAAGGCCGCCGGTAAATGGTGACGTGGTTACGCGACACACTGTATTGCCCCGGCGCATCCAGCGCCGGGTTGCGCTGGTACTGCAGGGCATCAAGCCGCGCAATCAACTGCTGTGATGTCATCACTTTGCCCGGCAGCAGCTCTGTACTGCGGGCATAGATTTGCGCCGGCACCTGCCATTTCTGGCCGGCAAATTTTTTGCTGATCTTACTGTCGAGATAGATCAGGTAAAACGCCAGTACCAGCACCAGCAACAGCAGCAATTTTAACAGCAACATCACGCCGCTTTTCAGCCAGTACAGCAGGCCGCTGCGTTTTGGCGGGGCTTTTTTACTACGGTTTCTAACCGCCGTGGCTTTACTACTCATTTAAGCATGGCCTTTTTTGTTTTTGTTGTCGGTATCGCCTGGGCCGGATCATCCGGCCAGTAGTGTTTAGGATAACGCCCGCGCATTTCTTTGCGTACCTCATGCCAGGCATTGTGCCAGAAGCTGGCCAGATCCCGGGTTACCTGCAGCGGCTGGCGTGATGGTGATAACAGCTCAACGGTAACAGCCAACTGGCCGTGTAAGATAGCTGGCGACTGCATCTGGCCATACATCTCCTGAACCCGTACTGAAAGCCTGGGCCCGCCGGCCGCAAGATAATCAATGGCCAGCTTAGAGCCGGTAGGCGCCTGCCAGTGTGTGGGTACTAACTGCGCCAGCTGTTGTTGCTGGGCATAACTGAGCTGTTGCAATAACACCTCCTGCAGCGGCAACTGCGCCAAAGCACTGCTTTTGCTGATCGCCCCCAGATAAGGACCCAGCCAGGGGGCAAGATGCGCCTGCAAGGCAGTATCAGACCAGTCCGGCCACAGTGCATCCGGCTGATATTGCCGCAGCAGGGCAACCCGGGCTTTTAATTGCAGCGTGGCATCACTCCAGCTTAAACAATTTAGCCCTTTATTACAGATATAACTCTGCCAGGCCTGCTGTTTTTGCTCTGTGCTCAATTGCAGTGCAGCCGGCTTCACTGCCAGCTGGCACTGGCCGAAGTTCAGTTGCTGCTCACTGATAAAGCCGCTGCTGTTATCGTCCCAGCGCGTCACCGTCTGCCAGCCAAGCGCCGGCCAGTCGGCCAGAATATCGGCCGGGGTAATGCTGAGCGCGTGGTAAATCCGCGTTTCGCCTGCCACCTGCTGTAAATGCAGCGCTACCAGCCAGTCCTGCCCGCTCAGCGCATGCTCAGGCGGCAATACGGCCCCACTGCCATTGGCCAGCTGATAACCCTGGCCACGGCGTCTGGCCAGCCGGTCCGGATAAGCCCGCAACGCCAGCAGCGGCGTTAACTGCAGCGGTAAATCTGCCTGTAGCGGGCAGCCAAGCAAGCGGGCAAACTGCTGCGCCTGTTGCCATTGCGCCGGCAAGGCCTGTGGCATACGGAGTAATTGTTGTTCTGTGTCTCCCTGCAGGGCACGGCTGTCTTCCAGCAATGCCGCCAGCCGGCAGGCCAGGGGCCGGACACCGGTATAGCCCTGCTGTTCCAGCTCAACGCTGTGCAGCAACATAGCCGCCAGCCGGGGTTCAGTACCAAGTTTATGCGCCGCTCGGCCGGCACGGGTTAACAGCCCTTTGCTATCGAGTAATCCCAATTGTTGCAGTAACTGCTCCGCCACCGCCAGATGTGCCGCCGGTGGTGGCGTCAGCCATTGCAAATCCGCAACCTGGCAACCCCAGGCGGCTATCTCCAGCCGCAGGTTACTGAGCTCGCTGAGTTCTATTTCCGCTGTTTCAAATTTAGCCCGCCGCTGCCATTTCTCTGCCGTGTCCAGCCGGTAGCAATACCCTGCTGCCAGCCGGCCGGCCCGGCCGGCGCGCTGAATGGCCGCTGCCTGGCTGATAGCCACCGTCTGCAGCAGGTTTACCCCCAGCCGCGGGCTGAAACGGCTTTGCCGGCACAAGCCACTGTCAATGACAACACTGATACCCGCTATGGTCAGGCTGGTTTCTGCCAGGTTGGTGGACAACACCACTTTGCGCTGTCCCGGCGGCGGCGGTGCAATAGCCGCCTGCTGCTGCGCCAATGTCAGGCTGCCGATCAGGCGGTGCAGCTGTACCTGTGCCGGCATGCCCTGCTGCTGCAGCACTTGCGCGGTCTGGTTAATTTCGCCCTGCCCCGGTAAAAACACCAGAATACTGCCTGCATGGTGCGCCAGGGCCTGCTGCACCATGCGGGCCAGCTGTAACGGCAGCGGCTGGTTATCCGGTGCCGTATAACTGATCGTTACCGGGTAACTCCGCCCCTCGCTATGCAGCACCGGCGCCGCCAGCTGCTGAGCCAGTTGCTGCATATCCAGCGTTGCCGACATCAGCAGTAACTTAAGTTGCGCCCTGAGCTGCTGCACCTCCAGACACAGAGCCAGCGCCAGATCGGCATGCAGCGAACGCTCGTGGAACTCGTCAAACAACAGCAAATCGACACTGCCAAGCTCCGGGTCTTGCTGCAATTTGCGTGTCAGCACGCCCTCCGTCACGATCAGCAGCCGCGTCTGCTTGCTGTGTTTTTGTTCCTGGCGGATCTGGTAACCGACCGTTTGCCCCACGTCTTCCCCCAGCTGTGCTGCCAGATAGGCGGCAATACTTCTGGCTGCCAGGCGGCGCGGTTCCAGCATCAGTAATTTTTTACCGGCAAAGTCGCTGTGCTGCAGCAATTGCAGCGGCAACCAGGTGGATTTACCGGCACCGGGCGGGGCCGACAGCAATACCCGGTTTTCGGTTTGCAACAGACGGATCAGATCAGGGAAGATTTCTGCAACAGGTAGCACGGCGTCATCCGTAAAAAAACAGGGGGCACAGTATCTTACCCTGCCCCAACCTCATCATTAGCGGCTCAGGCCTCGCCAAGCAGGGTAGCGCTGATCGTACGGATGCCAAGGCCGGTCGCGCCGGCAGCCCAGTAAGCATTAGCACTGCCATTAAAAGCGGCAGCCAGGTCAAAATGCAGCCAGCCTTTGCCATTCTC
>CAZEGA010000100.1:5809-7138 GCA_964511675.1 uncultured Rheinheimera sp.
CGGCTTAAAAAGCCGGCTGCGTTACTGGCACCGCCAGCCCCGCCGCCTTTTACCGGCCGGCTGTTAGCAGTATCGGCATAGGCCGACGGGCACTGCTGCTGGTGCCACAGCTCCAGCGGCAACTGCCAGGTCAGCTCCTGCACCTGTTCTGCATACGCCAGTGCTTTTTGTGCCAGTGGCTTGTCCAGCGCAAACAGGGCGTTATATTCGCCCCCCACCGCAACCACAGCGGCGCCGGTCAGGGTAGCAGCATCAATGATCAGCGCCGCGCCACTGTCTGCCGCACACAGCAGGCCATCGGCCAGCACTAAACGCCCTTCGGCGTCGGTATTGACAATTTCTACTGTGGTGCCGTTTTTGTAGCGAATAATATCGCCAAGTTTATAGGCATCCCCGCTGATCAGGTTTTCCGCACAGCATAAAATCAGCTGCACTCTTTTATCCAGCCCCTGCAAAATGGCTAATGCCAGCGCGGCGGTAACGGTAGCCGCGCCACCCATATCACATTTCATGGTCAGCATGCCTTCAGTGGCTTTAATCGAATAGCCGCCGCTGTCGAAGGTAATGCCCTTGCCTACCAGTGCAGCACTGACCGGTACAGTGGCATCTTTGGCCGGGTTGTAGTCCAGCACCAGCATGGCCGGTTTTCTGGCGCTGCCACGGCCCACGGCGTGCAGGCCATTCCAGCCGGCCTGCAGCAAGGCATCATCCAGCAGGATCTTGCTGCTTACCGTACCTGCTGCGGCGACACTGCTGATAAAAGCCGCGGCCTGCTCTGCCAATACCTGTGGATACAGCGCGTCCGGCGTCTGGTTAATGATATTTTTTGCCCAGCCAAAACACTGTGCCAGCTGGTTCAGCTCAGTCACTGTGCTGTCATCACCGCAAAAACCCACACCACCTTGTTTTTTGGCCGAGCAAAAGCCCTGATAAAACGCCCACTGCAAATCCAGAGTCCAGCTGTCCCCGCTCAGCTGCACCTGCGCCAGCCCCAGGCTGTCCAGGCTGCGCGCCGCTTTTTGCACAGTACGGGCACTGTCGTGCGCATTAAGGTGGATCTGAAAACCGTCGCTGGTCGGCGTAACCAGGGCTTTGCCCCATTTGTCACCGGCTTGTTGTAATTGAAGCGTAATCTGTACCACGTCTGTCATACTGGCCTCTGTTGTAGGTAAATGCTGTGGGTCAATACTTATGTGTTGCAGTGTACCACAAGCTGTGGCTGGCAAAATAACCCAGTGTTATTCCGGCTGCAAAGCGATTTTGTGCCGCTTGCCAAAAACAGATGACGCCGCAGGTATAGCTCTGTATACTGCCGCGTCTTTTTAAATC
>CAZEGA010000100.1:7148-10358 GCA_964511675.1 uncultured Rheinheimera sp.
AAATCTGATTGCGATGCCGGCAATATTCTGCTATCTATAGCCGCCATATTTTTTGCTGGGCATTATACAGGAGATGATTATGCCAGAGGGCAATACTACCAAAACGCTGGGCTTACTGGCCCTTGCAGGCGTAGCGCCATATCAGGAAGCGGTCGGGGAAGAGTATATGAACCCGAAGCAACTGGAGCATTTCCGTCGTATTCTCGACGCCTGGCGTCAGCAGCTGCGGGAAGAAGTGGACCGCACGAAAAACCATATGGCCGACGAAGCCGCTAACTTCCCGGACCCGGTAGACCGTGCAGCACAGGAAGAAGAATTCAGCCTTGAGCTGCGTGCACGTGACCGTGAACGTAAGCTGCTGAAAAAAATTGAAAAAACGCTGCAAAAAATTGAAGACGAAGACTTTGGTTTCTGCGATACCTGCGGTATTGAAATCGGTATTAAGCGTCTGGAAGCGCGCCCGACTGCCGATATGTGTATCGACTGCAAAACCTTAGCTGAAATCAAGGAAAAGCAACTGGGCGGCTGATATGGCCGCTGCAACTCCTGCCTATATTGGCCGGTTCGCGCCTTCGCCGTCCGGCCCGCTGCATTTTGGTTCCCTTATTGCTGCCGTTGGCAGCTACCTGCAGGCAAAAAGCCAACACGGCCACTGGTTGGTGCGTATGGAAGACATAGACTCGCCACGCATGGTTCCAGGTGCCGACAGCACTATTCTGCAGGCCCTTGACCATTTCGGCCTGCACTGGGATGGCCAGGTGGTATACCAAAGCCAGCGCCTGCAGCGTTACCAGGCTGTGTTTCACCAGCTGAAAAAGCAGCAACTGATCTACGGCTGCCAGTGCAGCCGCAAGCAGATAACCGATATGGGCGGCTTGTATGATGGCCGCTGTGCTGCGTTAGCGCTGACAGCAGAACCGCTGGCCTGGCGGCTGCAAAGCACAGGTGTTGGCTGTGAGTTTGACGATCTGGTATTTGGCCGGCAGCAAATAGCGCCCGCGCTGGCACAGGAGGATTATATTATCCGCCGCCGCGACGGCTTATTTGCCTACCAGCTGGTAGTCGTCATTGACGATATAGATCAGGGCATTACCGAAGTTATCCGCGGGGCAGATTTGCTGCAGATGACACCACGCCAGCAGGCGTTATGCCGGTTGCTGCATGGTACAGCGCCTCGCTATGGCCACCTGCCGCTGGCCGTGGTTAAGCCAGGGTTTAAACTCAGTAAGCAAAACTATGCCGCCGCCATAAGCCGCTGGCCAGCGCCGCAGGTTATGGCGCAGGTACTGAACTTTCTGGGCCACTGCCCGCCAGCAGAGCTGCAGCAGGCCCCGGCTGCCGAGCAGCTAAGCTGGGCGCTGACACAGTGGCAATTAGGCAAGGTTCCGGCGCAAATAGAAATAAACACAACAGAATTTCGTTAAGCGGGGGCCGTTGCGTTCTTTTTTTCCGGCAGCTGCGGTATCATTGGCCGGTTTTTCAGCGGCCGTGCACTAAGCAGCGACCGCGCCGTTTTTTGTCAGGAGAATCACCATTATTTCGCGAGTGTTAGATTTTTGCCGCCGCACTTTTGGCGGTAAAGCCAAACCCAGCCAGCCCCGTCAGGCTAAAACTGTACAGCCGCAGCAGCCGGTTGCGAAAGCGTCACGCAGTAAAACCGCCCCCGGTGCCAGCCATTTAGCCAAAGTGGTACGCCTTAGCCGGGATCAACATGGCATTTCACGCCAGGATATCAGCCCGAATGCGCTAAAAGTATTGTACCGGCTGAAAGACGCCGGTTTTGATGCTTACCTGGTTGGCGGCTGTATCCGCGATTTATTAATGGGCCTGCAGCCAAAAGATTTCGATGTGGTAACCAATGCCCATCCGGAACAGGTAAAGCAGGTGTTTCGTAACTGTCGCCTGATTGGCCGCCGTTTCCGGCTGGCGCATGTGGTATTTGGCCGTGAAGTGATTGAAGTAGCCACCTTTCGCGGTCACCACAGCGGTGCCGATGACGAAGAAGACAGCACGCCGGCCCTGAAAACAGCCAGCTTAAGTGACCATGGCCAGATCCTGCGTGACAACGTGTACGGTACTATTGAAGAAGACGCCGAGCGGCGTGACTTTACCCTGAATGCACTGTATTACTCGGTCAACGACTTTGCCGTATACGATTTTGCCAATGGTATGCAGGCCATCAAGGCGCGCAAAATTGAACTGATTGGCGAACCGGAAACCCGCTACCGGGAAGATCCGGTACGCATGCTGCGCGCCATCCGTTTTGCCACCAAACTGAATATGCAAATTGCACCGGCCACCGCCGCCCCGATCCCGCAACTGGCGGTACTGCTGAAAAACATTCCGCCACCGCGCCTGTTTGACGAACTGGTAAAACTGCTGCTGGCGGGCAAGGCGTTCGATAACTTTATGCTGATGCGCGATATTAAAGTGCTGAAGCAGCTGCTGCCGCAACTGGACAAACTGTTAAAACAGGAACCCGAAGGCAAAGCCTTTAAACTGGCCACCCAGGCCCTGCAGGATACCGATGAGCGGGTCGATGCCGGCAAGCCGGTCACCCCTGCTTTTATCTTTGCCGCCCTGCTGTGGTACCCGGTGGAAGTACGGGCCCAGGCCCTGATGATCGACGGTTTAAGCGACATAGATGCGCTGAACATCGCCATGACCGAAGTGCTGGACGACGTACAGCGCACTTTTGCTATTCCCAAGCGCTTCTCGCTGACCATGCGCGATATCTGGGCACTGCAAAACCGTTTAACCAAGCGTGCTGGCCGGCGTGCCTTTAAATTGCTGGAACAGCCTAAATTTCGCGGCGCCTTTGACTTCCTGCAGCTGCGTGCGCAGGCCGAAGGCGGTAGCCTGACCGAACTGGCGCAGTGGTGGGACAGTTTCCAGTTTACAGATGATGCCGGCAAGCTGACGCTGATCCAGCAGCTGGGTAAAGACGGTATCGACAAAGGCCCGCGCCGGCGCCGCACCTATAAACGCAAACGGCCGGCAGAGTAATAATGGCTGTACGCTGTTATCTTGGTTTAGGGGCAAACCTGGCTGAACCGGTGCAACAATTGCAGCACGCCGTGCTGGCACTGCAAACCCTGCCGCACAGCCAGCTGATAGCGGTATCGTCGTTTTACGGCTCTAAACCTATGGGGCCGCAAGACCAGCCGGATTATGTCAATGCCGTGGCAGCACTGGATACCCGCCTTAGTG
>CAZEGA010000101.1:0-2640 GCA_964511675.1 uncultured Rheinheimera sp.
GAAACGCATAAGAGGTGCCGGTTTTCCAGGCGACGGGCCGCCCTTCGGTTAAACGGCTGATCAAGCCCGGCTGCGGTGTCGGGTGCTGGCGCAGCATATCCAGGGTTAAAAATGCCGCTTCGGCTGTCAGTAACGGCCGGACCTGCGACTGCCTGGCGTCAGAGTGCCACTGCAGCGGCTGCCAGTTACCGCCATTGCCTAACATGGCATACAGCTGCACCAGCTGCTGCATGCTGATCTCCATACCGCCCAGGACCAGTGCCAGACCATAATGCTCTGCGTTATGGCTTAGCGGCACTTGGGCCTGTTTTAACCAGTGGTAAAAATCCGGCTGTGCCAGTTTAGCCTGCAACTGCACCGCCGGTACGTTACGGCTGTTAATCAGTGCTTCTGTGGCGCTTAGCGGCCCGGCAAACTGGCGGTCAAAGTTCTCCGGGTTAAAGCTGCCATAGCGGCGCGGTACATCACTGAGCAGGCTTTGCGGATGAATATGCCCCTGCTGCAGTGCCAGCGCATACACAAACGGCTTTAACGCCGAACCTGGCGAGCGCAGGGCACTAACCCCGTCAACCTGACCGGCAATAGCCGCATTGCCAAAATCGGCCGAACCCAGCCAGGCTCTTACCTGCAAGGTACTGCGTTGTACCAGCAACACCGCGGCATTATTGAAGCCCTTATCGCTATGGCGGCGCAGGTAGGCAGTGACCTGCTGTTCAATACGCTGCTGCAAACCGGCATTAATGCTGGTATAAAACCGCCCGGCCCGCTCGCCATCTGCCTGCAGCCGGTTAATCAGGTGCGGCACGCCGTAAGGTAAATCGGCGCGGCTTTGATACTGCAGTGGCAAGGTTAACAGGGCGGCGCGTTGCTCCGTTACCGGGTGTTGCTGCAACCACAGCGCTGTTACCCGCTGCCGGGCCTGCTCCAGCTGCCGGCGGCCTTTGCCGGTTAACGGGCTGCGCTGATTCGGGTTTTGCGGAATAAGTGTCAGTGCCAGCGCCTCGGGCAGCGTCAGGCGGCTGGCTTCCTTGGCAAAATAAATCAGGCTGGCGGCTGCCACACCTTCAATATTGCCGCCATAGGGCGCGTAGTTAAAATAAGCCTCCAGCAGGGTGTCTTTGTCATAATGCCACTCCAGCCACAGCGCATACGCCAGCTGTTTAAGCTTACCGGCAAATTCACTGCTGTTCAGACCAAAGCGCAGCCGTGCCAGCTGCATGGTCAGGGTAGACGCCCCCTGTCGCCGTCCGCCCTGCACCACGCCCTGCCAGAATGCCCGCGCTACGGCGTTGGCATCGACACCAAAGTGCTGATAAAACTGCCGGTCTTCATACCACAAAGTGGCCTGTACCAGTTCAGGCGCAATATCAGATAACGGTAGTTTCAGCCGGTAGCGCTGATCCGGTGCCAGCCGCAGGCTGAGCAGGCTGCCATCGGCAGCAAAATAAGCTCCCGATTGCGCATAAGACGGATACAGCGCCGGTTTAGGGCTCAGGGCCAGCGCCAACAGTAACAGCAGCAATGGCAACAGTAACACCACGCCACAGCAGAGCAGCACCCTGGCCGTACGGGGCAGCGCCTGCCACCGGCAGTATTTAGCCCTGACCATTAACGGCTTTGCGCCTCTACTACAAAACGGCCGGCTGCAGTGGCGGCGTGCACGCTGTTGTCATACATTGATCCGGCCTGCACTGCCGGTAGGGTAAAGTTACCCGCGGCGGTGACTTTTACCTTATAGCGCAGCTCTGTCATTTGCGGCCCGAAGCTGGCGTAATACACCAGCCGGTCTTCACGGATATCAACATAGTCGGCACGCCACTGTTGCTGCTGGCGTGGTACTGAGCTGCGGATCACGCTAAAACCGGCCGGCAGTAAATCTACCACCGCAACATTAGTGTGCCAGTGGTTTGTCAGGCTGCGCAGGCGCAGGCGTACTGTCAGCTCATCGCCCTGCCGGGCCCGGCTGACCACTTTGCCGTCACTGTCCAGGTAATCGCGCGTCACTTCCAGTTGCTGCGCCACCGCCTGCGTTGGCGGCTTAACGGCATAGCCGCTCTCGCTGATGGCATAAAACAGCGGCTGCTGGCTTTGCAGCAGAATTTTTTCGGCCAGTATGCTAAAGCTGCGTTTGGGCTGTGCCGCCTGATTATCTGCTGCGGCCAGCGCCTGTTTGCTGCCATCGGCATTTTGCTGATAAAACGCCGGTGCACTAAGCTCGGCAGGGCTCAGCAGCTGGTCATAAGCGGCCAGCGCCAGCACAGTGTAAGCTGTGGCGATAGTGTTGTACTGGTTATCAAATACCGGCTGTAACAGGCGTAATAACTGTGCCTGCTCCAGTTTTCGCGCGTCGTCAGCAAAATGGCTGGCCAGTAAGTAAAGGTACTGTGCATCCTGGCTCAGCTGCGACTGAAACGCCGGGTTAGCATAAGGCGATAAGGTTGCCGCAGGCCGGGCCAGATAAGCCGACTCCAGTGCCGATACCCGGCCCGGCCGGTAATTGCTGATTAAGCCGCGTGCCAGTTCGGGTTTTTGCAGCAGCTGGTAACTGGCCGCCATATAACTGGCGCTAATATCGCCCTGCCAGGCCTGTTTATGCTGTTTCTCCAGCCGTTCATGCAGTTCGGTCAGGTAGTTGGTGGT
>CAZEGA010000101.1:2650-10350 GCA_964511675.1 uncultured Rheinheimera sp.
CGGGTCAGCAGATAAACCGCCATAGCCCGGGATCGCGCCTGATACAGGTTAGCCCCGCCCTGGCGGGCAACACTGCGCAGGTAGCCCAGCCCCTGCTGGTACAGGTGATCCGGCACCGCCAGCCCTTGCTCGCGCGCCGCCAGTAAAAAGTGCATGGCATAAATACTGGGGAAGTCGGCACTGCTGTAACCACCAGGCCAGAAACTGAAACCGCCATCGCTTTGCTGGCGCTCGGCAAGTTTTTGTATTAATACGGCAAATTTTTCATTAAGCGCCGGCCACTGTGCCTGATACGATGGCTGCTGTACCAGGCCAATCCAGGGGAATACCTGCGACACTACCTGTTCGGTGCAGCCATGCGGATAACGCGCCAGGTAATCGGTAAAGCCTTCCACCAGCACCAGCGGGCTGGCCGAGGCGGCGACACTCAGCTGGGCAAACTCGGCATGTAGCGGGTAGCGGGTCGGCACTTCTGCCTGACCATTTTTACTGAACCCGGCGCTCAGCGTCGTCAGATACGGCGTAGCCGGGCGGATACTCAGGCTAACCTCGCGCGATGCGTCTTCCGTAACCGTACCCTGCTGGTAACGGGCGGTAAAACGGAGGCTGGCCTCACCCACAGCGCCGGACGCTTTCAGCCTGAAACGCGCACTCTGCTCGCTGCCTTCGTTGATCTTAAGCTGCGCCACGGCGTCGCCCTGTACTGTCAGCTGCGCCGGCAGCTCAAGGCTGACCTGCACCGGTGCAGCTGCCCCCGAGCCTGTAATGCCGTTGGCCACGCTGACACTGACATCAAACTCATCCCCCGGTGCAGCGCTTTGCAGCACTTCCGGTGTTAACACAAAGGGGCCACGCACGCGCAGATCCCGGCTGGCCGATGCCAGCGCACTATCACCCACGGCCACCGCCATTAACCTGACATTGCCACTGAAACTCTGTGGCAGGGTAACCTGCATACTGCCCGGCTCTGTACCGGCTTTAACAATACCCAGCCAGAACACACCCGGTTGCTCGGCACGGCGGGCAAACGGGTTCAGGTTTTTATCCAGCATCATTTTCGCTGCCATCAGCGCCATACGCTCGGTATCGCCACCGACCCCGGCACGCTGCCGCTGCAGGGCACTGAACTCCGGCAGGATCAAGTCCAGCATTTGCAGGCTGCGCACCTGCAGCGCCCGTTTTTGCAGGTAATGCGCTAACGGGTCCGGCAAGGTATAACCCGCCACCTGCAAGATACCTTCATCTACACCGTATACCAGCAGGTCGGCGGGTTTGTCAGTGCGGTAACCCAGGGTAAAGGCCTTACCCGGCCGCACTTCTTCCGGCGCGCTCAGCGCAATATTCAGCGTACGGGCACTACGGTCAATATTAAACGGCACCACAGCGTAACTGAGCGGGCTGACAAAGAGCGCGTCAGAGTCGCTGGCGCGGACAAACGCCACATTGACATAGGCATTACCCTCCAGCTGCGGAGGCACACGGATGCGTGCAATGCTGCTGGTCGTGTCGCTGCTGAACCAACTGAAACTATGCACTTTGTCGGTTTCAATACTGATCAGGCCACTGCCGGTATAAGGCGCGGTAATATTCAGCTCTATCCAGTCACCGGCTTTATAGTCGGCCCGGTCCAGTTTTACCGCCAGAGCGGCATTTTGCTCCAGCATGGCACTGGTATTGCCCGCCCCCACCACACTGAACGCCAGTTTACCCAGCAGTTGCCCCTCCCGGTGCAGTTGCAGCTCAAAATCGCCGGCCTGCTCTGTTGGCAGCAGATAATCGCTGCCCTGTTGGGCAATAGCAAACTCACTGCTGCCAAGCTCGATATCCTGCACTATGCTCTGGTAGGCAAAGGTACCGTCATGTTGCTTCACCAGCGACGACAATGGCCGTTTTTCCACCAGTTTAAGTTCAATGCCCTGCAGCGCCACCTGCACGAGGTTGTGATCTACCGCAATAAACTGCAGGCTGCGTTTTTGCTGGCGTTTCAGATAATTCAGCTCACCATCGGCCTTTACGCCAACCAGCGCCCCCAGGGGCGACACCCAGGCGCTACTGATAGCCTTAACACTGCGCCCGCCGCCGCTGTCAAAGCCTTCACTGGTCAGTACCAAGCGGTAGGTGCCACCACTGTATTGTGCCAGCGGCAGCGTAAAGCTGGCCTGGCCATCTGCATTGGTGTGCTGCTCGTCCAGCGTCTGGCGCACTGTACTGCGCTGTTGCTCATCTTGCTGCGGCGCAATAAAGCGGTAATCGGCATATTCGCTGAAACTGAACCGCGCCGGAATAAGCTCCAGCGTGGCACTGACCCGCCGCTGCTGTGCCGGCGTACCAAACAGGTTGTCCAGCTGCACTGTGGCCAGCAGATCCTGTGGTGACAGCCAGCCGCTGGCGCTCTGGTTAAAGCGGTTTTGGATCTTCAGCGTATCCGGCAGAAACTCCTCCAGCGCAAAGTTAACCGAGCCCAGATGCCGCTGCGTATTGCCCTTGCTGTCCAGCAGGCTGACCGAGGCATAGTAATTGCCGGTCTCGCTGTACGCCTGGGTATCAATACTGAAACTGTGCAAACCACGGCCGGTTAAACTGAAGTTTTGTTGCCAGAACGTATTGCCGCGCGGGCTTTTAAGCTGAATTTTCAGCGGTAACTGGCCGGCTGCCAGGGATAAATCACTGTTACGGATAATAGCCGCCAGTTGCACCTGTTCGCCTGGGCGGTAAATACCACGATCGCTGAACATATAAGCCGTTAAGGCTTTATCACTTTGCGCCTCCTGATAGCGGCCGCCGGTATCAAACTTAGAATAATCCAGCTGCCGGCTGTAGCGGTCATACGGAATAAAACTGCTGTCGGTTACCCCGTCGCGGCTGCGGCTGACCAGATACACCACCGGCTGGCGCTCGCGGGTAAAACCATCGGTTTTACCTAAACTGACATGGCCCTGTTCATCGCTGATACCGGTTAATACGGCCACACCGTTTTTGCCCAGCAACTCCACTGTCGCGCCCTGTACCGGCTTGCCACTGGCTACCGACAGCACAAATACCTGCTGGCTGCTGTCGGCCTGATGTTTTACCAGCAGGCCCAGATCGGTAACCAGCACCACACGTTTATCCAGCTCCCGGCCCTGGTTGTCCGGGCGTTTAGGGTCAAACTCGGTCAGTTTGACAAAAAATACGCCCATGCCCGCCTTAGCCAGGTAAGGTTTTAACGGCAGGGCCAGGTAATTGGCCTGCTTCGGATGCGTTTGTGCCAGGCTGAACGTTTGCTCATGCACGCTACTGATATTGCTTTCATCAAAGTTGTAGTTATAAAAATGCGGCGCTCTGATATCACCACCGGTCTGGCTGATAAAATGGTTCAGGTGCTCCGGCAACAGCTTATGCAGGGTCACTTTTACCCCGCTTACACCGCGGGTTAACAGTTGTAAGGTCTGATCGCCACTCAGGCTGAGCAGTGCGCCTTCGCCGACCAGCCGGGCCTGTTTCGGATAAGACGGTGCCTGGACTACGGCCCGGTATTCACCCGCCAGCGTAAAATCGCTGCCGGACTGCAAACCTTTGGCAATGCTGACAAACATACTTTGCCCAGGTGTTACATCCAGCCTGAGGCTGAAAGCGCTGTCGTGTGGCTCTGCGGTGGGCATCAGCTCGGTGCTTAACAGGCTGGCCTGCTGTAATACGGCACTGGTGACTTCCCCCGGCGCCCAGTAATTGGAATTACGTTGGGGGTGTTTGGGCAGCAGGTACACTTTCAGTTTATGTTGC
The DNA here is from genome assembly GCA_964511675.1 of uncultured Rheinheimera sp. Classification (GTDB taxonomy): domain Bacteria; phylum Pseudomonadota; class Gammaproteobacteria; order Enterobacterales; family Alteromonadaceae; genus Alishewanella. The sequence continues at coordinate 6,413 of CAZEGA010000101.1, forward strand.
AGCTCAGTCCGGCTGATACGGTCGGTAAATTCCAGCAGCAACATCTGTTCCGGCTCCTGCTCTGGCGTAAACACAATATCAGTGCGCAGTTGCTGTACTTTTAAGAAGCTGCTTTTATCCGGCACCAGTAGTTGGTCGCTTTGGCTTTCGCTGCTCACACCATCACCATGGCGCGCTTTTACACCACGGGCCAGCGCCAGTGTCAGGTACTGCTCCTGCGCTGGCAGGGTTAATGCTGCCGACTGTACATAGACTTCGCGGCCGGTTTTATCTGCCGTTAAGGTAAAACCCAGCGCCTTGCCTTTGCTGTTAATATCAGCGCCATTGTCGCGCATGGTCAGTGCCAGTTTCTGCTCTACACTGTCAAGCAGCACCGGATGGCTGAAACGCAAGGTTGCCACCACCTGGCGGCTGTTAAGTTCGGTAGGGTGCTGGTAAAAGCGCAGCCGCTCGATATGAGCGCCAAGCTCTGCCGTGCTGAAGCGGTAGCTATTGCGGCCAAGCCGGGTGGATGGCGCAAAAATCTGTTTATCCAGCGTTACTTCATAGCGGCTGCCCGCCGGCCAGGCCTGCTCTGGCGTAAAGGTTAAGGTGTTGTCATCCTGCCACAGCCAGTTGCCGGCAATATCCGGGCTGATCCTGACGCCTTCGCTTAGCACTTCGCCAATTAAATCCAGCCGGGCGGCAGACAGCTGCGCAACAGGCATAGTGTGCACGGCAGCGGCACGGCTGGTTACATCGTAGGCAAAATGCAGGGTCAGCGCAGTCGGCTGCTCGGTATCATCCTGGTAATGGCCAATCTGTGGCGCACTTAAGCTGGCGACAACCTGCAGCGGCTTGGGCAGTTGCCGGTAATAGTAATAACCGCCCGCCGCCGCAACGCTTACTGCCAGCAGCACGGTAATACCGCCCCAGAACCGGCCCGGGCGCTGCTGCGCGCTCTGTTTAAGCTGTTGCAGCCAGAGTGGCGCTGTCCAGCTGACCGAGCCGAAGATGCGACGAAAAAAAGCAGTAAAGGCAGGCATAACCAATCCTTGTTAATGAGGTGTCAGCGCCGAGTATAGGCCGCGAAAATTAATCACTGATGAACTATAACAGCCTGCAGCCCTTACATAATGCAATGATTTGTTATTGCCCCCCTGAAGTTAAGTTTAATTCCAAGCCTAACCAGGGAGTACAAACAAATGAAGACCGGAAGCGGGTGGAGCATGCCGCCTTGCTGCTCTAAGCATCCGCTTTTATAAACGCACCGGCCTATTTAACACAAAAAATACACACAAATACACGCATATATACATTGACAAACATACACAACATATTGCACAGTAAAAACTTACAATAATGAGAGGATAACTTTATGAAAAAATATTGCGGAATTTTATTTGTTTGTCTTTTTTCACTTTTTGCTAACGCAACCCCAGTAACTACTTGTACAAATAGCTGCGTTATCACCCACAACCCGGATGGTTCGATATCAATAAAAGACTGCTGTGGTGGGAGAGTGACCACCATCTTCCCTCCCGCAAACTCGGAAAGATAAATCATCTTGATCGCTTTATTCAGGGAAGAATTAAACACTCTTCCTTTTATATTTACACTGCTTATCGTCACAAATACTGTAAGGTAGCAATAATGAGTAATACGTTTAAACTACTGGCTGCTCTGATCGCCTTATGTCTGCTGTCGATCTATTTTCTATATAAAGCTCCAGCAGACAAGCACAACAATACTTCCTCTGAAGCTCAGCCAATAATCACTAATGACGTAACTGCATATTCTTCGGATGTGGGTGTCGAGCAGTTCGCTGAGCAATCCAAGGTAGCAGATATAACGCAAACAGCTGTTCATCCGATCCAACATATCCCTGCAGTCAGCCAATCATCGTCATGGCGTGAGCAACTATGCCAACAGGGTTCAGATAATTGTATACTTCATCAGAACATTAATGTATCAACGGTTCTGCCAACTAAGCACGGTGATCTAAGAGCAGAACCTGCTGGTATCATTATGCAAAGTAAAAGTTTTGACTCAGTGCTGGAGCAAATGCGAACAGAAAAAGATCATTCCGATGCTTATATATTCGAAGATGAATTGCTCGCTTACCTGACAGCATCCATGCGTGATTATCCTGGAAACATGATACAAGCAGCTTGCAGCCAACTGGTATGTCTTGCAGAGGTTGATGTTGATGGTGAAACTAACTTGCAAGAAATTTCTGAGCTCATAAATTCAAATGACTGGCCTCATGGTTCTACAATCATTGCCCCCGTGTATTCAGGTAATCGCTTAAAACTACGCGTCACAACGATGACCCGCCACCATCCAAATGGAGGCGTCGTGTACTAATGTAAGAATCTTACGCAGCAGTGAAACAAAAGCTGGCATCCCTTCCCTTGTCATCTATCATTCCTTGCTGGATTACCAGCAAGGTATCCTGTTGTGACCGCAATTAAATAAACAAAATAGTTTATTTAATTGCGGTTCCACATTATTACTGCTACGCCAGCAGAAAATCCCGCAACAAAAAGCCCCGCATATCAGCCCAACAACAGAGACTAACTGGTGGCCAGTAATGAACGTATCTTATATTTACTGAAAACCCGTGGCGCTCAGAGTAGTCAGCAACTGGCAGCAGCACTTGAACTAACCTCCATGGGGGCGCGTAAACAGCTGCTGGTACTGGCAGAACAAGGCCTGGTCGATAATAAAACACAAAGCGAAGGCCGGGGCCGGCCACAACAGCTATGGCAATTAACGGCCGCAGGCCATAGCTATTTCCCTGACCGTCATGCCGATGTCACACTGCAACTGCTGGATAGTGTGCAACAACTATTTGGCGCTGCAGGGGTTGAGAAACTGATTGCCCAACGCGAATTGCAGCAACAGCAGCAGTACCAGCAGGATAACAGCTGGTATTTAACCGAACATCACTGCCCTATTTGCGCTGCGGCCACCGCCTGCCAGGGCTTTTGCCGCGCTGAGCTGGCATTATTTCAACACTGTGCCGGCAGCCAGATAAAAGTTGAGCGGGTACAGCATGTACTTAGCGGCGATAAGCGCTGCACCTATCGCTTTACGCCGTTAACGTAAAACAGTTAAGTGGCAGATACTGCAAACGGCCAGCCAACTGCGTGGAATGATATAACGCAAACTCGTTGATATTAAAGGTGACCGGCGTAACGCTGTGGATAACATCGCCATCAACATCAATGGCATGGCGCAGTAAGGTGATATGCGGCCGGTATTGCTGATGCAGATCATTAAAGCCTTCGGCTTTACAAACTGCAGCGACTTGTTGTTGCAGGTTCAACAATTCAGCCGGAATGCTGCCCGGCGCCAGATAAAGGATTTTCGGTTGGGCAAACACTGCCAGATAATCCAGTGTCAGCTTAAAACCCGGCGCGGTTAACTGGCTGGCCGCTGTTATTAAGCGCTGTTTTTGCGCTTCGCTTACCTGGCCGAGGAAAAACAGCGTTAAATGCAGATTATCAACCTCTATCGGCCGGCCTTGCGGACACAGGCTTAATGCCTGTTGCTGGTAAGACAGTAACTGCTGTTGCTGCGAAGCTGTAAACTTCAGGCTAAAAAACAGCCGCTGCATTACCCGCCCTCCTTTATGCTGCAACAGCCAGTAACCACACAGGAAAACACTTGGTTAGCGGTTTTCACCTTTTCGGCTGCTGTTAGCTGGCTTGCCTTTTACCGTGCCGGATTTAGCATTGCCCGTCTTTATGCCCGCTTGTTTAATCGCCCTGGCTGCCGGGTTTAACCCGGTATGGCGGCTTAACGCCGGTTTGCCGCCTTTGGCTGGCTTGCTAAATTGCTCGTTTTTACTCTCTGGCGGCACTAAACAGTCTTTACTACGACCAATTAAATGTGGCATACCCAGTTTGATCAGGGCTTCGCGGATCATTGGCCAGCCTTTCGGATCGTGATAA
>CAZEGA010000102.1:0-1646 GCA_964511675.1 uncultured Rheinheimera sp.
ACCCATCAGTTTTAACGTGCTCAGCATACGGTCAATGCGGTAGGGGGCTTCTTCCACATCTTCCAGAAACAGAATTTTGCCGCTGAAATCGGGCAGGTAAGGTGAACCGGCCAGCGCGGTTAATACGGTAAGATTACCGCCCACCAGTTCGCCCTGTACCTTACCGCCGCTGATGGTTACCGTGCGGTTTTGCCGTGGCACCAGTTCGTCTTTGGCGTCCAGCACATTCTGGTATTGCATCAGTTCGCGGTCAAAAAACACCCGCTGAAACTGCTCAGCATTAAAGCTGTTCCAGCTGCCGGTACCGTTCGGGCCATGAAAGGTGACTAAGCCGGTCTGGGCATGAATGGCGTTGTGCAGTGCGGTGATGTCGGAATAGCCCAGCAGCACTTTGGGGTTTTTGCGGATCAGGTTGTAATCCAGCAGCGGCAGTACACGGGCGGCACCAGAGCCGCCGCGCAGGCAGATAATGGCTTTAACCTCTTTATCGGCAAACATGGCATTAATGTCGCTGGCACGTTCCTGATCAGTACCGGCTAAATGGCCGCGGCGGGCTGCCAGGTGTTTGCCGGTTTTGACTTTAAAGCCCAGCGCCTGCATTACTTCCTGTGCAATTTGCAGATCAAGCGGTTCATCAGTGGCTTTAGACGGGCTGACCAGCGCGACAGTGTCGCCTTTATTCAGTGCTGGTGGTAACAGGCGCTTGCTGTTGCCTGCAGGCGCGGCCATAACACTGCTGCAACTGGCCAGTGGCAGTAATGCCGCGGTCAGGGCACAGCTTTTTATAAATTGTCTTTTATCCATTAAGCAACTCCACTGATAAATAATTTATTCTTACTACCAATAGCAGTTTTACTAAATAATTCCAATAGCGGGCGGATAAAAAGCGATAACCGCCTGCCTGGGTGCGGGAGGCGGTTGATAAAACAGCGTTTATTTTTTGCTGTTTTTAACGGTTTTTTTCGCTGCGGCTTTGCCGGTTTTTTTCTTTTTCACCGGTGCTTTGGCTTCTTTGTGTTTAGGCCGCAGGCTGTCAATGATGCGCCGCTTCAGTTTTTGCTCGGTGTAACGCTCTACCTTGGCCAGTATCGCCATATCGTGCGCTTCAATTAACGAAATGGCGGTGCCTTTTTTGCCGGCCCGGCCGGTGCGGCCGATACGGTGCACATATACATCGGCACTGCGCGGCATATCAAAGTTAATCACATGGCTGATATCATCAATATCCAGGCCGCGTGCGGCAACGTCGGTGGCCAGCAGGATATTGACCCGGCCGCTGCTGAAACGCTCCACTGCCTGCATACGCTTATCCTGCGGCATTTCGCCTTGCAGCCAGCCACAGCGCAAGCCGGCAGTTTCCAGCTGGCCGGTTAAACTGGCCAGCCGTTCACGGGTTTTGATAAACACTATGGCTTTGGTTACGTCGGGTTGCTTCAATAAATGGATCAGCAATGCCAGCTTGTGCTGGGCATCGTCAGCCAGATGCAGCCATTGCAGGATCTTGGCTTTTTCTTTACGCGACGGTATAGCTTCAATCCGCTCTGGCTCTTTTAATGCCCGCTCGGCAAAGCGCTCCAGCGTGGCGCCTTCCAGCGTGGCTGAAAACAAAACTGTCTGGCGGCGGCGGCGGGCTTCCAGCACTATGC
>CAZEGA010000102.1:1656-10333 GCA_964511675.1 uncultured Rheinheimera sp.
CAGGTACTCGGTCAGGCGGCCAGGGGTAGCGACCAGAATATCGTTGTTTTTTTCCAGTGTATCTTTATGGCTGCCATAGTTAATACCGCCGGTAATGACGCCAACGTTAAGATCGGTAAACTGGGTAAAATGCTTAAATTCATCATAGATCTGGTAGGCCAGCTCGCGCGTTGGCGTCATCACCAGTACGCGGGCAAAACCGGGATCTTTGCGGCCAAAGTCGAGCAGGTACTGAATGGCCGGCAACACAAAGGCCAGGGTTTTGCCGGTGCCGGTCGGGGCACTGGCCAGCAGGTCTTTACCATCCAGCGCCAGTGGGATCGCCATTTCCTGGATCAGTGTGGGCTGGTTAAAACCGCGCAGGCTGATAGCACGGTTAATGTCATCGTCCAGTTGAAAATCTGCGAATGTTGTCATTTTGTCCTCAGCATTGTGGCCTGCCCGGTGACAGGATCAGCGCTTGGCCGTAAACTGGCGGCGGAGGTGCTGATGTCGGCCGGTTTTCAATGTAAAAAATTCTATGTTGCCCATGATCAGTGTGCGATGAAAGTCGGCACTGATGGTTTATTGCTTGGGGCTTTTGCCCCTGTGCCGCCGCCGGGCAGCGCTATCCTGGATATTGGCACCGGCAGTGGCCTGATCAGCCTGATGTTAGCCCAGCGTACCGCAGGTGCCAATGCCATAGATGCTGCAGAGCTGGACAGTGCAGCTGCACAGCAGGCCGCTGCCAATGTGGCAAACAGCCCCTGGCCCGGCAGTATCCGGCTGATAAAGGGCGATATTCTAACCTATCAGACTGACAAACGTTACCGCTTAATTGTGTCTAACCCGCCGTTTTTTCAGCAGGCTGTGCCGGCCCGGGATGCAAAGCGGCACCAGGCGCGCCATAGCGACAGCTTACCCTTTGCCGCCTTGTTGCATAAGGCGGCAGAATTGCTGGCCGATAACGGCTGTTTCAGCCTGATTTTACCCGTGACCAGTGCCGAGCCGTTTATGGCCCTGGCGCTGCAGCACGGCTGGTTTCTGGCGCAGCAGTGTGCGGTGCGCACTACACCGGCCAAGCCGGTACAGCGTTTGCTGCTGAGCTGGCAACGCGAAGCCGGCCGCTGCCAGCACAGCCAACTGACGATCCAGAACAGCCACGGCTATACGCCGGAATATAAACAGCTGCTACGCGATTTCTATCTGGCTTTTTAGCTGTTGCAGCAGCTCTGCTGCCTGCTCAAAGTCGAAGTTATCTATTGCCTGCAGCAGTTTCTGCATCAGAGCTTTTGCCTGTGTCTGCTGCAACAGGCCGGCCAGTTGCTGCGCCGTTTCTGTGGCATCGGTGTCGTAATCGGCAATCAGCTCTGCCAGTTGCTGTAGTTGGGCGTTGATTTCATCGGCACTGGCTGTAACGGCTGTTGCCATAGCAGGCACCATATCGGCTTCTTCTAATTGCGCCAGCCCGGCCAGTACCGGTGCCAGCGCATGTTCTACCTGCTGTGCGGCAGCATCAATGTCTGCTGCGCTGGCCTGTGGTGCCAGGTGTTCCAGTATGGCGGCGACATCCTGTACTGCTTCTGCACCGATATTGCCGGCATTGCCTTTTAACGTATGGGCATAGCGGGTAGCGGCGCTAGTATCGGCATCCAGCCGGGCGGCGGCAAAATCAGCGGCAAAGTGTTGATAACACTGGCCAAAGCGCCACAGCAGTTTGCGGTACAGTTTGTGGTTATGCCGGGTAATGGCCAGGCCTTTGGCGGTGTTAATACCCGGCAGCGCCGGCAGTGCCGCTGATAACGGCAATTGCTGTGGCAGCGCGGTAGTCGTTGCTGGTTTGGCTGGTGTGATCCATTTTGCCATAGTGATAAACATGGCGTTGATATCAATAGGCTTGGCGATATGGTCGTTCATACCGGCCGCCAGTGCATCTTCGCGGTCACCGGCCATGGCGTTGGCTGTCATGGCAATAATGGGCAGTTGCTGATATGCCGGATTAGCCCGGATCACCCGGGTTGCGCTATAACCGTCCATCACCGGCATCTGGCAATCCATCAGTACACCGTCGAACTGGCCGGACTGCAACATGGTTAATGCCTGGCTGCCATCTGTGGCCAGCGTTACCTGCATACCATTGCTGGTCAGCAGCTCGATGGCCAGCTCCTGGTTCATTATATTATCTTCTGCCAGCAAGATATGGGCGCCCTGTAACTGGCGGATGGCATCCTGTAGCTGTTTATCCCGCTGTTGGCCATGGCCTGAACGGACATGCGCCCGGCCTGCCGCTGACATCAGTGCGTCGAACAGCGTGGACGGTGTAACCGGTTTGGTCAGCACTGTGCTGACCGCCAGGCCCGCGGCGGCGCTTTCGGCATCTTCCTTGCCGTAGGCGGTAACCAGTACCACCGCCGGCTGATGCTGTAACGGTGTGGTTTGCTGGATCTGCCGGATCACGTCAATGCCATCCAGGCCGGCCATTTGCCAGTCCATCAGCACGATATCAAAAGGGTGTTGTTGATCGGCCTGTTGCAGCAGGGCTATGGCTTCACTGCCGTTGGCTGCTGCAGTACATTGCAGCCGGAAGTGTTGCAGCATGGTCAGCAGAATTTCCCTGGCGGTGCTGTTATCGTCGGTTACCAGCACTTTAAGCTGTTCCAGCTGCTGTTGCTGCATCTGCCAGTCGGGTTCGGCCTGCTGACTGTTACCCGGTTGCAGCCAGGCAGTAAAGCGGAAAGTGCTGCCGGCGCCGGCTTCGCTGTGGACGCTGATAGTGCCGCCCATCAGTTCGGTCAGGGTTTTGCAAATCGCCAGCCCCAGGCCGGTGCCACCGTATTTACGGGTGGTGGAGGTATCAGCCTGGCTGAATGACTGGAACAACCGCTGCTGTTGCTCCGGAGTCATGCCGATGCCGGTGTCGCGCACGGCAAATGCCAGCAGCACCTGCTCTGCCGCGTGCTGCTCGACCTGTACCGATAGCACCACATCACCGGCCTGCTCGGTAAATTTCAGCGCATTGTTGCACAGGTTGGTCAGGATCTGGCCCAGCCGTAACGGATCGCCCCGCAGTTGCCGGGGCACATCCGGCGCCACATCAAAATGCAGCTCAATGCCTTTTTCTTCGGCTTTTAAGCCAATCACATTCAGCAGGTTATCCAGTACGCTATCCAGCCGGAAATCAATATATTCAATTTCCATCTTACCGGCTTCAATCTTACTGAAATCCAGAATATCGTTGATAATACCGAGCAGATTTTCTGCACTGCGGTGGACTTTTTCGATGTAATTACGCTGCTTGCGGTTTAATTCTGTCTGTAACGCCAGATGGCTCATACCGATAATGGCATTCATCGGCGTACGTATTTCATGCGACATATTAGACAGAAAATCAGATTTGGCCCGGGTGGCCTGTTCGGCTTTGTCCTTGGCTTCCGTTAACGCTGTTTCCAGTGCCTTAGTGTCGCTGATATCCAGATTGATACCAAAGATCCGCCGGCCAGCCGTGGCGGCAAAGCCGGCGTCCTGTACTTTGCCGATGCTCAGAACCCATTTCCAGCGTTGATCTGCCGTTTGTATACGGTATTCGGTACGAAGCATATCGCTCTGGCCAGCCAGATGTTGTTGCAGGCTGGCACTGATCAGTACACGATCCTCCGGATGTAGTAGTTGAAGCATACCGCTTAAACGCCGGTCACACAGCTCTGCCAGCTGGCCTGCGGAGTAACCCAGCATCGCCGGCCAGATCTCACTGGTGATCAATTCATCCGTCTCGGTATTCCATTCCCAGGTGGCGGCATTGGCGCCCTGCAGTGCCAGTTCCAGCCGTTGCTCGGTGCGGGCCAGTTCGCGGGTGCGCTGTTCGACCTGGGACGCTAAATAGCGCGCGGTAGCCCGGTGCTGGCGGATGCGCCAGTAGTAAAACAGTAGCAGCAATAGTGTCAGGCACACCGGTAGTGTCAGCCGGAACCACAGTGTTTCATACCAGGCTGGCAGCACGTCTACCGGCAGTAGGGTACTGTGCCGGTTCCAGGTGCCGTGATTGTTGCTGCCAATCAGTTCAAACTGGTATTCGCCCGGCGATAAGCGGCCATAGGTCACGGTATTACTGGTGTTGCCCTGGCTCCAGTCATCATAACCGAGCAGGCGGCTGCTGTAGCGGTTATCCTCGCTGGCCTGAAAATCCAGCGCGGCAAAGCGGATACTGAAGTTTTTATAGTCGCTGGGCAGTTGCAGTCGCTGTGGCACCGGCAGCTGTGGCTTGCCATCAATGGTGATGGCCGTGATCACTAACGGCGGCACCACGGTATTCACGTTAACCGCAGCCGGGTAAAAGCTGGTAAAACCGTTGATACTGCCGAAGAACACCTGGCCATCCGCTGCCTGCCAGACCGATCTGGGCTGAAAGCTGTTGCTGATCAGGCCGTCGTGTACGGAGAAATGGTGAAAAGTGCCGCTATCCGGGTCCAGCCGCAGAATACCCATGGTGCTGGCCAGCCACAACATGCCGTTGTCGTCGGCAACCAGCGCCTGCACTATTAAGCCTTCACCGGTGGTGGTGCTGTTGAAATGGCGAAACTGGGCTGTGCTTTTATCAAAACGTGCCAGGCCGTCGTTGGTGGCAAACCACCAGGTGTTGGCATCCGTTTGCAGTGCTGCATTGATAAAGCCGTTATGCAGCCCGTTCTCGCCGGGCGCAAAGTGTTGTATTTTTTCGTGGTCTGGACCGCTGTCAGGTTGCAGCCGGAATAAGCCCTGGCCCTCGGTACCGACCCAGACACTGCCATCGCTGTAGTCTTCAATGGTAAAGGCCGGATCAATCTCTACTGCATCAATATCCTGTAAATAGTGCCGTACTTCGTTGCTGGCCAGCGACCAGCGGCTTACGCCCCTGCCACGCGACATTACCAGCCACAGGTTGCCCCGGCGATCGGTGCTCAGTGCTTCAATCGAGTGGTTCGCTTCCGGCCACCAGTGCAGCGGCACTGGCAGGCTCTGCTGCTGGTGCAGTTCAAATAAGCCGGAATCGGTGCCCATCAGCAGGCGTCCGTCTGGCAGCGTAGCAATGGTTTTTACCCGGAACCGGGTTAAACCGAGCGGGTTTTCGGCGCTGACCAGCGGGGTAAACTGCTGGTGCTGGTCAAACGCCACCAGCCCTTTGCCGGTACCCAGCCAGATGCCGCCTTGCTGTCGCGGCGCCACAGACAGTACCTGCGAAAACAAGCCGGATAACGGATATTCTGTCAGATAATTGTGCCAGGCGGTAAAGGCCGGCGCCTCTGGAAACACTTTAAGTACGCCGGAGTAGCGGGTGGCCGCCCACAGCAGACCGGTGTCGTCAATCAGCATCTGCCGCACATCCTGGTTGCCCAGCAGTTCCCATTGCCCGTTAGCGGCGGCCGGTTCAAATTCAGTGGTTGCCAGGTTCAGGCGGTAAATACCGGCCAGCGTGGCCAGCAGTAAATAACCGTCGCGTTCGGTCAGGCTGTTGGCCGACGGGGAATTACCTTCCGGCAGTGTATAGGGCAGGTACTGCTTTTGCTGCGGATCAAAGCGGCCAAAACTGAGCCGGGTTGAGATCCACAGCCGTTGTTGGGCATCAATATGCAAAGTGCGGATTTCCGGGTGATCATAGCCGGCATCGGCATAACGGCTCAGTTGCCCGGTTTGCCGGTTTAACCGGACTAAGCCATCCGACGTGGCCAGCCAGATATCACCTTGCTGGTCTGCGGCAATGCTCCAGATCCGCAGGTTGCCACGGCTTAGCTCTGCACTGTGATAATGCTCGAACTGGTCGGTTTCAGGCAGATAACGATGCAGCCCGCTGCCATTGGTGCCAACCCAGATACTGCCATCGCGGCTTTCATATAACGCCTGTATCCGATCTTCCCCCAGGCTGCCGGCCTGGTCCGGTTGATGCCGGTAATGCCGGAACGATTGTGTTTGTGGCTGGTACAGGTTCAGGCCGCCGCCCCAGGTGCCGGCCCACAGCCGCTGTTGCGAATCGTGTAACAGCACGCCGACACTGTTATGCGACAGCGAATCCGGCCGGCTGCTGTCATGCTCAAAGCGGGTAAAACCGTAGCCATCGTAACGCATCAGGCCATCGGCGGTGCCAAACCACAGGTAGCCGGCGCTATCCTGGGTAGCGGCAAAAAACTGCGGATTAGCGCGGTGGGCATAAACAGACAGCTGCTGTATTTTACCCTCTGCAGCACAGAACAACGGCAGCGACAACCAGCACAAGAACAAAAACAACCAGTAACGCCGCGGGCCAGCATAAAGATGCATCATAGTAATCCTACGAGTTGTGCTTTTTTGGTAATATGCCTAATGTTACCTGACAATACCAGCCAGTGCATAAAAGCGGAGAAATGTGAATGCAACTTGATGATATGCAAGGCAGGAAAGCCCTGCACCTGATGACAGTGCTGGTGGTCGATGCGGTTGATAATATGCGCTCTATTATCAGTGCCATGCTGACCGAAATGGGTATCAGCCGGGTGGTTACCGCCAGCAATGGTGCCCAGGCCATCCAGTTATTGTCTGTCACCTCGGTTGATATCATTATTGCCGAAGCACAACTGCCGAAAGTGAATGGCATCGGCCTGTTGCAGCATGTGCGGGCCAGTGGGCTGCTGGCAAAGGTGCCGTTTATTATGTTGTCTTCGGTGCTGGAGCAATCGGCGGTAATGCAGGCAATTGAGCAGGGCGTGTCGGACTATATTGCCAAGCCGTTTTCAGCCCGCATCCTGCAAGCCAGAATTTTGCGGGCACTGGGACAACAACCGGCAAAAACCACGGCTGCGGCGGCAGAAACAGCAGGTGCCACCAAGCGTAAAAGCGGCCAGCCGCGTATTCTGGTGGTTGACGATGTGCCGGATAATATTCAGCTGATCAGCGATATTCTGCGCCAGGACTATAGTGTTAAAGCTGCCACCAGCGGCGAAACCGCACTGAAAATTTGCGCGGCCGAGCCGCAGCCGGATCTGGTACTGCTGGATATTATGATGCCGGGGATGGATGGTTTTGAAGTGTGCCGTCGGCTGAAAGCCAATCCGGATACCCAGCACATTACCGTTATTTTTCTGACGGCGGTAAACAATGTCGACAATATTGTCAAAGGCCTTGAACTCGGTGCCGTCGATTATATTACCAAGCCGGTTAACCCGCCGGTCATGCAGGCCAGGGTCAAAACCCACTGCCGTACCGTGCAGGATCAGAAAGCACTACGCGATCAGCTTGATTTGCTGTTGCAAAACTCCCGTTTAAAGCAGGATTTACAGCAATTCAGCCGGCAAAACCCGCATCAGTTGCTGGGCACGCTGTTTGATGCACTGGCACAGTTGCAACAGGCCCAGGCCACGCCATCAGCACCGTTGCAGGCGGCACAGCAGGCCAGCGAGCAACTCAGTAGTATGCTGGTCAACCTGATGCAACTGGCTGAACGGAGTTAAACCGAGGGGGTCAGCATAACTCGGCGATTTCTTCCAGGATCTGGCTGACCCAGTCATTCAGCCGCTGGTCGGTCAGGTCGTACTGGTTTTCATCATCCAGTGCCAGGCCGTAAAACCATGCGCCATCATCGGTCAGCGCTTTGGAGGCGATAAAGTCATAACCGGTTGCGGGCCAGAAGCCAATACGGGTTGGCTGTTGCGGTGCTATGGCATCATGCAGCATACCTACGGCGTCGATAAACCATTCGGCGTAGCCGAGCTGGTCGCCCATGCCGTAAATGGCAATAATTTTGCCGCTTAAATCAACCGCGCTGATCTCAATCCAGTGGGCTTCCCAGTCTTCCTGGATTTCGCCGAAATCCCAGGTCGACAGGCCCAGGATCAGAATATCGTAGTCGGCCATTCTGGCCAGCGGCACCTGCTTGATATTGTGCAGTTCAACCGTTTCGGCGCCAATTAATGCCTGAATTTTCTCTGCCACCATTTCGGTATAACAGGTGGTTGAGCCATAAAATAAGCCGATTTTCATGCCAGTCTCACTACAACAAGTGCCCTAATTAAAAGAGGCGCAGTGTAGCAGAACCGCGGCTTTAGCAAAATCCCGGCTTTGCCCGGCCGCCGCTATGCGCTACCATAGCGCCAGTTTGGCGGGCGGATAAGCAGAACAGTAACGGCATGACAGCAGCGGCAGTACCACCTCAGATTGCAGATCTTCAGCTGATCAGCCAGTTTCTGGACCAGCTGTGGCTGGATAAAGGTGTAAGTGAGCATACCCTCAGCGCTTATGGCACAGATTTAAAGAAATTTGCCGCTTTTGTTGCCGCGCAGCACCAGCATTTACTCAGTACCGACAGCCTGCTGGTAAACGACTATCTGGCACAGCGGGTTGATCAGCAATTCAGCCCGCGCAGTACCTCAAGGGCGCTTAGCAGCCTGCGGCGGTTTTATGCCTATGCACACCAGAGCGGCAAAATTGCCGATAACCCGCTGACACAGCTGCAAAACCCGAAACTGGGCCGCAACCTGCCGAAAAGCCTGTCCGAGCAGGATGTGGAGGCGCTGCTGAATGCGCCGGATTTAACCGATCCGATCCAGTTTCGCGATAAAGCCATGCTGGAGCTGCTGTATGCCAGCGGTTTGCGGGTGTCGGAATTAGTTGGCCTGTCGATGCAACAACTTAACCTGCAACACGCTCTGGTAAGGGTAGTGGGTAAAGGCCAGAAAGAGCGGCTGGTGCCGATGGG
>CAZEGA010000103.1:0-628 GCA_964511675.1 uncultured Rheinheimera sp.
TATGCGCCAGGGCTTTTTTGCCGTACAGCAAACCTGCCCGACCTGTAATGGCCGTGGCAAGATTATTCCCGAGCCATGCAGTAAGTGTCATGGCGAAGGCCGGATAGAAAAAACCAAAACGCTGTCGGTGAAAATTCCGGCCGGTGTAGATACCGGTGATCGCATCCGCTTGACCGGCGAAGGCGAAGCGGGTATGCATGGCGCACCGGCAGGTGATCTGTACGTGCAGGTGCATGTAAAAGAGCACCCGATTTTTGTCCGCGATGGCAACAACCTGTATTGTGATGTGCCGCTGAGTTTCAGCATAGCTGCACTGGGCGGTGAAATTGATGTGCCGACACTGGATGGCCGCGTTAAGCTGAAAATTCCGGCTGAAACCCAAACCGACAAGATGTTCCGTCTGCGTGGTAAAGGGGTGAAATCGGTGCGGGGTGGCGGCGTTGGTGATCTGGTGTGTAAGGTGGTGATTGAAACACCGGTTAACTTAAGCGAAAAGCAAAAAGACCTGCTGCGCCAGCTGGATGACAGTATGGCCGGCGATGGTGAAGCCAAACACCGGCCGAAATCGAAAGGCTTTTTCGATGGGGTGAAAAAGTTCTTTGATGATCTAACCAGTTAATCTGTAATG
>CAZEGA010000103.1:638-10325 GCA_964511675.1 uncultured Rheinheimera sp.
ATAACGTTATTGTATCTGCTGAAAAACAAAAAACCACCCGCAGGTGGTTTTTTGTTTTTCAGCAGATACAATAACGTTATAGTATTGGCTTTCCTGCTATAGCAACAGATAAGGACATTACCATGTTGAAGAAATTGTTTGTTACCGCCACCTGTGCCATGGTTATTGCAGCCTGCGCCCAGTCACCTACCGGCCGGCGGCAGATCATGCTTTTTAATGATGCCGAGCTTGGCAAAATGGGCGCACAGACATTTGAAGCCATGAAAGCAGAAACACCTATTGCTAAAGACGTTAAACTGAACCGTTATGTCAGATGTGTTGCGGACAGCCTGCTGGCTGTCACACCGGATAAATTACGCGCGCAAAGCTGGGAAATTGTGGTATTTGACTCTGATCAGGTCAATGCTTTTGCCCTGCCTGGTGGCAAAATTGGCGTGTACACCGGTTTATTGAAAGTGGCTGAAAATCAGGAGCAACTGGCTGCGGTGGTAGGGCATGAAATTGGTCATGTTATTGCTGGCCATAGCAATGAGCGCTTATCGACCAATCAGGGCATTCAGACCATACTGGCACTCGGTGATGCCGGTATGAAAGCTTACGGTGTACGTTACCAGCAGGAGCTGATGACAGTGTTTGGGTTAGGCGCGCAGTTTGGTGTGGCATTGCCGTTCAGCCGGGCGCATGAAACAGAATCGGATATTATCGGGCTGGAATTAATGGCCAGAGCGGGCTTTGAGCCGCGCCAGGCTGTGAACCTGTGGCAGAATATGGCCGCGCAGGGGAGTGCTGGTACACCAGAATTTATGTCAACCCACCCGTTACCGGAAACCCGGATCAAGGATTTACGCGCTAAAATGCCGGACGCCATGAAGCTGTTTAATGAACGTAAAGCGGCGTCAGCGTTGCCAGACTGTCAGCGCTGAGTGTCAGTTTGTTTTACAAACTCAGAGCTGTCGGTGTGCCGGTACTTACTGTTTTATTTTTAAATCATGACTTTATAGCTATGGATTGATTTTTGCATAGTCTATTATCAGCCAGTGTGTTGCATGTTTCGGGAAACTGCTATGGAAAGAAATGACAATAAGGACTTAACACAGGATCTGAACAGCCGCAGAGCTTTTTTGCTTAAAGCCGGGATAGCCGGCGTACCGCTGTTAATGTCTTTTAAAAGCCGGGCTACCTGGGGTTCTTCTTCACTTAACTGTGGTTTAAGTGCAACAGCATCGCAAATTGCCTCTATGGCTGCCCAAACCGGCAAACAATGCAAAGAGTATGTCTCGGATAAAATTCGTAATGTAGATTATTTTGGTAAACACACCGGATGTTTCAGAAAGGCAGCACCTAAGGTTTACAAATACAAAAGTAAGGTTATTGATACGGAGACGAAGTTCAAAGACGTGTTTGGTGGTAGCAAAAGCACTAAATTTGAAAGTTGTGTCAAAGAGCAGGCTAACAGTTTTGAGCGTAATATTACCTATTGCTTCCTTTATGCTTTTTATCTGGAACATGTACTGCGTAAAACCGGAGAATTCCCGCGTCCTGATGATTTTGTCAGGGCATATCAGCAGGCGAACGGTCAGGTGCGGGCTGATTTAATCAGGCTGGTGGCTTTCTATGTCAATGGGTATTAAGCTGTAGGCACAAGCTCAGTATCTGGTGTTGTTAACCTTGCAGTGATATGCCCCTTATGTTTCCTGATGCAGAAGCAAGTTATGCCGACTGGCTGGCGTGGAGCAACACGCCAGCTGCCGGCTATATTGAAAGCGAGTTTACCTGCAGTAACCTGGGTGAGGCAGTAACTTATGTGTTGCTGTTTGACCCTGTAAGCCATGAAACCACCTTGGCAGCGCAAGCTGATTTGCTGAACGTGACAGAAACGACAGCATGAGCAATTGTCATTTCGCGTTGCACACTTACCCTTTTTCTGTTGTGGTAACCAATACATCACGCTATTTGCTGGAGTCAGTTAAGCAGCTGTATCCACACAGTATTATGAGGCCTATTGACAAGGGGACTGTCTATGATTTTGACCTCAACGTATACCGCCGCTGGGCCGGGCTGACCGGTGATTATCTGGTTGGCTCGGCATCTGAGCATTTTCGTATGGCTGAAAAAGCCCATTTACCCGCCATATTTGAATGGGCGTTCAACTGGAGCATTGCATCTTTTCAGCACCACTATCTGGCGTTTCATGCTGCCGTGCTACAAAAACAGAACCTGACAATAGTGCTGCCCGCAGAGCCTGGCGCGGGTAAAAGTACGCTTAGTGCCATGCTGATGTTAGAAGGTTGGCGCTTACTGTCAGATGAAACCTGTCTGATCGATATTAATACCGGTATGGTGGTGCCTTGTGTCAGACCTGTCAGCCTGAAGAACACAGCGCTGGATGTGATCCGCCAACGTTATCCTGCGGCCGACCTAAGGCTGAATATTCGTAACACGATAAAAGGTACTGTTGGTTATCTGCTGCCCAGTGCACTCAGCTGGCAGCACTACACTGAGCCATGTTATGCCAGCCATGTGATCTTCCCGCGATATGACCGCAGTTGCCTGAAAACGGTATTTGAACCTGTTGCTGCCGCGCAGGGCATAATGCAGCTGATAAATAACTCTTTTAATTATTCAGTGCTCGGTACGGAGGGGTTTCTGGCGCTGGGCCGCTTAGTGCGCAGTGTTAAGTTAATGCGCTTACATTATGCCGATGCTGATGAGGTCTTTACCTTGCTGGAGCAGTTAAGGTGATATCGCAGACACTGGCATTTTTTAACGCACCGCAGCAGTATGTCACGGATGCCTCTGCCGCAGACTGGACCCGCTTACTGCAAGAGTTGCGCAAGCATGGCTTGCTGGCTAAGGCCTGTGTCAAATTACAGGCGACAGGCCGGTTTGATGACGTGCCGGAGCAAGTTAAACGTCAGCTCGGATCTGGCGCAAAATATGCGGCCAAGCAGCAGCAGTCGCTGTTTTTTGAGTTACAGCAACTGGAACCCATGCTGCAGCAGTTAGATTGCCCTTGCCTGCTGCTAAAAGGGGCCGCTTACCGGGCTTTAGCTTTACCTGTCAGTAAAGGCAGGCTGTTTTCAGATATCGATTTGCTGGTGCCGGCCCCATCATTGGCCGAGGTGAAAAACGCATTGTTCTGCAAGGGCTTTTATGAGCCACAGATGCCGGAATACGACAGGCAGTATTATTTGCGCTGGTCGCATCAGAATCCACCATTGCAACACTTTGAGCGTGACAGCGTGATTGATTTACATCATCAGATTTTTCCGCCGGCATCGGCAAAGAAGCTGAATATAGCGCCGTTTTTTGCACGGGCTGAGGCCATAACAGGCTCAGGTTTTAAAGTGCCGTGCCTGCAACATTTGTTTATTCATGCTGCTGTGCATTTATTCTGGCAGGAAGAAACACACCGTAGTGTAAAAGACATTATCGATCTGAATGACCAGTTTTGTACTTTAGCTGAACAGGCTTTGCTGCCATCTCTGCTGCAGGAAGCCGTACATATAGGTGCGGCACAGGCAGTCAGTAATGTGGTGTATGTATTGGCAAAAGTGTTTTCTCAGCATGCAGCAGGTTATCTGGCGCAGCCTGATGCCCCTGCACCACAGCGGCGGCTTTGCCTGTGCTTTATAAAAACCTTATCAGATAACGGTATGGTGCCGGCTTTATGTAAAGCACTTTGGTTTGTCAGGGGGCATAAGCTTAAAATGCGCTGGTCTATTTTGTTGTACCATGCCGTTGCCAAACCAGCGTCGGTGCTGAAACGCTGGCTGGTCAAAACCGCCTGAACCGGTTTACTGCTCTGTAGCGGTATTGTTATGGACGAGCACGGCCAGAATGGCTACTACCAGCAGAATTAAACAATAATAGCTCTGTGTGACAACCTGCCACGGCGATATGCCAAAGCTGGCACCCAGTAACAGTGCCTGAGCACCATAAGGCACTAACCCCTGGCTGATACAGGCAAAAATATCCAGCAGGCTGGCACTGCGGCGCGGAGTGATATGGTGCTGCTGTGCCAGCGTTTTACTGACCTCACCGGTTAAGACAATAGCAACAGTGTTATTGGCAATACACAGGTTGCTGACAAAGACCAGTGCCGAAATGGCCAGCTGCTGCGCCCTGTTACCGGCCAGCTTAAGCGAGTTCGCCATTTGCTGGATTTTACCGGCGATCCACTGCAGGCCACCCTGCTGTTTGATAAATTCGCTTAACGCGCTGACCAGCATCGCCAGCAGGAAGATCTCCTGCACGTCAGCAAAGCCGCGGGCAATATCCTTACCCAGATTTGCCATCGCATAATCTGCAAAAAAAGCGCCCTGCAGTGCCGCCATTACCACGCCAAGCAGCAATACGACAAATACATTCAGCCCCATTAGCGCCAGTACCAGAATGGCCGTATAGGGCACCACCCCTGTCCAGTTAACGGCTGTGGTCTGTGCCGGTGCGCCATCGCTGGCCAGTACGACATAAAGCAGCAGTGTCAGCAGGGCAGCCGGAGCGGCAATTTTGATATTCTCGCGAAATTTGTCCGCCATCTGTGCGCCCTGGGTACGGGTAGCGGCAATGGTAGTGTCTGAGATAATCGACAGGTTATCGCCGAACATGGCACCGCTTAACAGCACGCCTGCCACTAAGGCCTGATCTAACCCGGCCTGATTGGCCAGCCCGACAGCAATAGGGGCCAGCGCGCCTATGGTGCCCATAGAAGTCCCCATGGCGGTAGATACCAGGGCGGCAATAACAAATAAGCCCGGTAGCAGCCAGGGCGCCGGTACTATGCTGAGGCCGGCATTGACTGCAGCATCCACTCCGCCGGTGGCGGTGGCAACACTGGCAAAGGCACCGGCCAGCAGGTAAATAATGCACATGGTGATGATATTGCTGTTACCGGCGCCTTTAATCATTACATCAATAGATTGCTGCAGCGGAGCTTTGTGCAGCCAGACTGCCAGAATAAGCGCCGGAATAATGGCCACATGCCCCGGCAACTGATAAAACGCATAAGCGACATCCTGGCTATGCAGATACAGGCCGGTGCCGAGGAACAGGGCGACAAAAAACAGTAACGGTAACAAAGAGCGCTTGGCTCCCACTGGTACCTGGGTAATAGAATTCATAGCAATACCTTATCAATACACAGGCTGTTTTACAGCCTTAATGATCGCGCAATATATAGACGGCCAGATGGCCTGTCAAACCGGCTGTTATATCTTTATGTACTGGCATATGTAATATGAGTTGATTATGCTGGCAACTTATTTATTACTCTGCTTTTTTCCGATGGAGTGGCTACGATGTCAAACCGGTTAATCAGCTCTAAGCGTTTTTTGCCGTTTTTCCTGACGCAGGCCAGCGGTGCTTTTAACGATAACGTATTTAAAAATGCCTTAATGCTGCTGCTGGCATTCAGTGCGGCCAGTGCCTTACCGTGGGATACCGATTTAACCATGAACCTGGCCGCAGGTTTATTTATTCTGCCGTTTTTGTTGTTTTCCGCCACAGCGGGTGCCCTGGCCGATGCTGTCTGCAAAACTAAATTGATCAGGGCGTTAAAGCTGCTGGAAATTGGCCTGATGCTGCTGGCTGCGATCGCGTTTTATTACCAGCAGTATTTAATGCTGCTTGGGCTGTTATTTTTAATGGGCAGCCAGTCTGCTTTTTTTGGTCCGGTAAAATATGCCATTTTGCCGCAGTTGCTTACTGATAAAGAGCTATTGGCGGGTAATGCCTGGGTAGAAATGGGTACCTTTGTTGCTATCTTACTCGGCACCATTACCGGTGGTTTGCTGGTCGGTCTGGCAGAAGCGCCGCTCTGGATTGGCGCTGCGGTAGTGGTGTTTGCTGTACTGGGCTATCTGGCCAGCCGCCAGATCCCGGCGGTGGGCGAAGTGCACAATGCCGATAGGTTTCGTTTTTCACCCTGGCAGCAAACCAAAGCCACCATCAGTATCAGTTACCAGAACCGCACCCTGTATTTATCCATTATGGCGATCAGCTGGTTCTGGTTTTTGGGCGCCAGCTACCTGACGCAGTTTCCTAATTTCACCAAAACGGTGCTCGGCGGGGATAACACTGTAGTGACTGCACTGTTGGTGGCGTTTTCTGTCGGTGTCGGTATAGGTTCAATGCTATGCGAGCGTTTATCCGGTGACAGGGTAGAGCTGGGCATAGTACCGCTTGGCTCTGTTGGTTTAACGATATTTGGTATCAGTTTGTTTTTCAGCAGTCCGGCTGAATTAAGCACGGAACTGCTCAGCCTGCCACAGTTTCTGGCGACTGCTTTTGGCTGGTGGGTACTGCTTGACTTAACACTGATTGGCGTATTTGGCGGCTTATTTATTGTGCCACTGTATGCGTTATTGCAGCAGCGCGCCGAGCCGCAGCAGCGGGCGCGGGTAATTGCGGCCAATAATATCTTTAACGCCCTGTTTATGGTGGTAAGTGCAATTGCCGGTATCGTCTTTTTAACCGTGCTGGATTTATCCATCCCCGAATACTTTTTAGTACTGGCGATTATGAATGCCGTGGTGGCACTTTATGTATACCGCCGCGTGCCGGAGTTTGTGCTGCGCTTTGTGATTTACCTGCTCAGCCATAGCATGTACCGCGTGCAAAGCCGTGGCCTGGAGCATATTCCGGCAGAAGGGGCTGCGGTGCTGGTAGCCAACCATGTCAGCTACGTTGATGCGCTGCTGATAGGCGGTGCAGTGCGCCGGCCGGTGCGCTTTGTGATGGAGAAAGCCATTTACGACCTGCCGGTAGCAAACTGGCTATTTAAAGCGGCCAAGACTATTCCTATCTGTTCAAAACAAAAAGATGAAGCGGTGTACGAAGCGGCTTTTGCAGCGATTAAACGCGAGCTGGAAGACGGCAATCTGGTGTGCATTTTCCCGGAAGGGCGCTTAAGCAAAACCGGTGACATAGACAGCTTCCGCCCCGGTATTGAGCGTATTTTAGCTGAAACGCCGGTGCCGGTGGTGCCGATGGCATTACAGGGCTTATGGGGTTCATTTTTTAGTCACCACGGCAGTGGTGCTTTTAAATTCAAAGGCCGGTTTTGGTCTAAAATTAGCCTGATTGCCAGCCCGGCAGTGCCCGCTGAGCAAGCCAACGCTGCCGAGCTGGAACGGCAGGTGCGCCTGCTGCGCGGTGATTTAGCTTAAGCATAGCGCTGTTTAACGCAATGCAAGCGGCCAGCCTTGAACCAAAACTATGCTGGCCGCATAACACTAAGCTGTAATGTGCTTGGGCTTTAACCCGGAGGCAAGATGTTTAATTTCTCATTTCAAAACCCCACCCGTATCGTATTTGGTAAAGATCAACTGCTACAGCTGAGTAAGCTGATCCCCAAAGGCAGCAAGGTACTGCTGACGTATGGCGGTGGTTCAATTAAGAAAAACGGCGTTTATGCCCAGGTCGTTACAGCGCTGGACGGTTTTGACTGGCAGGAATTCAGCGGTATTGAACCAAACCCCAGCTTTGAAACCCTGATGCGGGCCGCCGACATTGTGCGGCGGGAGAAAATCGATTTTCTGCTACCGGTTGGCGGTGCAGTGTGATTGATGGAACCAAGTTTATTGCCGCAGCGGCGATGTTTGCCGGCGATGCCTGGGATATCCTGGCCAAAGGTGCCAAAGTAAAAGCCGCCATACCACTGGGCTGTGTGCTGACATTGCCGGCCACCGGTACCGAGAGCAATGGCAATTCGGTGGTGACCCGCTACGAAACCCGGCAGAAACTGTCGTTTTCAAGCCCGCTGGTGTATCCGCAATTTGCCATTCTGGACCCGGCCGTTACTTTCAGCCTGCCGCCAAAACAGGTAGCAAACGGTGTGGTGGATGCCTTTGTGCATGTGATGGAGCAGTATATGACCTACCCGGTCAATGCGCCGGTGCAGGACCGTTTTGCCGAAGGTTTGTTGCAAACCCTGATTGAAGAGGGCCCGAAAGCGCTGAGCCAGCCGGATAACTACGGTGTGCGCGCCAACGTAATGTGGGCCGCGACAATGGCGCTAAACGGCCTGATTGGCCAGGGCGTACCACAGGACTGGGCTACCCATATGATTGGGCATGAAATTACCGCGTTGTATGGCCTGGATCATGCCCAAACCTTAGCTATCGTCTTGCCATCGTTGTTACAGCAACAGCGGGCGCAAAAGCGCGACAAGCTGCTGCAGTATGGCCGCCGGGTCTGGCAGTTACAGCATCAGGATGAAGAACGCCTGATTGACGATGCCATTAATCATACCCGCGCTTTCTTTGAACAGATGGGCGTGCCCACCCGCTTGGCTGATTATGGTATTAAGGCCGATGCAGTCGATAAACTGGTAGCTGCGCTGCAAGGCAATGGTATGCTGAAGCTGGGCGAGCATAGCGATATTACACCGGAAGTGTCACGGCAGATATTACAACGGGCCGTTTAAGCCAGTTTTAATCAGAGAAGGAGGGAACACCTGATGGGGCGACACAGAGTGTCTGAGCCTTTACGTAAGTAAAGGTGAGTTGCTGTGGCGAGCCCAGCGGGTGTTACCTCCTGGACTGGGCACCGGATGATATGACTTTAACTGTAGCGGCAAGAGCGCGCTGAAAAAAACAGCCATTAAGATGGCTATTTTACTTCCTACTACTGGCGGCTTTTGCTCTAATAGCCGCCATTGTTATTTTTACGCAGAGTCAGATTATGCCCGCTATCGGAATTTTTGGTGCCAATGGCCGTATGGGCCGTGCTTTGGTTGCAGTGGCTAAAGAGCAGCAGCTTAACCTTACGGCGGCTACAGTACGCGCAGGTTCCGCTTTAGTTGGCGTGGATGCCGGTGAACTGGCCGGTTGCGGCAAGCTTGGTATTACGCTGAGTGAAACCGGTGCTGCCAGTATCAGCCAGGCGGATATCTGGGTTGATTTCACTATGCCGGAAGCCATGCTGGAGCACCTTAAGCTGGCCGTTGCCGCCAACAAAGCCATGGTGATTGGTGTTACCGGCTTAACTGATGCGCAATATGCCAAAGTACAGCAGGCCAGCGAGCATATCCCCATTGTCTGGGCGCCGAATATGAGTGTCGGCGTTAACCTGTTGCTGCATCTGGTGCAAACGGCGGCCAGGGTAATGGGGCAAAGCGCAGATATTGAGATTATTGAAGCGCACCACCGTTTTAAAAAAGATGCCCCGTCTGGTACGGCTATGGCTATTGGCGCCAGTATTGCCAAAGCATTAGACCGGGATCTAAGTCAGGTTGCAGTCTATGGCCGCGAAGGCTTTACCGGTGAACGTGACCAGCAAACTATCGGTTTTGCCACCGTGCGTGGCGGCGACATTATTGGCGACCATACCGCCTTATTTGCTGATTTGGGCGAAAGGCTGGAAATAAGCCACAAAGCATCCAGCCGTAACACCTTTGCCCAAGGCGCACTGCGCGCTGCTCTGTGGTTGCAAAATAAACAGTGCGGACTTTATTCTATGCAGCAAGTGTTAGGTTTAGCTGATTTAAGCTAGATTTTTACGCTATTAAGCCTGAAAAGCCATTAAAGTTGCCATTTATAATAAAAACCAAAAAAAGCATAGCTAATTTACCTCTGATCGCCTAAAATAGTCAGGTTTGCCCAAGGCAAATCGGGTATCACATTTTGGGTCAAAACGGGTTGTAAAACAGTGTTCAGTTTTCGCCCGTTTTTTGCTGTTTGGAGG
>CAZEGA010000104.1:0-3963 GCA_964511675.1 uncultured Rheinheimera sp.
CCCTGTGTTGTATCTGGATAACGCGCGGTTAAAACTGGTAACTCAGCCCCAGCATCAGGTTATCGGCGTTATTTTTATCCAGCTTATAGCGCTCAAGGCTCAGTTGCAGCGTCAGTGTCTCGTTTATACGGTACCCGCTGTTCAGCCCCCAGTAGATATCGCTGTGGCTGGCCTTATGCCGGATAACACTGCCGGCGGCTGTGCTGCTTTGCTCGCTGCGCCAGCTAAAGACACCAACCTGGGCCGCCAGATGCCAGTTGCTGCGCTGCAGCAGCCGAAATGCCATCCCGCTGCGAATACCTTCGGCCGATAACGGGCCAATGTCTGCTACAGCCTGGTGGAACACAGCAGGGCTTAGCGTTTCGCCCTGTAGCGTAACGCCGGTGTTGCCCAAATCCACGTAATGCAGCTGCAGCGAGACGCGCCGGCTTACGCTGTAGTTTGCTCCCACAGCCCAGCTGGTGGCACTGTTGTCAAACTGCAGCAGGCTGGCGCCGGTGGGCAGCTGGGCCTGAACTTGTGACTGGCTGAGTGTGGCCTTGCTCTGGCCGATAAACGCCTCGACCGACCAGTCGGCCCGGGCCGCGCCGCTCAGCACGGCCAGCAAGGTGACGGCCAGCGCCCGTACCCGCCGCCGGCGCAGCGCAGCCAGCAAGCTTAACAGCAGTACAGGCCCGGCGTTAAGGCTGCCGCCGGACGATTTATTCACCACCGTAATCACCTCGTATGCGGTGACGGTCACCGTGACAGTGCCTTGCGCTTCACCGTCTATGCCGTCACTGATACGGTAGCTGAGGGTATCTGTGCCGCTAAAGCCGGCTTTGGGCGTATAACGCAGCCTCTGGTCGGCTTCAATCGTCACAGTACCCTGCACGGCGCTGGCACTTATCAGCGTCAGGCTGTCGCCGTCTGCATCCGTATCGTTGGCCAGCACGTTAATCAGGATAGGGCTGCGGTCATCTGTGGCGGCCACATCATGCACCGCCACCGGCGGACTGTTGGCCAGCACGGTTACCATCAGCTCGGCACTGCTGGTGCCGCCGTTGCCGTCGGTAATGCTGTACACCACGGTATCCACCCCGACAAAGTCCGGATTCGGTGTATACAGCAGGCCATCCGGCACCACACCAAGCAATGCAAAACTGCAAATGTCCATAACTAAGTCGTTATTTTTACTTATTATTAAAAAAACAGCCTAGCAGAAAAAGGCACTAAGAAAGCCCTTGTCGGCACACAATTGGCCGGAACAACGGGCTTAATACAGGATCAGTATGGTTCCCAGTACCGTCAACCCGGCTCCCAGCCAGGCTCCTGCTGCCGGGCTGCGTTTATATACCAGCCACAATAACGGCAGCACTATTACCGGGCTGATTGACGATAAAATGGCAACCATACCGGCATCGCCGTGTTTCAGTGCCTGCAGAATCAGTGTCATACCCAGTACCATCGACAAGGCGGCATTGGCCAGCACCAGCAGGAAAACCCTGGGGTTTAATGGCAGGTAGGCGCGGGCAATTTTAAAACCGAGCAGAAAGAGTAACTGATGCAGCACAAAAGCCGTGGTCATACGCACGGCCGAGGCGGCCACGGCGTCGATATCGGTTTGCATCAGCGGTTTTAGCATTAAGGTGGCTACCGCCTGGCATAATGCCGCCAGTAAGCCCAGCGCTATGCCGGATTTTAGCTGGCTTTGGTTGGCTTCCCAGCTGTGCAGTTCGGTTTTACGTTTGCCAAAAAAGATGGCCACCATGACGCCGCTTACCAACAGGCTGCTGCCAATCAGCGTCCAGCCCCAGATTGTCTCGCCAAGAAAAATATACGCCAGCAGCACAGAAAACATGGAGTGGGTAGCAAACAGCACACCGGCGCGGCGCGGGCCAAGCCGGTTCATCGCAGCAAACAGTGCGGTGTCGCCGATAAAGATGCCGATAATGCCGGACAGCACCAGCAGGCCAAAGCTGTCAAAGGCTAAGGTTACCCAGCTGCCGGTAACTGCGGCCAGCAGCCACAGCATTATAGCGGCACACAGCATACGCCAGCGGGTAAAGGCAAAAGCACCAAGATAGGTAGCAGCGGTGGCCGACATCAGGCTGCCGACAGCCCAGCAGGCGGCGGCAGCCAGTGCCAGATATTCGTAAGACAAGGTGATTTCCGCGCCGGGTAAAACGCGGATTATACGCAAATTTCCGGTTTATCTCAGCGCTTTTTCGGTATCCAGGCCCAGGTCATGTTTGCCTGCACCGGTGTAATACCGGCGCTGTCGGTAATGCTTACTGCTACTGTCACTTCGCCTTTATCTTCATTGTGCATGGCGGCAATTTGCGCATCGGTGAGGGTGGCCACAGCGGTTAAATCGCCGCTTGAGCGTTTGATATAGTCAATCTGCATTTGCTTTAGCAGCGGCAGCTTGCTGTCGGGCAGGTGAATAGCCACTAAAAAGCCGGTAGCCGATTCGGCCAGCAAGCCGGTTGCGGCAGCATGTACCGAGCCGATATGGTTTTGCGCCTTTTTACGGTTTTTCAGCCGTAGTACGGCTTGTTTGCCTTGCAGCTGCAGCACTTCTACCCCGGCGGTACCGGCAAATTTAATCACCCGGCCAAATACCGTGCTTAAGGCAAATGCCTGCAGGAATTCAGGCAACTGGTAGCACTTAGTAACTATACGTTGCAGTTTGTTGGGCTTAATTTGGCTCATTGTGGTCTGACCTGCTGTGGCAATAGCAGTACTATGCCAACAGCTCAGGTTGATTGCAAGCGGCTCAGAAAATGCCGGAAGATAAGTAACGATCGCCTCTGTCGCAGATAATGGCCACTATTACCGCATTATGGTGTTGCTCCGCCAGCTGAATGGCAGCATGCACGGCACCGCCGGAGCTGACACCGGCGAAAATACCTTCTTCCCGCGCCAGACGGCGCATGGCTGTAAGTGCATCGTCCTGAGTGATATCAATAATCTGATCCACCCGGCTTTTATCAAAAAAGCCCGGCAAATAGGCTTGCGGCCAGCGGCGGATACCGGGAATACTGGCACCTTCGGCCGGTTGCAGGCCGATAATCTGGATTGCCGGGTTTTGCTGTTTTAAATAACGCGACACACCCATAATGGTGCCGGTGGTGCCCATGCTGCTGACAAAATGGGTGATTTGCTGCTGGCTTTGCTGCCAGATCTCCGGCCCGGTGCTGGCATAATGCGCCGCCGGGTTGTCCGGGTTATTAAACTGGTCCAGCACTATACCTTTGCCGTCAGCCTGCATCTTAAGCGCCAGATCGCGCGCACCTTCCATGCCGTCTTCTTTGCTGACTAAAATCAGTTCAGCGCCGTAGGCCTGCATTGAGCTTTTGCGCTCGTCGGTGGCGTTATCCGGCATAATCAGCGTCATGTTATAGCCTTTAATGGCTGCGGCCATCGCCAGTGCAATACCGGTGTTGCCGCTGGTGGCTTCAATAATGCGATCGCCGGGTTTTATCGTACCGCGTAATTCGGCCTGCACTATCATATTCAGTGCCGGGCGGTCTTTTACCGAGCCGGCCGGGTTATCGCCTTCCAGCTTTAGCAATACGGTGCTGCTGGTATGCGACGCCATACGCTGCAGTTTAACCAGCCGGGTCTGGCCGACCGAGTGTTCAATAGTAGGAAATGTCATAGGCAAAACCGCCAGCAAATGAGCTCAACAATGCTGCCCAGTGTAGCATAGCGCGAACCTTTTCAAGGGGTCAGATCTCTTGAAACTTTTCAAGTGCTCTGACCCCTTGAAGCTGGAAGGCTGAGCCGCAACAGGTTGTCGCAGATCACCGCTGCAGCTATACCGACATTCAGTGATTCTGCTGCACCAAAAGCGGGGATAGTTATTCTGCGGTTGATCAGTGGCTCCAGATTAGCGCTGATACCGTTGGCTTCATTGCCGAGTACGATATAGCCGCTTGGTTGCGCCAGTTGCAGCTGATGCACCGACTCTCCGCCCAG
>CAZEGA010000104.1:3973-10286 GCA_964511675.1 uncultured Rheinheimera sp.
GGTAAGCGCCGTATACCGGTAGCGTTGCCTGTGCAAGCAATGCGGCCAGCGGCTGATAATGCAGCTTAACCCGCAAAAATGAGCCTTTGGCGGCGGCGATAACCTTGGGGTTAAAGCAGTCGGCGGTGTCGGGTGAGCAGATAATATGCTTAATGCCATACCAGTCGGCAATGCGGATAATAGTGCCGAGATTGCCGGGGTCGTTAAGTTGATCCAGCACCAGTACCCAGCCAGTACTATGTTGGACAAAAGCCTGTTGCTCTGGCATTTGTACCACGGCCAGCGCGGCATCATTACTGGCAAAGGTGCCTGCTTTTACCAGCTCGTCACTGCTGCATTGCTGCACCAGCGCCGCAGTTTTTACCGCCTGGGCATGGTGTTGCAGAAAGGTTGCGGTGGCAAATACCGCCGGTACCGGCCAGCCGGAGCTAAGCAGTTCCAGCACGGCTTTTTCGCCTTCAACAAAAAACAGCTGTTCGGCTTTGCGGTATTTCTTCTGCTGTAAGGAGCGGATCAGCTTGCTCCATTTGGTACTAATCATTTGCGGTAAGCCTGCCTGCCATTAACCCAGGTTTGTTCCACCTGTACCTGCCATAGCCGCTCGGCAGGCAGGTTGAAAATATCCTGGTCGGTAATAATAAAATCAGCCCAACTGCCGGGCGCCAGAGTGCCCATTGTGTGTTCCTGAAAAGCGCCGTAGGCCGCATCAACGGTAAAAGAGCGCAGCGCTTCGGTTAAGGTCAGCCGCTGCTCGGGCAGCCAGCCACCCACTGGTTGATTGTCCTGGCTCTGCCGGGTGACTGAGGCATGGATACCATGGAATGGCTCGGCTAGTTCTACCGGAAAATCCGAGCCGCCGACAATAATGCTGCCCTGATCAGCAAAGCTGCGCCAGGCATAGGCACCGCGTAACCGGGCCAGGCCTAAGCGGTCGCCAGCCATGTTTTTATCTGATGTGGCATGTACTGCCTGCATTGACGGCAGTATATGCAGGCTGGCAAAGCGGGCAATATCCTGCGGTGATACGATTTGCGCATGCTCGATGCGGTGGCGGCCAGATGCTCGTTGTTCCGGCGCGACTAACTGCTCAAACCGGTCCAGCACCAGGCGGTTGGCTAAATCGCCAATCGCATGCACATTGGTCTGGAAACCGGCATTAATGCTTAGCTGCATAATCTGTGTTAACTGATCCGGCTGGGTAACCAGTAAACCGCGCTGTGCTGGCTGATCACTGTACGGTTCAAGCAAGGCGGCACCGCGGCTGCCCAGCGCGCCGTCGCCATAAATTTTCACCGCGCGGATATCTAGAAAGTCGGCCGGGTCGTCAATAATACCGGCTTGCAGCCACTGCAACAGCTGCGGGTCGCGGGCCGATAACATAGGGTACAGCCTAAGCGGCAGTTGTTGCTGTGCTGCTAGCTGCTGGTACAATTTTAAGGTATCGGTATCGACCCCGGCGTCATGCACGCTGGTAATACCCAGTGCCAGCAGGTGCTGAAAGGCAGCGTGCAGCGCCCGTAGTTTAGCAAGGTTGTCGTCAGCGGGAATATATTGCTCTACCAACGCCATCGCGTTATCAATCAGTACCCCGGTGGGGTTGCCTTTACTGTCGCGGATAATTTCGCCGCCGGGCGGATCCAGCGTATCTTTGCTGATGCCTGCTATTGCCAACGCTTTACTGTTAACCCAGGCGGCGTGGGCATCAATGCGTTTTAAATAAACGGGTTTAGCGGCAATGGCTTCGTCCAGCAGCGCGGTAGTCGGGAAACTTTTATCCGGCCATAGCACCTGATTCCAGCCACGGCCGATAATCCAGGGTGAATCTTTGTTAGCGGCAGCAAATTGCGCCACCCGTGCTACTGCATCCTGCTCGCTGCTACTGCCGCGCAGTTCGGCCTGCGCCAGGTTCTGCCCCAGCCCCAGCACATGGCCGTGGCCATCAATTAAACCGGGTAATAGCGTTTTGCCATGGCCGTTGATGTGGCTGGCTTGCGGGTACTGTGCTGCCAGGCTGTTATCACCACGAGCCAGTACTTTGCCGGAAGCATCGTCAAATACCAGTACGCTGAATGTATTAAGCTGGCGCTGTTGATCAAAGCCATAACCTTTTACATCCGACAGCACGACAGGGGCGGCATTTAGCGTCAGGCTGATGGTAAGCAAAGTGGTGGTTAAGGTAGCAAGGCGAAACATAAGATATTGTCCCGGTTTGGTTTTGTCGGCAACTATAGCAATAAAATACCGCCAGCGGAATCTGGCGGCAGGGTTCAGGGCGTACTGTGTTGTCTGGCGTGCTCAATGCGCTCTGCCGTGTCGGGGTGTGTGCTGAGGTATTTTAACAGCAGATCCGACTTACTGCTGTCGCGGCTATGGCGCTGCAGCAAGGCTGTCATGGCATCGGCAAAAGCCGCCGGGGATTTACCCAGTGCCGTGAGTTGCTGCAGCGCGAACTGGTCGGCTTCGCGCTCCATATCGCGTGAAAACGCGTTTTGCAGCAAGGCTGAACCGGAACCCAGCAGCAATTCGGCAATACCTTCGACATCGCCAAGCAGAATACCGAAAACCAGTGCGGCTCCCAGCGATTGCGCTACTAAACGCACACTGTGCTGGCCTTCGACATGGCCAATTTCATGCAGCAGTATTGCCAGAATAGCATCCGGCTGTTCCTGCAGCAGCTGCACCAGCTCGTCCGTAATGACCACAGTACCGTCGGGCAGGGCAAAAGCGTTGGCACCAAACAGTGCAGAGCGGTAAAAATGCAGCTGATAGCCTTGCTGTTGCAGTGGTAACTGTTGCAACGCCATCTGCCAGTGATAGCGCACCTTTGCCTGCTGCACAACCGATAGCTCTGTTGGCTGTAATGTGGTTTTTTGCAAACCGTAAAAGGTTTGCTGACCCATTTGCTGTTTTACGCTGTCGGGCACTAATGGCACGGCGGCACTGGCCAGCATCGGCATCAGATCGACAATGATCCACCATAACAATAACGGCGATAACAGCACTGCGGCCAGAATAGACAGCTTATGGCTTTCCAGCTTTGCGGCTGCAGTAGCCTTGCCGGAGAGCTGCGGCCAGCGAAAATGGCTGTCAGCGGGAATAAACAGGGCGCCATCACGCAGTTGCAGCTCTGTTGCCAGACCCGGGATCACCGCGCCGAAGCGATAATCTTCGCGCGGCGCGCATATCAGGGTTTCAGCCGTATCACAGCTGACAATGGCCAGCTGGCCGTTGTCAGCGATAGTGGCGCGGGCAGCATACAGCTTGCTGCTGAGCGCGTATTGAAACTGGCCTGTGACTGAAGACACTGTTATTACGCCAGTGACACATCAACATCGAATAAGCCGACGGCTTCTTCACCGAAGCTGCTGTTGGCTTGCTGCACTTCGTCAATCAGGCTGTCTGCTGCGCTCTGGATGGTCAGTTCAGTGACGGACGCCATATAAGCTGCTTTACGGATTTTCGCCCAGGGGTAGGCTAAACCCAGGGTAAAGATAATCGCCAGCATATTGCTGGCCGTTAACAACAGATAAGGCAGTACCTGCATCGTCGAGTTGAAACGAACCAACTGCGGGATTTCAGTATTGTTAAACAAGTGGTTACGGATCATTGACTGATAAATAGCCCCGCTGACCATAATAGCCAGCCAGTACATCAGGATGAAGCCGATACCGAATGAACCGATTATTGGGCCCGCATTATCGCTGCCAAATACGCTGATGCCGATAGCCGATAAGATACCAAACAACACGAAAATACCTATTGCTGCGGCAAAAGCGATGAAGGCAGCGCTATAGTAACTGCCGGTTGCGGTATTAACCTGCATTTTCTTGCCACCATAGCTGATATTGCTGCACAGATAACTGTCCATCTTTTTCAGTGCCCAGGGCAGGGCCAGATACAGCGTAAAGACTGTCAGGAACGGCAGCAAAACAAAGTATTTAAAGGCACCGCCATAGCTGCCGTGGAACGCCAGCCGCACGTTGCGGTAGCTGGTCATACGCAGGTTAAATTTCAGGCTTTGCACGATCAGCCACGGCATAACAAAAATAAATGCCAGCGCCAGCAACACACCAAACAGCGGTGCCAGTGATGACAGCACAAAATACAACGCAAAAATAACGACGGCAATAATACGACCACGCAGAATTTGCATGGGCGTTGCCAGGTAGCGAAACGATTGCTGCTCAATACGGGTATGGCCGTAGAAGTATTGATTGGTACGTACCTTGGCCCAGGCACTGTAGATGCCCAGCGTGACTATGCTGAGCAGCAGATTGACAATCCAGATACCAAAGAACTCACCGGCCTGGCCGGTAAATTCGACTTTACTGGTGCGTGATGGCGCACGTTCCGACGCTGAGGTTGCAGCGCTGAAAGTATTTTCCATAGTATAGCTATCCTTATTGTTATTCATATGTAAAACAGTGCGGATTATAACGAGAAAAGGGGAGGCTGTTGCAATGAAAATTTAGTAAATAGTTAGAAAAGTAACGCTACGCGATGTTAGCTGACAGCGCGTAGCGTTACATTGTGGCCTGAGATCAGGGCAAAGCTTCGTAACCGCTGATATCACCTATACCGGCGGGTAATAGCCCTTTGAGCATATCCGGAGTATAAGCACCGGCGTCGGTCCATAGTACCCAGTCGATATCGCCTGCATAGCTGCTGTTACCGGCGTCACCCAGTTGCAGGTAGTTGTCGCTGGCATTGCTGGCATCGCGCATGGTTACCGCTTCCAGTGCCAGCAGCGGCGTATTGTTACCTTCGACATAGACTTCAACATTGCCGGTGGTTGGTGATGTCAGGCTGACATTGAACTGGTACACGCGGTACTGGCTCATATCCAGCGGATCGGGTTCGTTGCCCTTGCCAATGGTAACAGAAGAACCGTTATTGGCATTTTCCAGTTGCACGCCGGAGTTATTGCCGTCGTTGCGGAAAATAATTTTTAGCCGGCTGCTGTTACCAACCGGTGCGGCATCGCCAAAGGCGATTTCCGCTTCCAGAATACGCTGGCCAACGGTATTGCCTTTTATGCCCATCAGTAGCGTAAAGAACTTCGGATAGACGCCGTCGTCCCGTACCACATCGTTTAGTTTGGCCCGGCTGCGATCCGCACTGTCGGCGGTGCTGTCGAAGGTAACAGTGCCATCGCCGTTGGCGCTGAACAGGTTGGGCTCATCGACACCGCCGCTTTGTTGTGCGGCAAAGCTGGTCAGGCTGCCATCGGGCAGGGTGACGGCATCGGCAGCAAACGGCTGCAGGCTGGCATCGTACAGGCCCCAGTCTACACTGACTGGCGGTTCCACCGGATCTATCGGCACCGGCTCTGGTTCTGGATCGGTCGGTTCGGTGGGCTCGGGCTCAGGTATAGCGCACAGGCCGGGGCTGGGCGGGGTGGTAATTTTACCGACACCGGCATAGGCCAGCACCGTTTCTTTCACATTATGTACCGGAATTAAGCTGGCCTGGTAGTTGTAGGGCACGCTCAGTTCGCCGGTGGAAACATTCTCTGCTGCAATAATGCCGTCGGCCGGGCTTTCTACCCAGGTGATATTGTCAAACAGGTTGTCGATTTGCTGCCAGGAACCAGGTTGCAGGCTGTACATCGACATAATCGGGTTTTTCATATTGGCAAAGTGGTTATGCTCAATACGCAGCACCGCGCCCATGCGTGAGTTAATGCCGCTTTCTACCGCGCCATCATACAGGTTGTTATAAATGTGGCCCTTGCCAAAACGGAACAGTGGCAGGCGCGAATTGACGTTATACCAGTGGTTATGGTGATAGGTCAGGCTGCGGTCAAAGTTATCACTGTCTGACGAGCCGACCAGCGAGGTTTTCCAGCTGTTGTGGAATTTGTTAAACGAAATGGTAATAAACTGCGCATCGCCCTTGGCGTCGACCAGGCCATCATAATAGTCTTTGATTTGCGCTTCGGTCAGGTTGGGATCGTCTACTGTCAGGCTGTTATAAATTTCGTTGTGATCGATCCAGATATTGCGCACCGGCCCTTCGAGGCTGATACCGTCACCCGGAGCGCCCAGATTGGCGCGGACATGGTGAATGCGCAGGTTACGGATAATAATATTGTTGGCACGCACTATGTTGAAACCAATACCGGCCATTTCGCCCTGGGTGCCAAGGCCGATGATCGATATATCGGCTACATCTTTAATATCAATGCGGCTGTCTTTGGCATTTTGCAACGTAATGCTGCCGTTTACCCATATGGTTAACGGCCGGGCCGGATCTTTGTTTTTAATGGCGTGGATCATCTCTTCGCCGGTACAGACGGTGATTTCGACCTTAT
>CAZEGA010000105.1:0-10211 GCA_964511675.1 uncultured Rheinheimera sp.
TCAGAGCCTTTTTCCACCACACAGACCGTCAGTTCTGTTGCGGCTTCGCGCGCCTGTTGCATCAGCCTGATGGCGGTGGATAAACCGGCCGGACCTGCACCGACAATCACTACATCGAATTCCATTGATTCTCTTTCCACAGTACCGACCTCTTGGAGTTTATTATTTACAGCAACCGCTGCTTTTATCATGCTGTTTAGGGTATTGCAGGTTGACGTTAACGTCAACAGTAAGTAGATTGTGCCAAGCCAAACTAATTATAGCTTTACCTTAACGTAAACCTGTGCTGATACGTCTGTTGGTGCAGGACAAGAACGAGGACATTATGAAAATACTGGTGCCGGTAAAACGGGTAATTGATTACAACGTAAAGGTACGGGTGAAAGCGGATGAAACCGGCGTTGACCTGGCAAACGTGAAAATGGCATTAAACCCGTTTTGTGAAATTGCAGTAGAAGAAGCGGTGCGCTTAAAAGAAGCCGGTAGCGCGACCGAAGTGGTGGTGGTGTCTGTCGGCACTGTGGCCGTGCAGGAACAATTGCGTACCGCGCTGGCATTGGGCGCTGACCGGGCGCTGCATATTGAAACGGACCAGAGCCTGGATTCATTACAGGTAGCCAAGCTGCTTGCTAAAGTGGTCGCAGAAGAACAGCCCGGCCTGGTGATCCTGGGCAAGCAGGCAATTGACTCTGACAATAACCAGACCGGCCAGATGCTGGCGGCCTTAACCGGCATGGGCCAGGGGACTTTTGCCTCCAAAGTACAGCTGGCTGACGGCAAAGTGCAGGTGACCCGCGAAATTGACGGTGGTTTACAAACGGTTGAACTGAGCCTGCCGGCCGTAGTGTCAACCGACCTGCGTTTAAACGAGCCGCGTTATGCCTCGCTGCCAAATATTATGAAAGCGAAGAAAAAGCCGCTGGAGGTCAAACCGGCCGACAGTTATGCGGTTAACCTGGCATCCAATGTCAGGGTACTGAAAGTTGTTGCACCGGCCGTGCGCAAAGGCGGGGTGACAGTAGGCTCTGTTGCTGAGCTGGTCGATAAGTTAAAGCATGAGGCGAAGGTGATTTAATGGCTATTTTAATTATTGCAGAGCATAACAACCACAGCCTGAAAAGCGAAACATACAAGGTAGTGCAGGCGGCCAGCCAGCTTGGTGGCGATATCAGCGTGCTGGTGGCCGGTGCCGGTTGTGCAGCCGTGGCAAACGAGGCGGCAACTATTGCCGGTGTCAGTAAAGTACTGCTGGCAGATCATGCGGCTTACCAGCATCAGCTGGCTGAAAATATGGCCCTGCTGGTAACAGAACTGGGTAAGGGTTTCAGCCATATTCTGGCTGCGACGACCACCACAGGTAAGAACTTCCTGCCGCGTGTTGCCGCTTTGCTAGATGTGGCGCAGATCTCGGATGTTACCGCTATTGAAAGCGCAGACACCTTTGTCCGGCCGGTGTATGCCGGTAATGCCATTGCCACAGTAAAATCAGCCGATGTCATAAAAGTGCTGACAGTGCGCCCGGCAGCATTCCGCGCTGCTACAACGGGTAACAGTGCACCCGTTGAGGCTGTTGCTGCGGTGCATGATGCTGGCGTATCACGTTTTGTCTCAGAAGAGCTGACCAAATCCGAGCGCCCCGAGCTGACTGCGGCGCGGGTGGTGATTTCCGGTGGCCGGGGCATGCAAAATGGTGAGAATTTTGCCCTGTTAAACGGTATAGCCGACAAGTTAGGCGCCGCTATCGGCGCCTCGCGTGCTGCTGTGGATGCCGGCTTTGTACCGAATGATATGCAGGTTGGGCAAACGGGTAAAATTGTTGCGCCAGAGCTGTATATTGCTGTTGGTATTTCCGGTGCCATCCAGCACCTGGCGGGTATGAAAGATTCCAGGGTTATCGTGGCGATAAACAAAGACGCCGAAGCGCCAATTTTCCAGATCGCAGATTATGGTCTGGTAGCTGATCTGTTCACGGTATTACCAGAACTCGAGCAACAACTCTGATAACAGCGAGTGCAGCAAAAAGCCGGCATCTTGCTGGCTTTTTTGCATTTTGACTCTTGTTGACGTTGACTAAACCCACTTAAGATAGCTTATCCATACTGTAAAGGACGCCATTATGCCTGCTGTGATCCGCCATGCCGAACCTGCTGATATTGAAGCGATTAAAGCTATTTATGATCAAAGCTCTGTTTATGCCAACACCTTGCAGCTGCCTTATCAGCCTGTATCAAACTGGCAAAAACTGTATAACGCCGGAACCGGTTTTTATAATCTGGTTGCAGAGGTAGAAGGCAAAGTTGTCGGGCAGCTTGGTTTGCAGGTATGTCAAAGCCCAAGGCGACGGCATGTGGCTGAACTGGGTATGGGAGTATCGGAAGAATACCAGG
Source organism: uncultured Rheinheimera sp. (assembly GCA_964511675.1). Classification (GTDB taxonomy): domain Bacteria; phylum Pseudomonadota; class Gammaproteobacteria; order Enterobacterales; family Alteromonadaceae; genus Alishewanella. The sequence continues at coordinate 2,388 of CAZEGA010000105.1, forward strand.
GGCAGGGCATAGGGTCGGCTTTACTGCGGGCGGCACTGGAGATGGCCGATAACTGGCTGAATATCCGCCGGGTTGAACTGACGGTGTATGTCAGCAATGAAGCGGCGATAGCCTTATACGAGCGTTTTGGCTTTGAGGCGGAAGCTGAACTGGCCGACTATGCGTTTCAGTACGGCAACTATGTCAACGCCCTGTGTATGGCACGTATTACCACCAGAAATAGCTGAGTAACAAAAACGGCACCTTAATGGCGCCGTTTTTCGTCGATATACCTGCTTGTGCAGCTTATATCAGTGCATCTCGCTGTTTTTCTTACACTGCACCGTGTCTTTACACTCGCCATACAGATACAGACTGTGATGTGTCAGCTTAATGCCATTTTTTTCAGCAATTTCCAGCTGTTTAGCTTCAATCACGTCATCTTCAAACTCGATGACCTTGCCGCACTTTAAACATACCAGATGGTCATGGTGGCTGCCGCCGGTCAGTTCAAACACCGATTTACCGCCTTCAAAATGGTGGCGGGTTAAAATACCGGCATCATCAAACTGGTTAAGTACCCGGTAAACTGTGGCCAGACCAATGTCTTCACCTAATTCGAGCAGCAGCTTATATACGTCTTCAGCACTGATGTGCTGGTTGTTAGGGTCTTGCAGGATCTCTAAAATTTTCACCCGGGGCAGGGTAACCTTCAGGCCGGCTTTACGTAATTCGCTGTTGTGATCTGACATAGTAACTCTAACTCTGGCTTATATTTACCAACGATTATAGAGACATTATGCCGAGAAAGAAATGGAAAAACATCCCTTTAACGGCAAGCTGAATACTTGTGCTTATCCATGCAGCAAGTACAATAGCGCAAAACAGGTCATACCAGAGAAGATATCATGAAATGGGCATTTAACCCTGCCGTAATGCGGCGTTTGCTGAATTTCTGGCCGCCGTTTCTGTTTACCGGTATCCGCGTGGCTGAACTGAGCAGTGATTACCGCTATTGCCGGGTGGAATTAAAATCGCGCCGCTGGACACGCAACATTAATAACAGTCAGTTTGGCGGTTCGATGTTTGCCATGACTGATCCGGTGTACCCGCTGATGCTGATGGGCGCGCTGGGTAAAGCGTACCTGGTGTGGGATAAACAGGCCGATATTAATTTTATCAGCCCGGGACGCGGTAAGCTGATTGCCGAATTCTGGCTGGCAGACGAGGTGGTTGATCATATTAAAGCGGCGACGGCAGATGGCACTAAGTACTTCCCGCAGTTTCTGGTGCATATTAAAGACAGTAGCGGCCAGGTGGTATGCGAAGTGAACCGTACGGTTTACGTGCGCCAAAAAGCGCAATACCGGCCGTTGCCGCCATAAGCTGTAAAAACCCCGGCATCAGGCTAATGCCGGTCAGTTAAGGCTCAGGCACGAACCGGCTTGCTCACGTCAACACGCCGTAAACCCAATCCCTGGGGGCTCGATTCAGGCATCCATGCCTTCAACGGTTGACTTAGAGCAAGCCGGTTCTGCTTAAGTGCTCAATATGAGCATCAGGCCGGTTTTTCGTTATTACAGACTTTCAAACTCTTTCAGGCTCATTTCGTCATAGATCTGTTTACACCACTGTTTTACCCGCTGTTCGGTCAGTTCGGGCTGGCGGTCTTCATCTATGCCTAAGCCGACAAAATGGCTATCGTCGGTCAATGCTTTGGATGCAACAAAGTTATAGCCGGCGGTTGGCCAGTGGCCGACGATAATAGCGCCTTTAGGCTCGATAATATCGCGCAGTGTACCCATGGCATCGAGGAAGTACTCGGCATAATCTTCCTGATCACCACAGCCAAAAATGGCCACCAGTTTGTTGCTGAAGTCGATATTGTCCAGTTCAGGAAAAAAATCGTCCCAGTCGCACTGTGCTTCGCCGTAATACCAGGTTGGAATACCCAGTAACAGTAAATCAAAGGCCGCGATATCTTCTTTGCTGCTTTTAGCGATATCGCGCACCTCAAACAAGTGTTTCCCCAGCTCTTTCTGGATCATCTTGGCGATATGTTCAGTGTTGCCGGTATCGCTACCGAAAAAAATGCCTACAGTTGCCATTCATCTAACCTTCTTACCTGGTTAAAACTTGTGTCAGAATACTTTCAATATACGCACCGCGCGTCATACCCGCCTTGTCGGCTTGTTGACCCAACTGGCTATACAGCTGGTCAGACACTTTAAATTCAATGCGTTTCAAACCTTTACTGCGATCACGTTTAACCTGGTTGCGCTTGTTCAGCTTAAGCTGTTCTTCACGCGGCAGCGGGTTGGTTTTAGGCCGCCCCGGGCGTTTTTCCTGCGCAAACAAATCAATCGTGGTGCGATCAGTGGCAATTTTAGCCATTAATCCAAACCTTACTACTCGATAAAATAGGGCACTATGCTTTTGATGATAAATACCGCTGGCGACAAAAACAGCACCAGCCAGACAAAAAATTGTCCCAGCTTAGGTGCGTTGCTTTTTTTCAGCACGTCACGTATCGCCATAATGATAAACACATATAGCACACCAAGACCAAGCCACAACCCTAAGCTTTCAAACTGCTCAATTGACATGGCGCTTTACCCGACCCTGTAAAAAAGTGCGCGCACTATAGCACAGGTTATGGCAAATTTTAGTGCGCTAACTCAATAAAAAGTCCTTTACCAGTTTGGTAAAGGCTGCCGGCTTCTCCGCGTGCAGCCAGTGGCCGGTGCCCTGAATAATTTTGGCCTGCGCCTGCGGAAATAACTGCATGATCCGGGTTTTATGCTCCGGCAGTATATAGTCAGACGCACCGCCTTTAATAAACAGCACCGGGCCATCATAATGGCCGCTGCCCGGCGGCCCGCCAATCAGCGCCTGATAATTGGCCTGCAAGGCCGCCAGATTAAAACGCCAGCTGAAGGTATCGTTGTCTTTTTGCAGGCTTTTTAATAAAAACTGCCGCACGCCAGCTTCGCTGATATATTGCGCCAACTGGCTGTCGGCCTGTTGGCGGCTGGTCAGGCTATCCAGTGCCACGGCGTTTAAACCGGCAAAAATACTGTTATGCCGCGCCGGGTAGGCAACCGGGGCTATGTCTGCCAGCAGCAGTTTATCAACCCGCAGGGGGTATTTCAGGGCAAACGCCATGGCCAGCTTGCCGCCCATGGAATGCCCCAGCAGGATGGCGTGGTCAATAGCAAGCGCATCCAGCGTTTCTGCCAGGTCGTCTGCCATCAGTTCATAGCTCATCTGGTCACTGTGCGGCGAACGGCCATGGTTACGCACATCAATATTAATAACCTGGTACTGCTCACTTAAACTGCGCGCTATGACGCCGAGGTTTTCATAGCTACCAAACAGGCCATGAATAAGCACTACCGGGCTTTGGCCTGCAAGGCGGTGCCCGCTGCTATGTGTATGTAAAAGCATAGAAAACTCATCTGGTCAGTAATATGTGCAGTCTATCAAATCATGCCGCTGGCGTCAGTCAGTAAGGCTTTATATAATGGGGCTACTTTTCAGTGCGCGGAATAAATATATGAAAACCATCGAAATAGATGACGAGCTGTATCAGTATATTGCAGGTCAGACTCAACGTATCGGCGAGAGTGCCTCGGATATTCTGCGGCGTTTGCTGTTGGGTGACAGTGCCCCCGGCGTGACCGTTCAGGCTGAACCGGCAGTAGCCGGTATTATCAGCGGCAGTAATATTTTTGACTTACTTAACCGGCAGGATCTGCAGGCAGAGTCCAGTGTGGTAGGGCGCTTTTTGTTTATTTTATCGGCCCTGGCACGGGCGCATAAACCGCAGTTTGCCAAAGTGCTGGATATAAAAGGCCGTAACCGGCTGTATTTCGGCCACAGTGCCGAGGCGTTGTCTGAGGCGGGCAGCAGCACGAACCCGAAACAAATTCCGAATACAGATTTTTGGGTAATTACTAATTCCAACACGACACGCAAAAAAATGATGCTGACTGAAACTGCGCTGAAACTGGGCTACAGTGAACAGGACGCAGAACGTATCCGCGATTTGCTATAACAAGGAATCTTTATGTCGTTACATCCGCTGGCCGGGCAACAGGTGCCATCTGCGTTAGTGCCGAATATCAGCCGGCTTATGGCCGCCTATTATGTGCTGGAACCTGATGTACATACGCAGGCAGAGCATAAAGTCAGTTTTGGTACCTCGGGCCACCGTGGCAGTGCGCTGAATTGTTCATTTAATGAACCGCATGTGCTGGCAATTTGCCAGGCTATCGCCGATTACCGCAAGCAGCAGGGTATCACAGGGCCGTTATTTCTGGGTAAAGACACCCATGCTTTGTCAGAAGCCGCTTTTGCCAGTGCGCTGGAAGTATTGATCGCCAATAAAATTCAGGTCTGTATTCAGCAGGATCTCGGCTATACGCCAACGCCGGTGATTTCGCATGCCATTTTAACGCAGAATAAAGGCGCCAGCAGCCAACTGGCCGACGGCATTGTGATTACACCGTCGCACAACCCGCCACAGGATGGCGGTATTAAATACAATCCGCCCCATGGCGGGCCGGCTGATACCGATGTGACCAACTGGATTGAACAACGGGCCAATGCCTTACTGGCCAAAGAGCTGGAAGGCGTCAGGATGATGCCGTATGCCCTGGCGTTGCAATCCGGTTATTGCCAGCATATTGATTATATTCAGCATTATGTGGATGATCTGGAAAACGTCATCGATATGGCGGCTATCGCCAAAGCCGGGATCAAAATTGGCGTTGATCCGCTCGGCGGTTCCGGTATTGCCTACTGGCCGCGGATAGCAGAACGTTATGGTATTGATATTACCGTTGTAAATGACAAAACAGACCCGGCTTTTGCCTTTATGCCGCTGGATAAAGATGGCCAGATCAGGATGGACTGCTCATCAGCCTATGCCATGGCGAACCTTATCCAGCTAAAAGATCAGTTTGATATCGCAATTGGCAATGATCCGGATTTTGACCGCCACGGTATTGTTACCCGCAGTGGTGGCCTGATGAACCCCAATCATTACCTGGCGGTAGCGATAAATTATCTGTTAGCCAACCGGCCCGACTGGCAGCCGGAGCTGGCAATCGGCAAAACCCTGGTTTCCAGTGCCCTGATTGACCGCGTTGTGGCTGCGCGTGGCCGTAAATTGCTGGAAGTACCGGTAGGTTTTAAATGGTTTGTCGGGGGGCTGCATAACGGCAGCATTGCTTTTGGTGGTGAAGAAAGTGCCGGCGCCAGTTTTCTGCGTTTTGATGGCACGGCCTGGTCTACCGATAAAGACGGCATTATTCTGGGTTTGCTGGCCGCGGAGATGCTGGCCAAAACCGGTGTAGATCCGTATCAGCAGTACCAGGCACTGACCAAAGAGCTGGGCTCGCCGTTATACCGCAGGCTGGATGCACCAGCCAGCACAGCACAAAAAGCCGCGCTGAAAAAACTGGATGTCAGCAGCGTCAGCCAGACGACACTGGCCGGCGATCCCATTCTGGCGGTGCTGACCAAGGCGCCAGGTAATGCTGCAGATATCGGCGGGGTGAAAGTGGTGACCCGCAACGGCTGGTTTGCTGCCCGCCCTTCAGGCACAGAAAATTCATACAAAATTTATCTGGAAAGCTTTGTCGATCAGGCGCATCTGCTACAGTTAGAGCAGGACGCCGGAAAATTCGTTGAATACGTATTCAGTAAAATTTAAGTTGTTGAAAAGACTACGAATTGAATTGTAACTTAATTTCATTCGTAGTCTTTTGTTTTGCTAAGGCGCCCTGGTTAAGGTATTTTTTTGTAATAATTCTACAAGTGCCGCTACTTTGTTGAAAATTCAGGCATTAATTATTCAGGATTTGTAATGAAAAAACATACCTCTACTGCTGCCGCCCCGGTCGCGGAGCTTAATACTGAGCAGCTGAAAGATAAAATAGTACGCCACCTGCATGCCACCCTGGGTACGGACGTGAATAAAGCCAGCCCGCAGGCATGGTGGCGGGCCACCTGCGCTGCTGTGAATGAGCAGGTATTTGACGGGCTGCGTAATACCCAGCGCACACATTACGAAAAGAACACCCGTGCATTACATTATTTCAGTCTGGAATACTTAATGGGCCGCCTGTTCAGCAATAATCTGCATAACCTGGGGTTGTATGAACAGGCCAGGCAGGCACTGGCCGAGCTTGGGCTGAATATTGCTGATCTGGAAGATCAGGAAGAAGACATGGCACTGGGTAATGGTGGTCTGGGCCGCCTGGCCGCCTGCTTTATTGATTCGCTGGCGACCCTGAATTATCCGGCTATAGGTTATGGCATCCGCTATGAACATGGTTTATTCCAGCAGAGTTTCCAGGATGGCCGGCAAATTGAGCGGCCTGACAGCTGGCGTGAATACGGTAACCCCTGGGAGATCTGCCGGCCAGAGTCGGTACAGGAAATCTCTGTCTGTGGCTATGTGGAAACCGTGTACGATCTGCAGGGCAAAATGAAAAAAGTCTGGCACCCCGGGCGCATTATCAAAGGCATTCCCTGGGATATTCCCATTGTAGGTTATAACGGCAGCTCGGTTAACGTATTACGCTTATGGGAAAGCCGGGCCAGTGATTTCTTTAACTGGGATGTGTTTAACTCCGGTGGTTATGTGGATGCCGCCCGGGAAAATATTGAAGCCGAAACCATCTCCAAGGTGTTGTACCCGAACGATGAAACCGATGCCGGTAAAGAGTTGCGGCTTATTCAGCAGTACTTTTTTGTGTCCTGTTCACTGAAAGACATTATTCGCCGTTATAAACGCAGCCATGGCGATGACTGGAGCGAGTTTGCCAGGCAGGTGGTTATTCAGCTAAACGATACCCACCCGGCGGTGGCGATACCGGAATTAATGCGTATTCTGGTTGACCGGGCAGAAATGCAATGGGATCAGGCGTGGAACCTGTGTCAGCAGGTGTTTGCCTATACCAACCACACGTTATTGCCGGAAGCGCTGGAAAAATGGCCGGTGCGGTTGTTTGAAAAAGTATTGCCGCGTCACCTGGAAATTATCTACGAGATTAACCGCCGCTTCCTGGTCGAGCAGGTTGACGTATTATGGCCGGCCGATAACGATAAAAAGCGTAAGCTATCGATAATTGAAGAAAGCCATGATCCCATGGTGCGGATGGGCCATTTATCGGTGGTCGGCTCGTTTAAAGTCAATGGTGTGGCCGAGATCCACTCGCAACTGGTGAAATCGGATTTATTTCCTGAAATGGTAGCCCTGTGGCCGGACAAATTTACCAATGTCACCAATGGCGTAACGCCACGGCGCTGGCTTAAAGCCTGTAACCCCAGGTTGTCGGCCCTGCTGGACAAGCAAATAGGGACTGACTGGCCAACCGATTTGAAGCGGCTAACCAGGTTTGCTGCCTTTGCCGATGAGCCGGCTATTCAGGATGCGTTTATGGCCATTAAACAGCAGAACAAAGCTGAACTGGCCTCGGTAGTGAAGAAACTGACTCACATCGACATTGATCCGCATGCCATTTTTGATATTCAGATCAAGCGGTTACACGAATACAAACGTCAGCATCTGAACCTGTTGCATATACTGGCACTGTACCGGCGTATTCTGCAGGAGCCGGATTACGATATGGTGCCGCGTGTATTCCTGTTCGGCGCCAAAGCGGCACCGGGCTATAAGCTAGCCAAAGAAATTATTTATGCCATTAATAACTTATCTTTAGTCTTTCGCAATCGAGAGATGTCGATCAACTTGATCCGGCGTGCCGAGAAGGCTGGGTTCCGCGCCCTCGTCGTCACTGTCGATTCGCCTGTTCTCGGCGCTCGCGACGCTGA
>CAZEGA010000106.1:0-10163 GCA_964511675.1 uncultured Rheinheimera sp.
CAGCACCAGACCACCCAGCAGTGCGGCAAGGTGGTATTGAATAACCATACGGGTACGGGCTTTAACATTACCTTTAGCAAAGTCAGTCTGGGCTGCTGTTGCATTACCCAGCCCCTGTGCCAGCAGTGCGCTCCAGGTTGCCTGATGAATGGCGTCAGCACCGGGTTGCACATTGACGGCTAACACTTTGGTTGGCTGAATAAAATCCACCGCCAGTTGGGCTTCAGCTTCGTCTGTTTGCGTGGCGTAGGGCAGACGCACGGCAATAAACTGATAGTCGCTGCCGGTCTGGTTAAGCTCATTGACTGCCAGTTGGGCTAAACGGCCACAGGTTGTCGAGTCAATACCACCACTGATCCCCAGTACCAGGGTTTTCATGCCTGAAGCTGTCAGGCGCTGTTTAATAAAATCAACCCGGCGGCGGATCTCAAATTCCGGGTCTATCTGCGGTAATACCCGCATTTCGGCGATGATGTGTGCTGCGGTCATTCGGTTAGCGCCTCTTTTAGCTGTTGTGCTGCTATCTTACCCTGCATAGGTGGTGTTGGATCAAGTTTAAACTGCTGAACCCGGCCCGGCCTTGTATTATACTGCCGGCAGAGTTGTTTAACTGACGGAAACCGCGATGAAAAAAATTGAAGCCATTATTAAACCGTTCAAACTGGATGATGTACGCGAAGCACTGGCTGATATCAGTATTACGGGTATGACCGTTACTGAAGTTAAAGGCTTTGGCCGGCAAAAAGGCCATACCGAGCTGTACCGCGGCGCTGAGTATATGGTCGATTTTCTGCCCAAAGTGAAACTGGACATAGTGGTAACCGACGAGCAGGTTGAGCGCTGTGTCGAGGCTATTATGAAAACGGCACAAACCGGCCGCATTGGCGATGGCAAAATCTTTGTCTTTGACGTTGAGCGTGTTGTGCGTATTCGTACCGGCGAAGAAGATGAGGATGCCATTTAAGCTACTGGCGGTTTTATGTTTTCTGCTGCAGCCAGTTCAGGCCGCGATTATTGACGACATACAGCAATTAAGTGCTGCGGATATGCAGGGACGTAAGACCGGCACTGCGGGGGCTGAACTTGCCCGGCAATTTATCGCTACGCGCTTTAGTCAGCTGCAACTGGATGCTTTTAATGGCAGTTACCTGTTGCCTTTTGGGTATTCCGGCTGGAACCCAAAAGCAGGTGTTAACGTGCTGGGCTGGCGTCAGGGTTGTACTTACCCTGAGTACTATATTGTGGTTAGTGCGCATTATGATCATCTTGGCCAGCAGGGCCGTAATATTTTCCACGGTGCTGATGATAACGCTTCCGGTGTTGCCGTTATGCTGCAGCTGGCTGCCAGATTAAGCTTAACCTGCCCGGCGTATTCTTATATTTTTCTTGCCACAGATGCCGAAGAACCCGGTTTGTATGGCAGTAAAGCCTTTGTCGCCAACCCTCCGGTAGCACTGCAGCAAATCGTGCTGAACCTGAATCTGGATATGCTTGGCAGGCCGGATCGGCGCGGCAAGCTATACCTTACCGGTGCCAGACGTTACCCTTTACTGCAGGCGGAGCTGGCTGCCCGGTTTAATAAATTACAGTTTCTGCGCCATAGCGGGCCAGGCCGGGTATTAAAAGATAACCCGCGTCATGACTGGCCCAATGCCAGTGATCACGGGCCTTTTCACCGGGCCGGTATTGCTTATCTGTTCTTTGGTGGGCAGCAGCATCCGCATTACCATACGCCGGAAGATACCTGGCAACATATAGCGCCGGAGTTTCTGGATATGGCAATGCAGGCGATATGGTTCAGTGTGCAGTGGCTTGAACAGCAATCGCCGGATATACTGCGCTAAGCCCTGAAACCGGCTGTGGCATGCGTTGCCTGGGGCAGGCAATAGCACAGTCGCGTCATTTTGTGTTATGTTATAACAATTGATATGTGTACCGGAGATAATTATGCAGCTTAATGCACTGGTTCTGGGCCTGGCGCTGGTCGCCCTGGCAACACTGCCCACAACGACTGTGGCACATCCTGAACACCCCGATCAGCATGCTGAGCATGACCTGCAGCAGGCGGATGAACACGAGCATGATGATGACTTTACCGCGCTGGGTGCTCATGTCCATGGCCATGCTTTACTTACACTGGTGCTGGAAGGCAACGAAATGCAGCTGGCGTTTCAGTCTGCGGCGCACAGTGTGCTGGGGTTTGAGCACAAACCCCATACAGCAGAGCAACAGCAGGAAGTGGCGGCGGCCGTAGCCGTGTTTAATCAGGGGAATTGGTTTAGTGTTAATGCAGCCGCCAGTTGTGAACTGGTGATGGCAGAGGCCAGCACTGATCTGACAGAAATGCACAGCAATACCGGTCATGCGGATTTTTATGCCAATTACCAGCTGTTATGCCAAAGCCCGGCCCGGCTGCAATCTGTCAGCCTGAATATATTCAGTTTGTTGCCAGCATTGCAGAAGGTTGAGGTGCAGTGGATTGTTAACGATACCCAGGGGGCTGCAGCGGCAACATTAAGTAACAGTACTATCCGCTTCTAAGTACTATCTGCTTTTGCAGCATAATCACGGCAGTTTAAGCTGCCGTTGGTTCAGTAAGTATATTCTTCTACCTTATCGACAGCCATACTGTAGGCTGCCTGGCCTAAATCATGGGTCATGGTCTCGGTTTTCAAGGTACCTGAAATCCAGAACGGTGAGTAAATCATATCGGCTTTCAGGTTTTTTGCCCCATGCATATAAATGATCTGGTTTGGCGGTGGTGGTGGTACATGGATACAGGCACCAAAATACGGCACCAGGAAGAAGCTGGTAACATTTTGCTTGTCGTCAAATTCCAGCGGCACAATAAAGCCGGGAATGCGCACCTTGGCATTGTTAAATTCCGGCCGCACTTTGGCTGACTGCAGAATTTGCTGCCATTGCCCGGCGACAGGATCATCACCCTGATAATTATCATCAAACGGCGAGGGCTGGCTATAGTCGTGCTGTACTTCGGGCATTTGCAGCAGCAGTTGCAGATCTTCTTCCGGCATTAAGTCTGTCCATTCAATGGTTTTGACTTCGCTTGCGCTCAGCGTGGCAGAAAAACATGCGACCAGTGTCAGATATAACGCAACAGATAACGTCCGCAGCATTGGAGCTTGCTCCTCTATATTGGCATAATGCAAAAAACGTCAACATCATAGCATGACGCTGAGGGAGCCTGTGACTGACAAGCCTGAAATTTCTGCCATTGATCTCAAACAACTGACGTTCTGCTATCAGGCTGGCGGCTGGCAGCTGCAAATCCCGGCACTGAAACTGGCCAAAGGCCAGCATTTATTTGTACGGGGGGCGTCCGGCAGTGGTAAAACCACCTTACTTAACCTGTTAAGCGGCATTACCCGGCCGGTCAGCGGTGAGCTGTATGTTAACGGCCAGCCGATGCATCAGTTAAGCAGCGGTGCGCGTGATCGTTTGCGGGCAAAGTACATTGGCGTGGTATTTCAGCAACTTAACCTGATCCCGTATTTGTCGGTGCTGGATAATACGCTGCTAAGCAGTCATTTTGCCGCTCAGAATAAAGCTGAGGTATTGCCGCGGGCTAAAACCCTGTTGCAGCATCTGGGTTTGCAGCAGGCGTTATGGCATAAACCTGCTACCAGCCTCAGTGTGGGGCAGCAACAACGGGTGGCTATTGCCCGGGCATTATTGCCTGAACCAACATTACTGATAGCCGATGAACCCACATCGGCGCTGGACAGTGACAACCGTGATGCCTTTATGCGGGTTATGCTGTCAGAAGCAGATGCCAATGGTTGCACGGTGATTTTTGTCAGCCATGACGCCAGCCTGAAACAGTACTTTCATTATCAGCTGGATATGCAGCAGTTAGTGCAGGGGGTACAGCCATGCTGATAAAACTGGCGCGGTTAAGTTTATGGAACCGACGCGGTACAGTGCTGATGACCTGGTTATCGCTTAGCATCAGTATGGCTTTGTTGCTGGGGATAGATCACTTGCGTACCGAAGCAAAAAGCAGTTTTACCAGTACGGTGTCAGGTACCGATTTGATCGTGGGTGCGCGCTCCGGCCAGCTCAACCTGTTGTTGTATTCGGTGTTTCGTATTGGCAATGCCACGGCCAATATCAGCTGGCCAACCTACCAGCGGATTATCAAACATCCGCAGGTGGCGTGGGCCATTCCGATAGCCTTGGGTGATTCACACCGTGGCTATCGTGTTATGGGAACCAATACCGGTTATTTTGAGCATTTCCGTTATGCCAATGCCCAGCCACTGCGTTTAGCGCAAGGCCAGCCATTTTCTGCTGTGTTTGAAACGGTGCTGGGGGCACAGGTGGCGGAAAAACTAGGTTATCAGCTGGGGCAGCAGATTGAGTTATCCCATGGTGTGGGAGCGGTCAGTTTCAGCCAGCATAAAGACAAGCCGTTTACGGTGGTGGGGATACTGACCGCCACCGGTACACCGGTTGACCAGACGGTACATGTCAGCCTTGAAGCGATAGAAGCTATTCACCTGGACTGGCAGCAGGGGGCTCCGGTGCCTGGCCGGCAGCTGAGTGCCGGGCAAACGCTGGCCCAGGATTTAACGCCAGCATCAATTACCGCTTTTATGCTGGGACTGCACAGCAAAATGGCGACTTTTACCGTGCAGCGGCAAATTAATGAATTTAAACACGAAGCGTTATCGGCCATTCTGCCCGGTGTCGCGCTGGCGGAACTGTGGCAAATGCTTGGCATGGTGGAGAACTTACTGTTGCTAATCAGCCTGCTGGTGCTGCTGGCAGCGTTAGTGGGTATGATGACTACCTTACTGGCGTCGATGAAAGAGCGGCAACGCGAGATGGCGATCCTGCGGGCCGCTGGTGCGCATCCCTGGTATTTGTTTGTGCTGATCCAACTGGAAGTCTTGCTGATAACCCTGTGGTCTATGTTGTCGGCCACGGTGCTGTTGCTGGTTTGCCTGCTCTTTCTGCAAGATAGGCTGGCGGCAGATTATGGCTTGTTTATCAGCCTGAATATTGTGCGTGACACCACCCTGTATGCTGCTGCTGGTATCATGCTGCTGGCGGCGCTACTGGCCGTGATCCCCGCTGCTTTGGCATACCGCCGGGCGCTGGCCGATGGCCTGACAGTCAGGGTGTAGTGGCTGGTGCCAGCGGAAACGTCATACTTACCCTACAGCCTGTGCCATTGTTGGCCAGGCTGATTTCTCCCTGCAACACATGTGACACCAGATTAAACACCAGGGTGAGCCCCAGGCCTTTGGCGCCCTGGTTCCGCCTGGAAGTAAAGAATGGCTCGAATGCGCGATGCAGTTCGTCCTCTGTCATACCCCGGCCGTTGTCTGTGACATCCAGTTGCCAGTAAACGCTGTTCTGGCTGGCAATAATGCTGAGCTGTCTGTCATCCTGCCGGTTAAAGGCATGCATGCAGGCATTTTCTATCAGCCTGGTCAGTATTGTTGACAGCGGGCTGGCATTGGTAAGCACCTGCATGGCATCGGGGGCCTGTATGCTGACCCGCACCTGATGCTCTTTTAGCAGTGAGGCGACACTGCTGACAACCCTGGGCAGAAACTGCTGCAGGTTAAGCCATTCCGCTTGTTGCCCGGTGTTGGCAGTAGCGGTTTGCTTGAAACTGTTAACCAGATCAACTGCGCGCAGCAGGTTAGCATTAACCAGCCCAATGCTGGATTTTATTGCACTGCCGCTGTGGCGGAATTGCTGCCGGGTTAGCTGGCCGGCCTGAAAGGCTTGCTCCAACTGCAGCAAGGTTGCTTGTGCATGGCTGTTGGCAGTGACAGCTACACCCAGCGGGGTGTTGATTTCATGGGCTATACCGGCGACAAGCCGGCCAAGGCTGGCCATTTTTTCAGCTTCGATCAGACGGGTTTGTGTTTGTTGCAGCTGCTCCAGTGATTGGCTCAGCTCCTGTGTCCGCTGGTTAATAGCCTGTTCCAGCGAACTGTTCAGTTGTTCCAGTTCATTCTGGTAACGCTGGCGTTCTGAGGCACTTAGCGCCCGGCCATAAATATCGGCCAGGAAGCCGGCAAAAACAATTTCGTCTGTTTGCCAGTGCTTGGCGGCGCGGTGCTCAATACAAATGATACCCACCATAACGCCGTGGTGCCTGATAGGGGTATCCAGCATGGAGCAGATCCCCAGTGGTGTCAGGTAGTTCTGGCTGAATTCACTGGTTTGCGGGTGTTGATGGGCATTGTCTGCCACTATGTTGCGTTCTTCATCTAACGCACCGAAGTACCTGGGATATTGCTGCCGGGTGAGTGTAAACGGCGGGTTTGTCTGATATTGGTCGCCATCAAGTAAATAACAGCAGCGCATTTGCTGCGCATCATCTGACAGTAACCAGACACTTGCCCGGTCAATAGCCAGGCCGCTGGTGATCCCCTGCATGATCAACTGGCTGGCCAGCAGCAGTTCGCCCTGATCAATAACCGGGTTACGGCTGATAGTATTCAGAATATGCTGTAATTCACTTCGCATTGGATGATGGCACGGCTCCGGGCAAGTACGGTTAGCATAAAGCAGGTAATAAGCTGTTAATGCTAGGTATAGCACCTTTATGTCCCGGATGCGATACTTTAACCGGCAACTGCACTGACTTATTGGCAGTAGCCGTAAAAGTACGTTATTGTCGCGGCTGGCTGCAATGTATAAGGGTTATGGGAGTACAGATGCAATTGTTTCTTGTGTATTTAGGCGGGAGTGCGCCCGGTGCCAATATTGAGCTGCACGATGTGCGCTTTATTGCCGCCAGGCAGATTGAAGACAGCTATTCCCGGTTGTGTGAGCAATGGTTTGGTACCGTAGCCGGCTTGCATATCGACAGTTATATGCAGGTGCAGCATATAGATGGTTATCAGGTCAGTTTGCACAGTACGCCGCAACAGACAGAACTTAAGCTGTACTTTGTTAATTTTGGCGGTTATTACCGGCATAAAATTGCCGAGCAGCATGACTTTATGCTGTGTGTGGCGGCATCTGTACAGGAGGCCAAAACCAGGGCAAAGCAACACCTGCTGACCGATGCTGACAGCCAGCACAAAGACGACCTGCTGGAGCTGGATGACTGCTTTGCTGTTGAGCAATTACAGGGGCTGTATGTGCATCTTACCGCTTCTGGTCAAAGCCAGAGTATGCATCCGGACTGGTCCGGGTACAATGTTATTGGTCGTTAGGGTTATTGCTCAGTAAGCCAGTACGGTGAAGGTACCGGCTGGCCCAGTATACGGCGCCATAGCCAGGGCAGTACGGTACCAGGGCTCTGGCGCATGGGTAACTGTGTCAGTGGCTGCTGATTATTCAGATCCAGTACAAAGACAAAAGCGTAACTGCCTTCCTGTCCCATACGCAAATCGGCAAGCAGCAGGGTGTCATCCTGCTTGTCCAGGCTGTAAAAACCACGGCTAAACCAGGCTATTTGCTGTACTGCAGTAAGATGCTGATAGCGTTGTTTCAGGGTTTCGTCTTTTATGACATGCTGCAACCGGATCTCAGGCTCAGCATCAAGCAAAGAGTAAAATCCTTCGGCATAGCCTTGCTCTGTGGTGACAACAATACGCCAGAGCAGGGTATTAAGTGGGGCAGGCGTGACCAGCATATGCTGATAGTTCAGCTGCTGGTGTTCAAAGCTGTTTCGTGCAATATGCGTCACGTATGATTGCGCCAGCACTGTCCAGCCCATATACACTGTAGACAACAACAAGCCTGCCATATTGGCGCTGAGGCCCGCCCTGCTATCCTGTCGCAACAAGCATAAGCTGACACCGCACAACAGGGGCAAGGTATATAACGGGTCAATAATAAAAATACTGCCAACGGCAAAAGGATAGTTGCTAAACGGTAAACCCAGCTGAGTGCCATACACTGTCATCGCATCAATAGCGGTATGGGTTATCAGGACCAGCCAGGTGGCCAGCAGCCAGCGCAGATAATACCGGCGTTGTTTGCAGGCCATTGCGGCAATATATGCCAGCAAAGGTGAGAGCAGTGTCTGGTAAAACAGCGCATGGCTTTGCGCCCGGTGCAGTACCATATTACTGATGACATCACCATAATCAATTAATACGTCTAAATCCGGCAGCGTGCCTATTACTGCACCTGCAATGGCGGCTTTTAGCTTACTGCTGTTTGTGCGGCCCAGGGTGGCTACTGCGACAGCAGCACCCAGGGCGAGTTGAGTAACGGAATCCATAGTTAAAGATACTGGCGTAGTTACAACATCTTCAGGCAGTACGTTGACAACAGTCTGCAGCAGTAAGGCCACTATCCAGTTGCTGCGCCAGCCAGGCTTTCAGTTGTTGGTACTGCGGTTTCAGCGTTATAGCCAGCGTGCGGATATCAATGTAATGTGCTGCCCGCAGCCCGTTGTAATCTATCATGTCACCTATCTGAATAAAATGAATGCCAATCCGGCGCAGGCTCCTGGCAAGACGTGGTTCAATCATCACATAACAATGATAACGGTTATGCTGCTGGCACAGAATGGGTATTAACAGATACAGCGCCACTGCAACCAGTTTACAGCATTGTTCATCATGTCCGGAGAATGGCCGGCCAGTCTTGTTAATGTTACAGCGCACGCCGCTGGGGACTGCAAGGCGTGATATTTCGCAGATATGCTCACGTTTAAAGCCGGAGGGCATCAGCTGTGTGTCAGTAATGGTATCAGCAAAGAACTGTTCTATTGGCAGCAACTGCTGTTCATTGTCAGACGTAATCAGGCGGACTGTACCCACCAACTGGCCGGTTATGCTGTGACTGATACCACTATGTACTGCCCGGCCATCAAAGATGTCCTGCTCCATACCATTGTCACGCAGCGGCTCGAAACTCAGTTCTTCGCAGTAAACTTTATGTCTCAGGCGAAACGTAGTCTGCCGCTCGGCATGGGTATTAGCGATAAAAGCGTGAAAATAGTCCGGAAAAGCAAGAACTGCCTGGTCAATAGCCGGACTACCGGTACTGGTCCGGTTGTGTAATGGTGATATATCAGTCTTGTTGACTGCCAAATGCATGCTCATATGCGCCCCGAAAATACCGCTTTTGTTAAACAGCAGCAGTTTTACGCTATTTGTTAGTATTATTTAAAGCCAGGAGAGCCATTCCGTGGGGGCAATTGTCAGCAAAATCCATCGCTAAATCGCAGGCAGGAACTACTATGAGCATCAATAGCGCATACGTCAAACGCCAGTATGGACAAAATGACACAGTTTTCCTGAAAAGCAGACTAAGATACTGATTTTCATCTGAGAATTTTTTTCATTTTTTAACCATTGTTACCAGATGTTATTCAGCGCAGATTAACAAAACGGTGCCTGGCCAGCCTGGCACTATCCAGGCTGTGGAGTATCGCATCAAGGGAGCGGCTTTTTCAGGCGCCTGGCACATCCAGCTTACTTAGCGCGCTAGTCACACCATCTGTTTCAAGCTTGCCATGTTGAGTTTGTATTTCAGGAATGGATTTCCTAGCATAACTAAGAAGTGATGGTATATCACCTTTGATAACAGTTATTGAGCCATCGGGGTATTCGGTCAGGTACTGATAGGCCAAGGCATAGGCTGCACCTTTGCTGGCATTGCGTTTTGCTGGTATCCCTTCGGCTTCTTTTGCCAGCCGTTCAAACTGGGCTTTTAACTTTTCAGATTCAGCAAAGCGGCTATTTTTCTCACGCTCGGAATAATTGGGATTACGCGAGTCTTTAAGGGCTTCTTCTTGTCTTACCAGTATATCAAACAGCTTTATAGTTACATCGTCTTCGTTTCCGTCCGCTTCCATCACTATACATCCCTTATGCATGGACTGGAGTTAGCGCCACTTCAAGATGACTATCGGTGGCTGCTGCATAACGCTTTAACGTGGTTACGCTGGGTGCGGTTTTGCCTGATTCCAGCCGGGCAATAACAGATTGGGTGGTGCCCATTTTTTCAGCAAGCTGCTTTTGGGTCAGGCCGCTTCGGGTTCTGGCTGCAATTAAGGTGCTGATCAGTTCAAACTCATCTGCTAAAGCATCGTACTCCTGCTGCACAGCAGGATTTTGCAGTAGCTCTTTTTTCAGCTCAGCATGGCTTTTCATTCAAACTCCTTTAACCGGCGCAACGCGGTATCAATCGCCTTGCGTGGTGTTTTCTGGGTC
>CAZEGA010000107.1:0-4262 GCA_964511675.1 uncultured Rheinheimera sp.
ATGCGGAATAAGATTGCAGGATGAACCGCCTGTCAATGGTAAAGACAACAAGCCACAGCTGAAGATCACCAACGCGGAGTGTAATTGGGTTGTAAGCCGGAACCCCAGAAAATTCCGTCACCCTAATTCTAGCCCTTCTAATAGTGTATCCAGATCGATCATTGATATGCTGTTACGAGTGTGTCGTAAAACAAATGTTTTACGACACTGTATGCGTCATTGAAATGTAGTCACACTGAGACTACAATAGCGCTATACAGAAAAATTGAGCTGTTTTCGCATCTATAATATGGCCACACACGCCATCAAGGAGAATACACTATGAGTACCGCCGACACTTACGTTCGTGCCAGGATTGACAGCATAACCAAAGAGCGCGCCGCCAGTGCGCTCGAAGCAATGGGTCTGTCAATTTCAGACGCCATCCGCTTACTGATGTTGCGGATCGCCGATGAGCATCGTTTGCCCTTCGATGTAAAGGTGCCCAATGCCACCACGAAGAAGGCTATTGCTGAGCTGGAGGCGGGTAAGGGCAAAAAGTTCGCCAGCGTGGATGATCTGATGGCGGATTTACATGCGGACAATTGATCGTTCATCCGCTTTTAAGCGAGACTACAAGCGGGAAGCCAAAGGCCAACACAGAGCCACGCTTGATGACGTGCTTAGACCAGTGCTGATTGTACTTGTAACAGATCAGCCTCTGGATGTGCGCTACCGTGATCACGACCTTTCTGGAGATTGGGCGGGTTATCGCGAATGTCACGTTAAACCAGATTTGTTGCTGATCTACCGCAAGCCTGATCCCGATACTCTGCGACTGGCCCGGCTTGGCTCACATAGCAAGCTTTTCGGCTGACTGAATTTTCGGCGGCTCCGGCTTCTTGGTTAGGTAGACCAATCCTTGCAAAGTAAAGCTTTGGCCGTGCCCTGATCCGGGATGCAGGCGTTGTCGGCCCAAGCCAGAGCCTTTTACCAGCAGACAAGGTTCGAGCCGTCATCGGTAGAGCCAATGATGCTGATGATAACCCTGCCCGACCTGCGAGCCAGCCTGTTGTCGCAGTTATAGCCAGGGTGTGTCCCTGTTATTCCCGATATATCCAAGATTGAAGAAGGCACCATTTTGACGTACAGTTACATCATCTATTCAGATTGAGGAGGCTTACTATGAATGTAGCCACAGACACCAAACAAGACCGTATTAATCTGCGGTTAAAGCATAGTGCCAAGAAAGCGTTAGAGCGTGCCGCAAGTTTTGAAGGCAAGACCGTCAGCAATTTTATCCTGACCAGTGCGTTAGCCCATGCCGAAAAAACCATTCATCAGCACGAAGTAATGAGCTTAAATAACCGTGACTCCGAAGCCTTTTTCGATGCATTGGCCAAGCCAGTCCACTTCAACAAAAAACTGGCAGCGGCTTTCGAAGAACATGAGCAACGTGTCACCAGCCAATGACCGATTATTCAAATTTGGTTATACAACCATTGCATGGTGAGCACGACAGAGCCGGATTTCATTGTGGTGTGCCCTCGTTGGATAACTATATTCAAAAACAGGCCCAGCAGGATGTGAAGCGTCGTATCAGTCGGGCATTTGCCGCAACTACGGCAGGGCAACCGAATAGTATTGTGGGTTATTACACGCTATCCAGCTTGTCGATTGAACTATGTCAGCTACCTCAAGCCCTCGCTCGTAAGCTACCCCGACATCCGGTTCCGGCAGCCTTGCTTGGCAGGTTAGCGGTAAACCAGGCGGCTCAGCGCCACGGAGTGGGAAAAATGTTACTGGTCGATGCCATCAAACGAACGTTGGCCGTTAATGCTGAAATCGCTATTTACGCTATGGTAGTCGATGCCATTGATCAGCAAGCACAGCACTTCTACTTCTATGAACAATTCGGCTTCTCACTGCTCAGCTCAGGCAGTCAGCGTTTGTTTCTGCCACTTAAAGCCATTTGATATAACAGGGTACCTCAGACCCAGGATATTTTTAATATTCCTTTTAACCGAAGACAGCCATTACCAGCCTTGTATATCGGCATGGTTATGGCTGCTTGGTTTTTAAACTAATGGCCCGGACAAAGCTGTTTTACTATGCAATTTATAAACCAGGCAGACAGCTTATAGTGGTACCACTAAATTGATTGCTACCAACAAGTCTGCCGTTATATGGTGAAACCCAATTAAAGGGGTCTTCCTGATGATAAAAGGGACGGCAAGGACCATTTTCCAAATAAGCCTCTGATATCACATCAACAGTGCCGCTATCATTTAATTCAATGGTTGAGGTAAGTAATGCACTGTTCGAGTAATCATATCGAATAACCTGAGTATGATCTGGCGTTATATTTCTTACTTCGGTGACCAAGCCATTTTCGTACGTATACTCCATGCGTATAAAAACCACCCCATCGTACGCATGTTCTTTATAAGACAACGTATCATCATCATTCCAGACGAATTTTTGAATACCTACTAAGTCTGAATCAGGTGCTGATATAATGTTTTGAACGGGCCTTGATTTATCATCATATTCAATATCCTGCACTGTAGTTATTACTGTTACATGTTTAGACGTTATTTTGCTGATTCTTCCTTCCTGATAATCGAAGAGAGTTTCAGAATCGCCAGAGAGAATACCATCAGTACTGGCGCTGCCTACAGTTCTGATTAGCATTTCATCTTCATAAAAATATTCCAGATGGTTAAAAGAATCAGAGCTTGCCGTTGAAGTCGAAACAGTAAGGGTTTTTAGCTTGCCATCAGGATAATAGGTAAATTCTTGAATAGAGGTTAAATTTTCATGGCCTGAAGATAATTTATCTTCGACGCCATCATCTTCGTATTGATAACTTAAATGGATAAGATTGCCGTCAGTATCATACTGATATTCTTGGGTAACTTCAAAAATTCCATTGTTATCCAAGTCCATTCTCGAAAAATAAACCCTGCGAAATGCGCTACCATCCGGATCGGACAGCTGAAAATAGCCATTGACTTCACAAGCCTCAGTGATGACACCCGTGGTATAGGTATCATCGCTTAAGCTACCACCACAACCGGTAACATTCTCAATGCTGTAGCCAGCGTTTGGCGTAATAGTAAAACTGGTAGTGGCACCATGATTCACTGTCTGACTGGCTGGGGTAATGCTACCGCCGTCACCGGCAGTAGCTGTTACGGTATAACTGTTTATACTAAAACTGACCGTTACCGTGCAGGCATTGGTAATGGCTCCGGTAGTATAAATATTACCGCTTAGACTGCCGTTGCAGCCAGTTACATCCGTAATGCTGTAACCGGCATTTGGTGTAATAGTAAAGGTGGCCGTCTGGCCATGCTGCACACTCTGGCTGCTCGAGGTAATGCTACCGCCTTCACCTGCCGCAGCTGCAATGGTGTAGCTGTTTAGACTAAAACTGGCCACTACACTACAGGCACTGGTAATAGCTCCGGTAGTATAAATATTACCGCTTAAACTGCCATTACAGCCGCTGACGGTGCTAATGCTATAGCCAGTATCCGGTGTTACGGTAAACGTTGTGGTCTGGCCCTGCTGTACAGTGCGGGTAGCCGGAGTAATGGAACCACCAGATCCCGCCGTGGCCGTTACGGTATAATTTTGGCTGCCACCACCACCGTTTCCACCACTGGAATTGTCAGAATCACCGCCACCACAACCAGACAGTAAAAAAAGTGATGCTGTCAGCGCAGCAGTCAATGGATAACAATATTGCAATTTCATCGTTTACCCCGATAACTATAACTCTCCAGGGCAACACACAAAAATTATGCCAAAAATATAGTTGTTATATTTCAGCACCATAGATAGTATCTATATATAATCTGGCAAACGCTCTGACTGGTACATTTGAACTATCTTCAGAACTTTACCATTATTATTAATACATTAGGTTAGTAGCAGCGGATGCCACTATGCAAAATAATAAATATACAGTAAGTTCCCAACAACACCTGTCTGAGCTGATTAGTTGTATTTATCAAAGTATTGCCGATAGCAACTGGCAGCCCTGCCTGAAGCAGGCAATGGCACTATCCGGCTCTGCCAGTGCTTTTATTACGTTAAAAGAGTTGCATACCGATACGCCCGTATTGCTGGATTTTGTAATAGATCCTGCCCCACCGGAGCAGCAATTTGCAGGTATAGTGGAAACTGAGCATCAGTACAAAGATACTTATAGCCATCCAAACATCCAAACATCCAAACATCCAAACATCCAAACATCCAAACATCCAAACATCCAA
>CAZEGA010000107.1:4362-10150 GCA_964511675.1 uncultured Rheinheimera sp.
CAAACATCCAAACATCCAAACATCCAAACATCCAAACATCCAAACATCCAAACATTTTAAGTATGCGCTAAGTATTGTCCTAATACAAGATGACAGCTACGAGGGTACTGTTGTACTAAGCCGCCAGCAACCTTACACTGAAAAAGAGCGGGAGTTTGTCCGGCTGCTTGCACCCCACCTGCAACAGGCTGCCCGCCTGTTTATCTCAATGAGAAAACACTATCACCAGCATAATATGTTAAGCGCCGTGCTAAACCAGACAGACAAAGCATTATTGGTTGTTAACCGGCAGGCCCGGATTAAAATAGTCAACCAGCAGGCCGAACAGTTATTACAAAGCCACAGTTGCCTGCAACAGGTTCAACAAAATCTGGTGTTACAGCCAAATATTATGCAGAAACGGCTGCAACAGTTAATAGATGACAGTATTAACAGCAATACTCCGTCTGATGAGCAGCAGTATCTGGTTATCAACAGCACAGAGGAAACACTTTGCCTGGCGGTAGTGTCGTTAACTCACCTTGATCTGCATGAGCCGGTCTGTTTATTAACGATTAACGGCCAGGCTCAGCCAGGCTGGGATGGTTTCCGGGCGGAATTTGCATTAACCCGCAGGGAGCAGGAACTGGTGCAAGCCTTATACAATGGCAGTAAGTTAACCGAACTGACCGAGCAGATGGCCATTAGCTACAACACCCTGCGCCGGCATTTGCAGGCGGTTTTTAAAAAATGCCGGGTTAACTCGCAAAGTGAGTTAATGCTGTTATTAAACCGGTTTCGGTACTAAATACTTTGCCGGTAATCTGCCGTGATCTGCCCCATGCTGGCAATTTCTTCATCGTGCGCTTTATCCTGCCAGGGCTCGTTAAGCGCCTGCTGATACCAGTCCTGCATCTGTGGCAGTGCCAGCAGGGTTTGTATATAGGCCATGGCCGTATTACTAAGCACTAAGCCATAGCTTTGCACGCGAAAGGCCACCGGGGCGAAAAACGCATCTGCCGCACTAAAATGTTTGCCAGCCAGAAAAGGCCCGCCAAACTGTGCTATACCCTGCTCAAATAATTCGCCAAGCCGGTTCAGCTCGCTCTGCAATGCCGCTGACACCTGATGCAGCTTCACACGATGGCCGCAGCTCATACCGCAAGTATTGCGCAAAGCACTAAAACCTGAGTGCATTTCTGCTGCCGCGCAGCGGGCAAAGGCACGGGCCTTCGCATCTTTGGGCCAGACAGCGCTGTGGCTTTCATATAAAAATTCGGCAATGGCCAATGAATCCCAGACCACTATGTCTTTTTGTACCAGGCAAGGCACCTTGCCGCTGGGGGAGAAAGTACGGAAGTGGTCAAAGTTACCCTGCTGGCTGAAGGGCACCAGTTGCTCGATAAAGGCAATATCCAGTTGCTTCATCAGCAACCAGGACCGTAGTGACCAGGACGAGTAGTTTTTATTGGCAATATACAGTTCACGCATGGATATCTCCCTGTGTAAGACAAGCTGAACACTGATGTTCTACTGTGCTGATAACTGTAACAGAGAAACAACCGCTGCCAGTAATAAAACCGTGTACTAATGTGACGAAGGGACGGGTGATTATTGCCTTAGTACGCTAAAGTACCGATGCCGGGAGAAGCAGCAATAATCACCCGTTTATAACACTTAATAGTTAGTGGTAAACCGCGCAGTATGGCTACTACGCGGTTTTTATTGCCGACGTGAACGATCAGAACACTGCCCGCACGCTCAGCGCATAACGCCGGTCAGTGGTGAAGCTCAGCGCATCTGTTCTGGTTCCTTCCTGATCCATTTGATACTGGGTTTTGGTTTCAGTTTTCAGCAGGTTGCTGGCTTCAAAACCGATTTTCCAGTTATCGTTAATGGTGTAGTACAGGCTGGCGTCCATCATGCCTGACGCTTTGGCAAAAGCCGGCACGTATTCTTCCGATTCACGTAAGGTCAGCAGATACTCAGAACGCCAGGTATAGGCCAGGCGAAATGAAATATCTTCGTATTCATACATACCGACAATATTCAGGTTTTTGTCTGAATAACCCTGTAACGGCAAACCACTGAAGACCCGGAAGGTATGACGGTTATCTGTAACACGGCTACCATCCTCTTTAAAGCCCAAAGTCCCCTTTGAAATGTCATTAGGGTCTTCCAGGCCGCTTTGGTCGATATAGGTAAAGTTAAATTGCAGGCCTAAACCGCGCCATGCCCCTGGCAGCATGTCATAGAATTGCGAGTAAGAAAATTCAACGCCACGGATAGTGCCGGAGCCGGTGTTTGCCGGGCCATAAGCCGATACGTCGTAATTCACCCCGTTATAGGCAATATCCAGATCAAACTGTCTGTTGCGGATAATGTTATCCAGCTTTTTGTGAAACAAGCCCACAGTGACATAGCCGGCAGATGCGAAATACCATTCGGTAGTTAAGTCTGCGTTAATGGATGTTTCCGGTTTCAGGTAAGGGTTACTTGCCAGCGCCGTCAGGTTCATATTATCCAGCGCAATAATCGGGTTAGTATCGTCACTCTGCGGTAAGGATGGATCTTGCAGGCGGGGCGTAAAATCCAGGCTCATCAGGGTGAGATTACGCGTATCTGTCAGGCTTGGGTAATACAAGCCTTTGGAAGCCGCAAAGCGCACCACCACATCCTCGGTTACACCAAAGTTCAGGTTCAGGCTTGGCAATACCGTGCTGTAATCAGTACCTTTTACTGTGGTTAATAGCGATTCACCATTGGCTAAATCATACAGCGCTTTATGGTCACGCTGCATCACTTCGTTACGCGAAGAGCCTGTAGCACCGCGAACATCCGCCAAAGGCTGTACCAGGGCACCGGTCGATTTCAGATCGTAACTGACATAACGCAACCCAATATTACCTTTTACCGGTATATCCAGATTTGCCAGCTCAAAATCACCACGCAGATACAACTCGGTACGCTTTTCATTTACCGAGCTGATGTTGTGCGCGGCAAACGGCCCTTCAACCCGGCCAGGTTTGTCGGTATAAGGCACATAGACACCGGTACAGACACCATTATTGGCCGCACTGCTGGTGGCATTGTGCCAGCCATCTTTACAGCCCTGGCGCAAGGCGTCAGCATAGTTTTTCACCAGATCCATTCGCGGGAACAGGAAGTTATTCACATTACCGAGAAGCACGTTACCGTGGTAATAGTTTGAGAAGTCAACCCGCTCAAACAGCTCTGGCCGGTTTACCGCCGCAGCTGCTATGCGGTCATCCGCATTCCAGGGAGTACCAATGGCAGACCAGCCTTCATAGTTGGTGTTGCGAACCGTCAGGTCTTTATCTGAATGGTAAATACCCGCTTTAACAGCTGTCCAGGAGCCATCCAGCTCATAGGTAACATCAAATTTAAAGCTGTCAGATTTGGCGGTGTTGTGCTCTTCCTGCTCCATGCCCGAAGCCAAAAACAGGTTCGGTTCATTCATGATCGCCTCCCCGTTCGCATCAGGCGCCCAGCCTGGCGTCTGGATGTTGTTGCTCAGGTACTCAATGGTTGGGTGGGAACCGCGCAAATCAACGAAGTAAGGCGATACAGTGGCAACATGACCACCACGGGTCTGGCCGGCCATACTGTAGTTATGCACGATTTGTTCAGAATCAATATGCTGATAATCCAACACCAGTCTTAAACGATCAGTGGGTTTGAACACCAGATTGAAGGAGGTATCTTCAACCGTATTTTCGTTGTAGTTCCAACGGGTACGGTACATCAGCGGCACGCCCGCATGTGTACCCAGCGCAATGCCTGATGTTAAAAAGCCGTTTCCATCAAAGGTGCGCGGATAAGCGCTGCCGCCATCCACCCAATCATGCGAAGAGCGCAAATCTACCACAAAGCCTTGTGCGGCCTGACCGATTTGACGCTCATTCCACTCTAAAGAGGCTTTCGAATTAATATGCTCTAACGTTGCAATAATAGTGTCATCAACACTGGCCCACTGCAAAGACGCGGTAAAACCTCTGCGTTTACGATCATTTTCAGCGCTGCTCATGTGGATAGCCGCCGGAGTGTACCAGGTAACCCCTTCCTGCTGGCCGGTCAGTGGCGAACCGTCATACAGCGGAATATGTGCTTCTGCTTCGGTAATCAGTTTTGCGGTAGGGCCGCTACATTCATCAGGAAACCAGGTATATGGCGGCCAGTCACCCTCACCACCAATACATTTACTATCCCACATGCCAGCCACTTTACCGGGAGACTGGACCAGTTCGGCCCAGGGCCAGTAACTTGCCGGTGGCGTATTATCAATACCGCGGGAATGGAAATTGCCCAAACCAATGCCATCACCGCGTGATTTATATTCTGATTGAGAGCCCGCGATCAAAAAACCAAATTTACCGGCTTTGCTTTCCAAATTATCAGCAAACAGCGCAGAGAAAGAAGGCGTGGTTTCCTGGCGGAAATCGCCATAGTTGGCTTTGGCGTTAAAAGAGAACAAGCGCTTATCGGCATCAAAGGGTTTGCGGGTGATCAGATTAACGGTACCGGCAATACCACCAGAGATCAGATCTGCCGTCTGGTTTTTAACCACTTCTACTGCGCCCAGCAATTCTGCCGGAAAATCTTCATAGCTCAGGCCGCCCCACGGGTTGGCACTAAAGGCACTACGGCCATTTATTTCTGAACGTACGCGATCCAGGCCACGCACCAGGACACCGGTACCTTCATCGGCATAGTGCTTGGGGTCGTCAGACGAGGCAAAGCGATCAATGGTAACACCAGGCACACGTTGCAAGGCTTCGGTAACGGACTTGTCCGGCAGTGCGCCGATATCGGTGGCCGTGATCAGATCTTTTACGGTATCAGCAAAACGTTTCAGGTTCTGCGCGCTGTTAAGGCTGCCACGGATACCTTTTACCTCAATAACCTCTACCGACTCGGCTTTGTTTTCGACAATGACATCGCTGTCATTTTCTGCCGAAGCAAAAAATGGTGTAACGCCAAGCAAAGCGATACTAATTGCCAGGCTAAGTTTGTTGGGCTTGTTGCAGCAAAATTGAGATCCTCGCATGATGCACTCTCTGTTAATTGTTTTATCTTCCGTAGCTGTCTTTAGCATTGTTATAAAACAGCCTGTTCAACCTGTCCCTGAATAAATCAGGTATGCGTGGGGTAAGCATTTAAACCTCATGCATTATGTTACTTTGTGCCATGATCCGAAAAAAGTAAATGTTAACCCAAGCGAAAACCGCCTTATATGCTATATCATTATAGGCAGCCATCGGGTTATCACATATTTATCTGTTACAAAGTAACCAAGTAGTACAGAATTTAACCAAATTAAAGCGTTCCGAGACACCTGATTTACAGCAGTTAAAATAAAAAAGGGGGATTATCCAAGAACTGGCGCAGCACGCTGCAGTACTGCGCCTGGGAGAAGCATGATAATCACCCTGCATTAAACCACCTGATGGCTAATACTTAATCGTTAACAAGCCGGTGCAGTGTCGCGTACGGTTGAAATAAATGCCGGCTTTATGTTTTGCACCTTTAGTTTTTAATGCCCATCCTGACAAACATATAGGTTTTTATGATTCGATACAGCTCAGGCGTCATTGCTGCCAACACCCCTCTGGCCTCTTCCGGCAGATGCTGCAGTGGATGCTCGGTTTCCTGAAATACATAGTGCTCAAAAAATGCTTTCCATGCCCTGCGTTCAGGCAGAGGCAAATTACTAATCGTTAAAATGCCATGGATCATGGCTTCATGCGCCGAATCCGGCCAAACAGCATGTTCATTCCACCAATAATTC
>CAZEGA010000108.1:0-10061 GCA_964511675.1 uncultured Rheinheimera sp.
ATTCTGGTGCGGGTAGAGGCGGTATCGGTTAACCCTGTCGATACCAAAGTGCGTAAAAAGGTACAGCCAGAGCCGGGGCAATATAAAGTACTGGGCTGGGATGCCGCCGGTGTGGTTGTTGCCGTTGGCGCAGAGGTCAGCTTATTTCAGCCGGGCGACAAAGTATTTTATGCCGGTTCGCTGACCCGGCCGGGCAGCAACAGCGAGCTGCAACTGGTCGATGAACGTATCGTGGGGGCGATGCCGGATAATCTCAGTTTTGCCGAAGCGGCGGCCTTACCGCTTACCGCTATTACCGCCTGGGAGCTGTTGTTTGACCGGCTGGAAATCCAGCAGCCCAGCTTAAAACACCCGCGCCCCGTGTTACTGGTTACCGGTGCAGCCGGTGGCGTGGGCTCGGTGCTGGTGCAACTGGCCCGGCAACTGACCACCGCCACCATTATTGCCACGGCCTCGCGGCCACAAACCAGACAGTGGGTCACCGGGCTGGGCGCGCATTATGTGCTGGACCACAGCCAGCCCTTGCTACCACAGCTGCAGGCACTGGATTTAAGCTGTGTCAGCCATGTAGCCAGTTTAACCCACACCGACCAGCACTATGCCGAACTGGTGCAGATGCTGGCACCACAGGGCAAGCTGGCGCTGATAGACGATCCTGCCGCTGGCATTGATATTATGCCACTGAAACAAAAGAGTATTTCACTGCACTGGGAGTTTATGTTCACCCGCGCCATGTTTACTACGCCGGATATGAACGCCCAGCATCAGCTGCTGAACGATCTGAGCCGGCTGATACAGCAGGGCCAGATTAAAACCACCCTGAAGCAAACCCTCGGCAGCATTAATGCCGCTAACCTGCGCCAGGCGCATCAGTTGCTGGAAAGCGGCACCGCCATAGGTAAAGTGGTGCTGGCCGGCTGGGAGTAATGGGGAGCAGTGCCCTTTGCAGCTGTTTTACGCTATTTGCTGATCGTCACTAAAACCGCTGGACCAGGCTTTAAACAGCACTTTTTCCAGTGCCTGGCGCAGCGCGGTGTTAATGGGTAAATGTTGTTTCCCCAGGTCGTAATCCAGTTCGTTCACCTGCTCTTTGGCCATAATCATCATTGGCGGCGGATCAGACTGCATGGCGATTACGCTGTCCTGGTAGGCTGCCGGCTTATCCGCTTTAATTACTTTACACAGCGACAAGGCTGTCTGGCCCTGTTTATTGCGATAGCCTGCCGCGCCGAACAAGCGGCAAATAGTGGGTCTTTGCTGGTAAACACTGCACTGGCCTTGTTTACCGTCAAACGATAATTGCTGATAAAAAAAGCAGCCCTGAGGCTCTGTTAACTCTTCGAGTTGTGTCAGTGTTTGTTCTGCCTTACCTTGATCGAACAAGTGTAATGCCAGCGGAAGCATTTCCAGCACCGTCGCTTCTATCGTCGGTTGCAAACAGCATTCACCGCAACCAGAGCGGCAGCCAAGGCCACGCTGTTGCTGATATGCTGAGAAAGTTTCCGCTATTTCGCCATACACAGCCTCAACACGACGCGATAATTCACGCAGCCGTTGCATAAAGACTCCGAACGAAATTCTGTAACTGGGTTTGCCTGTTAAGGAACGACGAAATGTCGCCGGCGTATTGTACTGAGTTGTGCAATACGCCAGCAATAGGGCGGGCATATTTATTTTACCGGCTGAGCAGCGTATTCAGCGGTTGCGGCTTGCCAATCGCATAGCCTTGCACATAATCAATACCCAGCAGTTTAAGGGCCTGCAGGATGTCAGCATTTTCGACATATTCGGCCACCGTCTGCATGCCCATGGCGCGGGCGACATCATGAATGGATTTTACTATGGCCCTGTCGTACTGATCATCGAGCAGATCCCGCACAAAATGACCGTCAATTTTGACAAAATCGGCCGGAAAATGCTTCAGGTAGCTGTATGACGAAAAACCACTGCCAAAATCATCCAGGGCAATTTTGCAGCCCTGGTCACGGAAGTGGCTGATAAAGGCCAGCGTACTCTGCAGATTGACAATCGCCACGCTTTCGGTGATTTCAAAGCAGATACACTGCAGCGGGATCTGGTAACGGTCGAACAGCTGCTGCACATCCTGCCTGAAGCTGGCATCCTGTAACGAACAGGCCGACAGATTAATGCTGCACAAGCCCAACTGCTGCAGGTGCTCCGGGTGGCGCTGCAACCAGCGGAAATAATGTTTTATTACCCAGCGGTCAATCTGCGGCATCAGGCCATAGCTTTCGGCCGAGCTTAAAAAACTGGCCGGGGCGATCAGGTTGCCGTCTTCGGCGCGCAGGCGCAGCAGGATTTCGTAACTTTGCTGCGGCGCCTCTGCTGCCAGGGCCAGTATCGGTTGCTGGTACAGTACAAACCGGTCGTTTTCAATAGCCTGGCGTAATTGCGTCACCCACAGGGCATCATTTTGCAGCCGCTGGGTGTCTTTATCTGTGGTATCAAACAACTGAATACGGTTGCGGCCTTTATCCTTGGCAACACGACAGGCCGCCTCCGCTTTTTTCAGCATAGTGTCAGGGGTGTCGTCCTGGCTGATCTGGGCAATACCAATACTGATACTGACCGGATAAATACTGTCCTGCCAGATAAAACGGCATTCCCGTGCGGCATCCAGCAGGCGGTAAGCCAATGAAAAAGCTTCGTTTATGTTGCTGTCGGTTAACAGTATGGCAAATTCATCGCCGTCAAGCCGGGCCAGCGGGCCGGTATGCTGGGCAGTGCGTTTGAGGTGTTCGCTCAGTTGTTTCAGCAGCGTATCGCCGGCCTGATGGCTGCAACTGATATTGATCAGCCTGAACTGGTCGACATCAATAAAGATAATGCAACCGTGGGCGGTGCGTTGCTGGCTTAGCTGCTGCAACTGTTGTTCAAAGTAATAACGGTTATACAAGGCGGTCAGGGCGTCATGGCTGGCCAGATAGGCCAGCTGCTCATGGGCCAGCTTCTGCTCGGTAATATCAATCACAGAACCATGAATAAAGGCCTGGCGGGTTTGTGCCTGCGGCGATAACCGCGCTGACATCAGGGCCCAGAATGGGCTGTTGTCGCTACGCAGCCCGCGCATCTCAAAGCTCTTCTGGCCGCCCTGTTCCAGTTGTTGCAGCATAAATTGCCGGTCTGCCGGATCGGCATAGAACCTGGCCATACCGGTGCCGGTAATGGCCTGTTTCAGTTCCTCTTCTGAGGCATACCCCAGGATTTGCAGCAGGGCCCGGTTAGCCTTGAGCAGAGTGCCGTCCAGTGTGGTGGTAAACATCCCTTCTACCGCGTTGTGAAACACGTCATGGTAGTGCTGCAGCTCTGTACTGCCGGGTAAGGCAGGATGTTGTTGAACGCTGAAACGCTGCAGATTAAAGCTGCTTAACGCCAGGCTGATCAGCACCAGGGCAAACAGCATATAGGGCCAGTTAATACCCGTATGCAGATAACCAGCCTGGTTCAGCGTCAGCAATAAGGCACCGATAAGGGTAAATACACAGGCCCAGATCAGGGTACGGGCCTGGTGCCGGCCCTGCAGTGTTAATATCAGCGCCAGCAACAGGTTGCTGCCCAGTACCCAGCCAATAGCCAGAAACAACAGCAGCAGGCGTAACTGGCCACTGGCATACAGCGGGCTGAACAGTAACAGCAGGGCGATAATATTGCTCAGCAGGCTGCTGCGTTGCCACCAGAGCCCCTGTAATTCGCGCACTACATGCCGGACAAACAGGTTCAGGCACAGCAGGGTACTGCCGGCGGCAATATATAAAATAGCCTGGTTGATTTCCGGGTAAGACGGCCATAACAGCATAAATGCCATGCCGTTCAGTACGGCCACCACCAGGGCAAAACTGAGGAAAAAGCCACCGTAGTACAGATAATGTACCGCCCGGCTGCGGACAAACAACATCAGGTTATACAGTGCCAGTAATAACAGCAGCCCTTGCAGCAGGCCATCCAGCAGTGCCTGGCGCTGCTTGCTGGCAATAAACTGGCTCTCTTGCCACAGCAGCAGTTCACTGGGAACGACAGCCGCATCCTGTATTTTAAAGAAAATGTCGGTCTGCCCTGCCGGGTTTAATTGTAGTGGTACAGCAAAACTGCGGTAAGGTAACACGCGTTCAGTAAACGGGTAATCGTTACCGGAGCGGGTCAGCAAGGTGGCATTCTGGCTGCGGTTGTCCAGCTGATAGATATCGATTTTATCCGCCAGCGGGAAATCATATTCCAGTATGGCGCTGAACGGGCGCTTGCCGCTGTTGCGCAACCGGACAAACAGCCATACCGCTTCATGCTCACTGAACAGCACCCGCTCGGCCGGGGTCAGCAGGCGAAAACTGTGATGAAACGATGGATCGTCCAGCAGCTGGCCAATCGTCATACTGGCCGGGGTGACCAGATAATAGACCTGTTGCAGCTGGATGCGTTGTGGCAGGGGGCTTTGTATGGCGTTGGTTTCGGCATGAAACGCACCGGCGCCGGTGCTGAACAGGCATAGCAACAGCAAAATATACCGCAGCAGGCTCAACAAACGCACTCCCTGAATAAGCTAAAAATGTTAATAATTTGGCTTGCTAACAGTAACATAACGCAGGGCTTAGTGTCAGCAGAAAAACAGAGATTAGCACTGTCTTGATCAACATCAAAGTTACGGACGTATATATGGCTTGAGCATTCAGCCAGTTAGGTTATAACTACTACAACAATGACTAAACGGAGCAAGTATGAAATATCTGAGCTGTATTGTGGGCATTATGCTGAGCGGCCAGGCGTTTGCCGCCGATGTGGCAGCGGGTAAAGCCAAAGCGGCAGTATGTGCCGCCTGCCATGGTGCTAACGGTATCTCGATTATTCCGGATTACCCTAATCTGGCCGGGCAAAAAGTGAAATACCTGGAGCTGTCTATCAGGGCATACCGTGATGGCGAGCGCAAAAATGCCATTATGTCACCGATGGCGGCGGGCCTGACGGATGCAGATATTGCCAATATTGCGGCCTATTTTGCCAGTTTGCCGGCCGGCGGCTGATTATCGTCGGCCAGATAGTCGCCGATTTCAGCCAGAAAATCGGCGCCGTAGCGCGCCAGCTTGGTCTGGCCGACGCCGGATACGGCCAGCATGCTGATATTGTCGGTTGGTAGCAGGCGGCACATATCAATTAAGCTGGCATCGCTGAACACGACAAAAGGGGCAACATCGTCGCGCTGGGCAATATGCTTGCGCAGCGCTTTAAGCCGGGCAAACAGCAGCCGGTCATAAGCCTGTTTGCTCAGTTGTTCGGCTTCGCGCTTCACGCTTTGCAGCCTGGGGATCGCCAGCGACAATACGGTTTCCGCGCGCAGTACCGGCCGTGCTGCCGGCTGCAGTTTCAGTACCGAGTGGGCGGTAATATCCTGCTGCAACAAACCGAAGTGGATCAACTGGCGTAATATACTCAGCCAGTAATCATGGCTTAAGTCTTTACCTATTCCCCAGGTGGACAGTTTGTCGTGGCCCAGCTCGGTAATTTTCTGGCTCTGGCCACCACGCAGTACATCAATAACATGATGCATGCCAAAACTCTGGCCAACGCGGTATACACAGGACAGCGCCTTTTGCGCCAGCTCGGTGCCATTGAACTGCTGCGGCGGGTTAAGGCAAGTATCGCAGTTACCGCAACGGGTCTGGCTGGCTTCGCCAAAGTAATTCAGCAATACCTGGCGCCGGCAGGTCTGGGCTTCGGCAAAGGCCGCCATGGCCAGAAAACGCTGCCAGGTTACTTCGGCGCGTTGCTGGTTGGCTTCGGCATCCAGCCAGCGTTTCATCCGGCCAATATCGGCCGGATCAAACAGCAGCATGGCTTCGGCGGCCACACCGTCACGGCCGGCCCGGCCGGTTTCCTGGTAGTAAGCCTCTATGGTGCGCGGCAGCTCGAAATGCACAACAAAGCGGATATTCGATTTATTGACCCCCATGCCGAATGCGACGGTGGCAACAATCAGCTGGTAGTCATCGCGTTTAAACGCATCCTGCACGGCGGCACGCTGCTCGCTGTCCAGCCCGGCATGGTAGGCACCAGCGTTAAAGCCGCGTTGTTGCAACTGGGCGGTCAGTTCATCTACTTTGCGCCGGGAGCTGCAATACACTATGCCGCTGGTACCGTCCTGCTGTTGCAGGTAGCTGACCAGTTGCTCTACCGGGCGGAATTTTTCCTGTACGGTGTAACGGATATTGGGCCGGTCAAAACTACCCAGGTGCACATAGGGTTGCTGTAACTGCAGCTGTTGCCGGATATCGTGCCGGGTGGCGGCATCGGCCGTAGCTGTCAATGCCATCACCGGCACCTGGGGAAAACGCTGTTTCAGCAGTGCCAGCGCCATATAATCGGGGCGAAAATCATGGCCCCACTGCGAAATACAGTGGGCCTCGTCAATGGCGAACAGGCTGACGCCGACCTCTTCGAGCCGTGCCATAAACTGCGGTTGCAGCAGGCGCTCCGGAGCCACATACAGGAGTTTTAATTCACCACGGCGCAGGCGGGCAAACACCTGCAATATGTCTTCCCGGCTTTGGCTGCTGTTAACAAACTCGGCGGCGATGCCATTGGTTTTTAATGCATCGACCTGATCTTTCATCAGCGACATCAGCGGCGAGACCACTATAGTGACCTGCGGCAGAATAAGGGCCGGTAGCTGATAGCACAGCGACTTACCACCGCCGGTCGGCATTAATACAAAGCTGTCGCGTTGCGCCAGTGCAGCTTCGATCACCTGGTGCTGGCCATCGCGGAATTCGCTGTAACCAAAAGCCGTTTTTAACAGGGAGAGCAGGTCGGGTATCACGTCGCGTGCATCAGTCAGTAAACACAGCGGGCATTCTAAAGGCAAACGCCGCTGGCTGAAACAGTAAATTCAGCTGCACTCTTGTCAAAGTATGGTCTTGCGGTACACTGCTGTACTGTCGTCAAAGGTCTTACCAGTGAGAAAGTAATGCAAAACAATCCGTTATTGCCAATGATAACCAAGGCATTTGATCAGATGCCGTTTAACCGCCTGCTGGGGCTTAAAGTGACCCGTTTTGCCGAAGAAGGCGTTGAAGTGTGCTTTGACTGGTCCGGGCAACTGGTAGGTAACCCGCTGCAGAATATTCTGCACGGCGGGGTGATTGCTTCGGTACTGGATGTGGCCGGTGGCATTATGGCGGTATCCAGCGCCCTGGGGCGGCTTTGCGATGTGGCACCGGCCGAGCTGATGGAGCGGCTGGGGAAAATGAGCACTATTGATATCCGCACCGATTATCTGCGCCCGGGGCGGGGACAGCAGTTTATTGCCACTGCCCGCGTGATCCGCGCCGGTAACAAGGTAGCCGTCTGCCGGATGGAACTGCATAACGAACAGGGCCTGCATATTGCGCTGGGTACAGGTACTTATCTGGTGGGGTAGAGAGTACCGTCTGGCTCGTCTGAATAACGATCCCAAAGCCGCCTGAATGTACGCTATCGCTGATGTTCAGGCATAACCCCCAGAGCATATTACGCATTTAGTTGGCTGACCGGTTTTTGCCGTTAAGTAGTCCTGCGCCTGGCGCGGTATTACGCGTATAATAGCGGCTCTTTTACCGGAGCCTGCCTGAATGTCGTTAAGTCGTGAACAAAAGCTGGGTGGTATCTTTGCCGCCAGTGCCTACAGTTTATGGGGGCTGGCCCCGCTGTATTTTAAGCAAATTGATTTTATTCCCGCCACAGAGATCCTGCTGCACCGTATTGTCTGGTCTTTTTTGCTGCTGCTGTTGGTCTTGCTGGCCGTAAAACAGGGGGCTAAGGTACTGGCTATTCTGCGTCAGCCGAAAATGCTGGGCTGGTTGCTGTTATCGGCACTGCTACTGGGCGGCAACTGGGGGTTGTTTATCTGGGCGGTAAACAGTAACCATATGCTCGATGCCAGTTTAGGCTACTACATCAACCCGTTGCTTAATGTGGTACTTGGCATGTTGTTTCTGGGCGAGCGGCTGCGCAAACTGCAGTGGACCGCGCTGGCACTGGCCGGTAGTGGTGTGTTGCTGCAGGTGCTGACGTTTGGCTCGGTGCCGTGGATCGCGCTGACCCTGGCCGGCTCTTTTGCCATTTATGGCCTGATGCGAAAAAAACTGGCGGTAGATGCCATCAGTGGCCTGTTTATTGAGTCCCTGTTGCTGCTGCCCGTGGCGCTGTGGTACTGGTGGCAGTTTGCCGACAGTAGTGCCGCTAACCTGTTGCACAACAGCTGGCAACTCAATAGCTATCTGGTGGCGGCAGGCCTGGTGACGACAGTGCCGCTGCTGTGTTTTATTGCCGGGGCCCGCCGCCTGCAATTGTCTACTATGGGCTTTTTTCAGTATATTGGCCCAAGCTGCATGTTTGTGTTTGGGGTCTGGCTGTATCACGAGCCCTTTGCTGCCGGGCGGTTAGTCACCTTTGGCCTGATCTGGCTGGCACTGCTGCTTTACACCGCAGATGCCTGGCGGCATAACCGTAAAGCCCGCCAGCACAAACTGGCTATAACAACGTAAACCGTGTCGGATCGGTAATACAGGGAGCCTTATAATGGTGGCGATGTTAGATGTTGTTGCTGTACTGTGGTTTCTGGCGCTTTGGGTCGGCTATACGCTGTTTGCCAAGCGTCAGGCGCGTTCGGTCAGTTGCCTGTCATTTGAACTGCGGCGCAAACGCAATAACTGGATGCAAAACATGTTGCTGCGGGATAACAAAATGGCCGATGTCGGTCTGATCTCGACACTGGAGCGCAATGTCACCTTCTTTGCCTCCAGTACCCTGCTGATCCTGGCGGGTTTGCTGACGGCGATGGCTTCTGCTGAAAAACTCAGCCTGATGCTGTCGAACCTGGTGCCCTGGGCCAGCTACAGCGAAAGTGCGGTGCAGGTTAAACTGCTATTGCTGGTGTTTATTTTCGTGTTCGCGTTTTTTCAGTTTACCTGGTCTTTGCGCCAGTATGGTTTTTGCGGTGTGTTAATCGGTGCGGCGCCAGATGGCCGAGGTATGACGATGGAAGAACAGCAACTCTACGCCAACAGAGCGTCCAAGGTGATTGATCAGGCCAGCCACTCGTTTAACTATGGTCTGCGCGCTATCTATTTCTCGTTATCAGCCTTAACCTGGTTTATTGATCCGCTACTGTTTATGGTGACGTCTGTGGTGGTAATGCTGGTGATGAAGCACCGTGAGTTTCACTCCAAAGTACTTAAAGCCCTGCAGGAGTGCTGAGAAATTTTCAAGGGGTCAGAACACTTGAACCTTTCAAGTGATCTGACCCCTTGAAAGGTTATTTATTGCGGATTTCAAATGCGCGCACCACGCGGGCTACGCCTTCTACATGGCGGGTAATCTCAACGGCTTTGGCCGCTTCCTGCTCGCTGACCAGACCCATTAAAAA
Source organism: uncultured Rheinheimera sp. (assembly GCA_964511675.1). Classification (GTDB taxonomy): domain Bacteria; phylum Pseudomonadota; class Gammaproteobacteria; order Enterobacterales; family Alteromonadaceae; genus Alishewanella. The sequence continues at coordinate 9,413 of CAZEGA010000108.1, forward strand.
CACTTCAGCATTTTCTGTTACCACTTTAATGTTCAGGCCGCTGACCTGTTCATCTGCCAGCAACTGGGTTTTTACTTTGGTAGAAATCCAGCTGTCACGGGTGCGGGTGGTCATGGCTGTATTATTGCCAAGCCGGATTTGATTTTGTACATCGCGTATACCATCAATATTACTGACCACGGCCTGTGCCTGCTGGCGGATTTGCTCGCTGCGGGTCTGGCCGGTAAGCAGCAACACACCGTTGTAGCTGGTGACATTGATATTGCTGCCCTGCGCGGTGGCGGGATGATCGGCCAGGGCGCGTTGTGCTTTTAGCACCACATTCTTGTCATCGATCTGGGCACCCAGAGTGCGTCTGTCGTTGGCTGCAGTGACGGCGCCAGCGCCGCCTGCCACAACCGCAACGGCACAGCCTTGCAGTAAGGCCAGCAGTGTCAGGGCTGATATCAGTTTAATCCGGTTCATACATCTCCTTGTTGCGGGAATAAGGTTAAATCTATTACCTCACATAAACTGTGCAGTAAAAAGGTATAGCATTCAAAAATGCGTGCCGGCCGGTGGGCCGGCACGGCCAAGAAGGAGTGCGGCCTGCACGTCATCGAGTACAAGGACGGCAGCGGGATCTGACCCGGAGCCCGCCGCGCAAGCA
>CAZEGA010000109.1:0-9905 GCA_964511675.1 uncultured Rheinheimera sp.
GCAGCAAAAGCGTTTTTTTACCTGGGAACTAACCGCGCCATGTTCCGTTTTACGCTGATGAGCCAGCTGTGCACGGATCTTGAACCGCTGCAGGACATCGGCCGGCCGACAGATCGCATCCGGCAGGATGTCAGCCGCAGCCCCGGTGGTGACAGCCGCATTTTCCATAACCGCTGTGTCGGTTGTCATGCCGGTATGGACCCGCTAGCCCAGGCCTTTGCCTATTACGATTATCAGTTTACCGATGCAGAGGGGGCCAATGGCCGGCTTTTTTACCAGCAGGCCGGCACGCAGAATACCCGGACGCAAAGCCGGGTCCAGCCGAAATACCATATTAATGCCGGTACTTTCCCTTATGGTTTCCGTACCCCGGATGACAGCTGGGTAAACTACTGGCGCGAGGGGCAAAACCAGGCGCTGGGCTGGGATAACGGCCTGCCGGGGCAGGGCAATGGCGCCAGAAGCCTGGGCCAGGAGCTGGCGCATACCGAAGCCTTTGCCCAGTGCCAGGTAAAAAAAGCCTTTCGTACCGTTTGCCTGCGTGAGGCGCAAAGCCTGAGCGATGTCAGCGCCCTGCACAACATTACGGCCAGCTTTAAGGCTGGTGGTTATCGTATGAAGCAGGTCTTTGCCGACACTGCCACTTACTGTATGGGAGACTGATGATGAAATACTATGCCATACCCATACTGTGCTGCAGCCTGCTGCTGGCCGGCTGTGGTGGTGCTGACGTTGAGCAAAACCCGCCACCGCCGGTACAGGAAGAAAACAACAACTACACAGGCCCGGCACCACAAACCGAGGATATTCAGCTATTCAAGCTGAACCTGTGGGACAATATTGCCCACAGCAGCCGCTGCGGTGCCTGCCATGTGCAGGGCAATACCGCACCCTATTTTGTCCGTAACGATGATATTAACCAGGCTTATGCCGCCGTAATGCCGCTGGTTAACCTGGCTGATCCGGCCCGCTCGCTGTTGGTTAGCAAAGTGGCCGGCGGCCACCACTGCTGGCTGGGTAACGATACCGCCTGTGCCGATACCCTAACGCAGTGGCTGCGCAACTGGGCCAACAGCAGCGACACCGAAGCGGCAACGGTTACCCTGGTGGCGCCTCCTGTGCGCGAGCCCGGTGCCAGCAAAGCCTTGCCCGATAATGCATCCTTGTTTGGCAGCACGGTTTACCCGCTGCTGCGCCAGTATTGTGTTAACTGCCATGCGCCGGATGCGCCGCAAACCCAGTCACCGTTTTTTGCTGCTGCTGAGCTGGCGCTGGCCTATGATGCCAGCCGCAAGCTGATAAACCTGGACAGCCCCGAGCTGTCGCGTTTTGTCGCCCGGCTGGGGGGCGAGTTCCATAACTGCTGGTCAGATTGCGCGGCAAACGCAGGCGAAATGCTCAGCGCCATCCGCCAGATCGCCGACAGTGTTGAACTGTCAGAGCTTGACCCGTCACTGGTGGTGTCTAAGGCACTGCGGCTGGATGACGGTGTGGTGGCGTCCAGCGGTGGCCGGTTTGAAGCCAACCAGATTGCGTTTTACCAGTTTAAAGCCGGCAGCGGTGCCATAGCCTATGATACCTCCGGTATTGAACCGGCAGCTAATCTCAGCCTGCAGGGCGATATCAGCTGGATAACCGGCTGGGGTATCCAGATTAACAGTGGCCGGGCGCAGGCCAGTACACAAAACAGCCGCAAGCTGGCGCAGCTGATTTCCGCCACCGGCGAAATGAGCATTGAAGCCTGGGTCGTGCCGGCCAATGTAACACAGGAAGGTCCGGCCGCTATTGTCAGTTACGCTGGCAGTAACACCGAGCGTAATTTTACCCTGGGGCAAAGCCAGTATAATTACAATTTCTTACTGCGCTCTGCCGGCAGCAACTTTGCCGGTTTACCGGCACTGAGTACCGCCGATGCGGATCAGGTATTGCAGGCAACCCTGCAGCATGTAGTGCTGACGCAGGACCCGGTTAATGGCCGGCGGATCTATGTTAACGGTGAAGACACCGGTGTGCGGGACAGCAGCGCGGATACCATTCAGCACTGGGATCACAGCTATGCGCTGATTTTGGCTAATGAGGCCAATGGTAACCGGCAGTGGCAGGGCAGCATACGGCTGCTGGCTATTCATAACAAAGCGCTCAATGCTGCGCAGATCCGGCAGAATTACGCCGTGGGGGTGGGGCAGAAGTTTTACCTGCTGTTTGGTATCGGCGAGCTGATTAATCTGCCCGACAGCTATATCGTGTTTGAGGTGGCGCAGTTTGACAGTTATTCCTACCTGTTCAACACGCCTTACCTGATTAACCTTGCCGGCCGTACCTTGCCGGATACGCTGCATATCAGCGGTATGGCGCTGGGCCTGAACGGCAAGGAAGCGGTAACAGGCCAGGCCTGGCTGAAGCAGCAGTTCAGTCTTGCGGCTGGTACGGTGCTGGAGCAAACGCAGCCGTTATCGGCACTGGGCACCATCATACCGGCAGAGCAGGGCGTGGCCTCAGATGAATTCTTTTTGTCATTCGGCCGTATTGGCGAACAGCAGAATGTGCGCACCACGCCGGCGGTGCCCACGCAGCAGATCATCGCTGTGGCAGGGCAAAGTAGCGATATTGGCATAAAAACCTTTGCAGAAATTCATGCCAGTATGAGTGCCCTGACCGGAGTGCCGCAGCAACAGGCCGCTGTGGCCGCGGTATACCAGACAGTGCAGCGCCAGTTACCGGCGTCAGATGCGATAGAAACCTTTGTCTCGGCGCAGCAGATGGCGATTACCCAGCTGGGTATAGCTTACTGTAATGCTGCCATCGACGATACGGCACTACGTCAGAGCTGGTTCCCGCTGGTTAATTTCAGCGCGGCTCCCGCCACGGCTTACAGTGCGGCAAACCGGCCCCTGTTTATGCAGCCGTTGCTGGACCGGTTAATACCGTTGTCACCACACACTTCTGCTGTGCGTTCTGAGGTGGAAACCGAACTGGATGCGCTGATCACCCGGCTGAGCAGCTGCGCCGGCAGTTGCAGCAGTGATCGCAGCCGGACCATAGCCAAAGCGGCCTGTACTGCGGTACTGGCCAGCGCTGAACTGCTGGTGCAGTAGGAGAGATACCATGGCACGTAAAACAGCTTTGCACCCTGATGCTCCACTGTTACATCCTGGCCACAGTAAGCCGGTAAGCCGGCGCGATTTTATCGCCTGCGGTTTAAACTATGGCGCTGCAGTGCTGACTACCGGCTCGGTATTTGGCCTGTTTGCCAACCCGAGGCAAGCCCAGGCCCAGCTGTCGCCGGATCTGGAAGCGTTAAAACAGCTGTGCGGTATTACGGTGCAGGGTGCCGGTAAAATTCCGTTTATCTGTTTTGATCTGGCCGGCGGGGCCAATATTGCCGGTTCCAATGTGCTGGTAGGGGGTGCCGGCGGCCAGCTGGATTTTCTGTCGGTGCAGGGCTACAGCAAGCTGGGCTTACCGGCGGATCTGGTGCCGCAGGCCGTAAATGCTGCCGATCCGGCCGCCGGCTTTGTTAACAGCCAGCTGGGGCTGGCGTTTCACAGCGACTCGCAAATGCTGGCCGGTATTTTAGAGCGCACCAGTATGGCCACCCAGGCTATGACCAATGGTGCCGTGTTGCCGTCGCGCTCAGAAAACGACACCGGCAACAACCCGCATAACCCTATGTATGCCATAGCCAAAGCCGGTGCCAGCGGTTCGCTGATGCCGCTGATAGGCTCGCGTAATTCTGACTCTGGCGCTAACTCTATGGCACCGATGGAGTTTTATAATGCTGAGCTTCGGCCAACCAAAATTGACCGCCCCGGCGATGTTACCGGGCTGGTCGATGTCGGCGACTTGTTCGGCTTGCTGGACCAGAATGATGCCGTGGCGGTAATGGAGTCGGTACAACGCATCAGCGCCAGCAAGCTGAACCAGGTTAACACCAATATCAGCCGTGATGCGCTGATCAAGGATCTGGTGCGCTGTGGTTATGTCAAAAGTGCGGATCTGGCCGACCGTTTTGGCAACCCGGCAACGCTGGACCCGGCGGCTGATCCGGATATTGTCGGTGCTGCCGGTATTTTCAGCGCGGCAGAGTTTAACAGCGATGCCGAATTTCGTAAAACCGCCTCGGTAATGAAGCTGGTGGTCAATGGTTTTGCCGGGGCCGGTTCCATTACCATTGGCGGTTACGATTACCATACCGGCGAGCGCGGTACCGGCGAGCTGCGCGATTTGCGGGCCGGGCGCTGTATCGGTGCCTGCCTGGAATATGCAGCGCGGATGAACCAGCCGCTGATGCTTTATGTCTACAGCGATGGTTCGGTAGACAGTAACGGCCGCATTGATGACTCAGAATCCGGCCGTGGTAAAGGCGAATGGACCGGCGATAACTCCTCCACTGCGGCGGCTTTTATGCTGGTATACAGCCCGAACGGCAGGCCAGCCTTGCTCGGCGGTACAGCCGCAGAGCAAGCCCGGCACCAGCAACTGGGCTTTATGCGGCCCGATGCGTCGGTAGAAACCGGCTCATCGGTGGCGGCCAATAATGTCAACCTGCTGGTGCAAACCGTACTGCTGAATTATCTGGCCCTGCACGGTGAACAGGGCCGTTTGTCTGAGGTCGCGCCGTTTCATGGGCTGGGCAATGCGGCCAGTATTGATCGCTTAACGGCATTTGCACCTGTTATCTGATGTGGCAGACTGTGAGCTGCCAGCGGCAGCTTGGTCTTGCCGCTATATAGTTGAGCGTAATGTTGATGAAAAATAAGGCTGATATGAAGCTGCTGCTTGCCGCCATACTGGGTGTGGTGCTGAGTTTGCCCGCCCGGAGCTGTACCTTGCGCATGGGCATAGAAACCAGTTTTGCACCTTACATTATGCAGCAGGGTGACAGCTGGCGTGGCCTGAATGTGGATTTGCTGACACGGCTGGCGCAGGAAACCGGCTGCCGGCTGGAGTTTATTCACAGCCCCTGGTTACGCTCGTTAAAGCTGATTGAACAAGGTGAGCTGGATGTGCTCAGCCACCTGACCTACAACCAGGAGCGCAGCCGGCATTTTGCCTTTATTGGCCCGCACCAGCAGGAAATTATCTATCTGGTGGGGCTGCCCCAGGCATTTCCAGGGCTTACCCATATCAGCCAGTTAAAACAGCGCGGCACCCAGGGCATTATTGCGCTGTTAAACGGCGCTTACTATGGTGATGAGCTGGACAGCATGTTGCAGGATGCGAAAAACCGGACGCCTTTTGTGTTTATCCGTGGTAATGAAGATAAACAGGCCCTGCTGTTAAACGGCAGGGTACATGGTGTGCTGGAAGATATTGCCGCCTACCATTACTGGAAAGCCCGCAGTGAGCTGGCTACTGCCGCATACCAGCCGCTATTTGAGGTGTACCGCAGTGCCGTGTATTTTGGTTTTAACCGCAACACCCTGAGCCAGCAGCAGTTGCAGCAACTGGCAGCTGCCTGGCAGCGCTTATATGATGACGGCTCCCTGGCTGCCATTGTCAGTCGTTACCAGCTGGCAGAATTCAGCATTACACTGCCACAGCCGGCACCTGTGCTGGCGCAGTAAGTTACAGTTTTGGCGCCGGTGTCAGGGCTGACATATCAATGTGGTATTGCTGGTAAATCTGCGTCAGCTCGCCCTGCTCAAACAACTGCTGCCAGGCATCGGCCAGCGCACTGAGCTGGGCTGTTGATAAAGAAGCTTTGCTAAAACCAAAATAGACCGGGCTTTGGTGTACCTTAAGCAAAGGCTGGTACTGGTTTGCCTGCGGGTACTGTTGCTGCTGCCAGTAATGTAATACCGACAGATCTTCTAAAATGGCATTTACCCTGTTAGCACGCAGCAGCGCCAGTTTATCCTGAATACTGCTGATACTGACCAGTTGCTGGGTCAGGTGGGGCGACTGGCTTAACAGGTTAAACTCTTCACCATAGTAAGCACCATACAGGGTGGCAATACGGCCAAGATCGACGGTTTCTGTCAGCTCGTTCAGGCTGTGCAGCGGCGGCAGCCTGGTTGGATCGCCTATCAGGTAAATCGTTTCGATATGGTGCGGACCAATAAAAGCAAAGTGGCTTTGCCGCGACGGGTTAAAGGACAGGTGGCTGAGTATATCCAGTTCGCCGGTTTCACTTTGTTGCAGTGCACGTAACCACGGACTGTTAACAAAGGCCAGTTCACAGCCTACTTTAGCGGCCAGCTTTTGCATCAGGTCGACACTCAGGCCGGTCCATTGCTGGTCCTGCCGGATCAGGTGGGGCGGGAAGCTGGTTTCAGCAGACATGCGCAGCCGGCAGGGCCCGCTCTCAGCCGCCAGCAGGGGAGATGCCAATAACAACAGACAAACCAGCCAACGCATAAGGTTACTTTCCTGGTACATTAACCGCATACTGTCTGGTAAATTAACACAGAGTTATCTGCAGCACCACAATGTTGTTTATTGCACCAAGCCACTGGAAAAGTATAACTTGTGTTCGGCGTCGATAAAGATCGCTTCATAACCGGCTATTTTTTCAATCAGCTGCATACCCTGCTGTAAACCCAGTACAAATAAAGTGGTGGACAGTGCATCGGTGCGGCTGCTGTCTGCGCCTATCACCGTTACGCTGAGCAGGCCGGTGGCACTCAGGCCGGTTTTCGGGTCCAGAATATGATGGTAGCGTACACCATCTTCAATAAAATACCGCTCATAGTCACCCGAGGTGCTGACAGCAGTATTCTCCAGCGGCAGCCGGGCCGCATATTTATCGTCCTGCCGCGGATGCTTAATGCCTACCAGCCAGGGTTTGCCCCGTTTATCGCCTAACAGGCGGCTGTCACCGCCAGCGGTAAGCTGGGCATGCTGTATGCCGGTGGCGGCAATAATGGCCATGGCCTGTTCAACCGCATAGCCTTTGGCAATGCCGCCTAAATCTATTTTTACGCCGGGCTGGGCAAAGCGTACTTTATTGCCGGCCAGCAGCTCGACACTCTGGTAATTTACATACTGGCGGCTGCTTTGCAGTACCGCCGAGTCAGGCCTTTTACCGGCGCGGTAATCGTAATAAAAACCGACAGAGGCAAAGGTAATATCAAAAGCACCATTGCTGAGCACTGATACTTCCCGGGCCTGGCGCAGTAACTGGTACAGTTCGGCGGATACCTGCACCGGTGCGGTAGCCGCCTGGCGGTTCAGTATGCTCAGTTCGCTGCTGCTGATATAAGGGCTCATCAACTGATTAATGCGTTCAAACTCGGCCTGTACATCGGCAATCAGTTTCTGCGCATCCTGTTGCTCCGCCCAGAATTCGATATAAGCCTGGGTGCCCAGGGTATGAAACGCCTGGCGGTGCCACTGTGCCAGTGCCGCATGGGAAAATAATAGCAGCGCAAGATACAGACCAAGCCAGCTGAGACAGGAAAAGCGCATAACAGAACCTCTGTAAATAAACTGCTGTCATTGTTACAGAGACAGCCGCTTTACTCAATGCCAACCTGAAAATGTTACCTATCGGTAACAACTGGATCTGCCCCTCAAAATTCCTTCGGCAATGTCAGGTTGGAGCGACTTCACCAGCTTTCGCAATGCTGACAAGGTGGTTTGCTGAGCCGCCGGAGCTGTGGTGAACCAGTTGTCTAATGCTTGCTGTGACATAAATGCAACTCCATAGAATCTCTCATGGGGGCCTTTAACGAATTGTCAGGCGTCAACCCCACAGGCCGAACACCAAACCGAAGAGCAGGAACTGCGCGGCATGGTATCCACCATCAATGAGCCAGAGTTTGAACGTTCTCTGCGCGAACTGGTAGTTGATACCAAAGCTTGCTGCGACCAGGCCGATCCCTGCCAATGCACCCAGCTTGACTGAGGCTGCCAGGGTGGGAGAGGGTCCCACCAGGACTGCAAAGCAGGCGGCTGCCAGAAGTGAGAAGGCGAAGCTGACACCAAAGACCTTTGCAGGGTGTCCTGTTGTAACTGGGCCGCCATTCTCTGCGTTCCAGACTTTGCCGAACAGTAAGGGCGAGTACCAGAGCCCACCAACAACAAAGCTTGATACGGCTGCAAGTAACACGATCCAGATATTCATGACACCTCCGATTGACGCTTAACGCCGCATTCGCTGCATGCTTTGTTGTACGTACATTAATTGCGCTTTGGATTAACGGTAGACAGAATAAGGCTATCAATTTCATTGATTACAGGCCCAATACTACTGTTGGTCAATATGACATAGCCGAAATTTTTGTTTGTCACAGAACGCGAAAGTGCGATCCATCCCCGGTTAAATCCGGCAAAGCCTAAACTATTATTTTCTGTGTCAATAACATAGCTCATACTCCAGCGTCCGTCAGTATTGGGTGTTGGCTTAATCATGAGATCAATGAGTCTTTCTGGCAACAAGGTTACGCCGTTATATTCTCCATTTTTATTACGCAACACCGCCATATTAAAACGGGCTAAATCCAGAGCCGATGTTTGTAGACCAGCTGCCGCTTTTTCATCGAAATAAACCATAGATGTTGCTTTACCGGCTTCGTCATAAGGTGTTGCGGACCTGTTCATTACTTCATGAGTAACATGAAAAGTAGAACTCTCCATCCCCAGGGGCCTGAACACTTTTTCCTGCATATAATCTTCAAACGCCATTTCTGATACATCTTCAATTAAAAGTTGTACGACTGAATAACCGCCACCAGAATAAGACCATTTTGTATCAGGCGCATGCATAAGCTCAACGGAACCTGCACCATTATTATGACCATTGAGTGAAGCAACAATAGATGACAACTTATCGTCGGAGTCCCACCCTGCATACGGCCCAAGTGACAAACCTGAAGTATGGGATAACACATTTCTTAAGGTTACTTTTTCGGCATCAAACTCAGATGCAGGAATTTTCCAGCGTTTGAGGTATTGATTGATCGGGCTATCCAGGTCTACTTTTCCCTGGTCAACCAGTTGCATCACTCCCCAGACAGTAACAAGTTTTGAGATAGAGCCCACGTTGAACATAGTTGCTTCGGTAATGGCTGTTTTGTTCTCTATATTTGCGAAGCCATAGGATCGAAAACCTATAATGTCATTGTCTTTAACAAAGGCTAACGCAACGCCGGGCGCTTTATGTTTTGCTAAAATCTCAGGAACTTCACTGTCTAGTTGCATTGTAAGTTCGGCAAAACCAGTAACTTCCGTGGCATTTGCCAGGTTAGCTAAAAATAATGTGGAAAAAATCAAAAAAGGTTTAATCATCATTATCCTTGTACGTACAACAGTATTTTTCAATAAAAACTGCTGTGTTTAAACACGGGGTTTTCTGTAGTTTTAACTTTATTGCCACTCAAAATAGTCGTTATGTCCTTTTTTGGCAATAACTTAGCTTATGCAGCTCTCGCTTACAGCGAAAGAGCACGGGCAAACCTGTCTGTTGCAACCAGTCAGGTTGCCGGTTTATGTTGTACGGCAAAGCTGACAACAGCGCCTGATTATTTAGCCATCTAAACGTATAGAAGTTGACTTTGCCGTGCATTTTACGCAAAGTAGCGGCTATGTCAGTTATCCGGGTATGGCTATGCCTATTAAAGTGATCGATCAGTTGCCGGCGGTAGAAGCGTTATCGGCAGAAAACGTGTTTGTAATGACCGAAAGCCGGGCGCAGTCGCAGGATATCCGGCCGCTGAAAATTGCTATTTTAAACCTGATGCCGAATAAAATTGCCACCGAAATCCAGCTGCTGCGTTTGTTAGCCAACAGCCCGCTGCAAGTGGATGTCGATTTGCTGCGTATAGATGACCATGTCAGCAAAAACACGCCGCCAAGCCATTTAAACTGTTTTTACCGGTATTTTTCTGAGGTGCAGCAGCAAAAATACGATGGCCTGATTATTACCGGCGCGCCGCTGGGGCTGGTCGATTATGAAGATGTTA
>CAZEGA010000110.1:0-961 GCA_964511675.1 uncultured Rheinheimera sp.
GCCAATGATGCCAACGGCCGTGTAGTAGCGCTTAACGTGCCGGGTGCGGCAGAAAAAGTGTCACGTAAAGATATTGATAACTACACCAGCTTCGTTGGGATCTATGGCGCTAAAGGCCTGGCCTGGATGAAAATCAATGATGTTACCGCAGGCGCGGAAGGCGTGCAGTCGCCGGTGGCGAAGTTTTTAACGCCAGAAATCATAAGCACTATTATTGCGCGCACTGGCGCAGCAAACGGCGACTTAATTTTCTTCGGTGCCGACAGCTACAAAGTGGTATGCGAAGCCATGGGCGCACTGCGCTTAAAACTGGGCGAAGATTTAGGTATTACCCAAAGCGGCTGGAAGCCATTGTGGGTGGTGGATTTCCCGATGTTTGAACAAAACGACGACGGCAGTTTCTCTGCTGTGCACCACCCGTTTACGTCACCGCTGGATACTACAGCGTTTTTGCATACGGCCAATGAGCAACTGGAACTGGGCAAGCTGCTGTCAAATGCATATGACATGGTATTAAACGGTACCGAACTGGGGGGCGGTTCAGTACGTATCCACACTGCTGAGGTACAGGCTAAGGTCTTTACCCTGCTGGGGATCAGCGATGAAGAAGCGGCAGAGAAATTCGGCTTCCTGCTGGAGGCGCTGAAATACGGTGCGCCACCGCATGCCGGCCTGGCGTTCGGTTTAGACCGTCTGGTAATGCTGATGACCGGCGCGACCTCGATCCGGGATGTGATGGCATTCCCGAAAACCACCACTGCCGCCTGTCCGCTGACAGAGGCACCGGGGGCTGCCAACCCGGCGCAGTTAGCCGAGCTTGGTATTGCCGTGGTGGCAAAAGCACAGTAATACCGTTTAACCGAAGTCGCTGTAATACCGTGGCAGCCGTAATGCTGCCACACACTGAAGGAGTCACTGATGGCCGGCCATAGCAAATGGGCGAACATGAAGCATCGCAAAG
>CAZEGA010000110.1:971-4116 GCA_964511675.1 uncultured Rheinheimera sp.
GTCAGGATGCGAAAAAAAATAAGATTTTCACCAAAATTATCCGCGAGCTAACCGTTGCTGCCCGCCTGAATCCGGATATCAGCGCCAACCCGCGGCTGCGTTTAGCGGTTGATAAAGCTTTATCCGAGAATATGACCCGCGACACCATAGACCGCGCCATTAAGCGCGGTGCCGGTGCCAATGACGGCGAAAACTACGAAGAATTAGTCTACGAAGGTTATGGCCCAAATGGGGTGGCTGTTATTGTCGAAACCATGACCGACAACCATAAACGCACCGTGGCGGATGTACGCCATGCCTTTACCAAAGCCGGCGGCAGCCTGGGCACCAATGGTTCAGTCGCGTATCTGTTCAGCCGTCGTGGCGTGTTGCTGTTTGCGCCGGGGGCAGACGAAGACGCCTTAATGGAAGCTGCGCTGGAAGCCGGGGCGGAAGATATTATCAGCCACGATGATGGCAGCTTTGAAGTGTTTACTGCAGCCGATAGTTTTAACGATGTTAAAGACGCCCTGACCACGGCCGGTTTTACTGCCGACAGCAGTGATGTCACCTTGATCCCGGCCACCCGGGCAGAGGTTGATGCTGACAATGCCGCGGCATTTTTTAAAATGCTCGATCAGCTCGAAGATCTGGATGATGTACAAAACGTGTATCACAATGCCGAGATCAGTGATGAGCTGATGGCAGAGTACGGCTAAGCGTGAATGTTATTCTGGGCATAGATCCCGGCAGCCGCTTAACCGGTTATGGCGTAATACGCCAGGCGGGGATGAAGTTTGACTATGTGGCCAGTGGCTGCATCCGGCTGAATACCACAGATTTACTGGCTGATCGCCTGCTGGATATTTTTAACGGCGTCAGCGAGATCATTACCCAGACCCGGCCCACTATCTTTGCTATTGAGCAGGTATTTATGGCGCGCAATGCCGATTCAGCGTTAAAGCTGGGCCAGGCGCGCGGCGCGGCCATTGTTGCCGCCCGCCACGCCGGCCTGGAGGTGTTCGAGTACTCGGCACGTCAGGTTAAACAAGCTGTTGTGGGTACCGGTGCCGCCGATAAAGCCCAGGTACAGCATATGGTACGTACTTTGCTTAAGCTGCCGGCGAACCCGCAGGCCGATGCCGCCGATGCGCTTGCAGTAGCGCTGTGTCATGGGCATACTCAGCAGAGTTTAGTCAGTCTGGCCGGGCAGGCGCGCAAAACCGTGCGCGGCCGTTTGCGCTGACCCTTTTTAATAAGCGAGCAGAATGATAGGACGATTACGCGGGATCTTGCTGGAAAAGCAGGCACCGGAAGTATTAATTGAAGTGGCCGGCATTGGTTATGAAGTACAGATGCCGCTGAGCAGTTTTTATCAGTTACCTGCCACTGGCCATGAAGCCATTATTTACACTCATTTTGTAGTACGCGAAGATGCGCAGCTGCTGTACGGCTTTAATGACCAGACCGAACGGGCATTGTTTCGTCAACTGATTAAAGCCAACGGCGTCGGGCCCAAACTGGCGCTGACGATATTGTCAGGTATGACGGCGCAGCAGTTTGTCCGCTGCGTGCAGTTGGACGATGTCAGCACCCTGGTAAAGTTACCCGGCGTTGGCAAGAAAACCGCCGAGCGGCTGGTAGTGGAAATGCGCGACAGGCTGAAAGACTGGGGTATAGCACCTGCCACGCCGGTAACAGCTGGTATGGTATTGCAGGATGATGAGGCCCGTTTCAGCCTGGTGCAAAGTGCGGAGCAGGATGCCATTGGCGCCCTGGTGTCGCTGGGTTACAGCCAGCTGCAGGCTGACAAAGCGGTCAGGGCGGTAAAACAGCCGGATATGGGCAGCGAACAGCTGATTAAAGCTGCGCTACGGAGCATGATCTGATCATGATAGAAGCGGACCGTTTAATTCAGACTACAGCCACCCGGGAAGACGAAGTCATCGACCGGGCTATCCGGCCAAAAACCCTGGCGGACTATACCGGGCAACAGCATGTATGCCAGCAGATGGCCATTTTTATTGCCGCCGCCAGAGGGCGGGGCGAGCCGCTCGATCACCTGCTGATTTTCGGCCCGCCAGGCCTGGGTAAAACCACACTGGCCATGATAGTGGCCAATGAAATGGGGGTGAATATTAAAACCACCTCCGGGCCTGTGCTGGAAAAGGCCGGCGATTTAGCGGCGCTGTTAACGAATCTTGAGCCGAACGATGTGCTGTTTATTGATGAAATTCACCGGTTAAGCCCGGTAGTAGAGGAAATCCTGTATCCGGCGATGGAAGACTACCAGCTGGATATTATGATTGGCGAAGGCCCGGCAGCGCGTTCTATTAAACTGGACCTGCCGCCGTTTACCCTGGTGGGCGCAACAACCCGGGCTGGCGCATTAACCTCACCGTTGCGTGACCGGTTTGGCATAGTGCAGCGGCTGGAGTTTTATAAAGTGGAAGAGCTGACCCAGATTATTCTGCGTTCGGCCCACTTTCTCAATTTAACGCTGGATGAGCAGGGCGCCGGCGAAATTGCCCGCCGCTCCCGTGGCACGCCGCGTATTGCCAACCGCTTGCTGCGACGGGTACGCGATTATGCCCAGGTAAAAGCTGATGGCGAGGTAACACAAAGTATCGCTGCGGATGCCCTGTATATGGTTGATGTTGATGCGCAGGGCTTTGACTATATGGATCGTAAACTGATACTGGCCATTATTGAAAAGTTCAGCGGCGGGCCGGTCGGGCTGGATAACCTGGCGGCAGCCATAGGTGAAGAAAAAGACACCATCGAAGATGTGATAGAGCCGTTTTTAATTCAGCAGGGCTTTATTCAGCGCACACCACGTGGCCGAATTGCCTCGCCACGAGCCTACCAGCACTTTGGTTTTGACCTGCCGCAGACGGAGTAACTGGAACAGACACTTCGGAATACAAATTCGCCGGGAGCGAATTTGAACATTGGAGTGTAATGACGATGGCCCGCAGGGTGGAGGGCAGGATGCCCGGAATAAAAAAAAGCCCGCTCAGGGAGCGGGCAATGCAACAAGTTGAAGGAGTGCTTCAAAAAAATCCAGGGAACATGTTGAAACAGCAATAAAACTCGGGATAACCGCAAATCTCATTACTTAGTGATCCTTACTAAGGTACGGCAACACGGTGCCTTACCTTTGCGC
>CAZEGA010000110.1:4126-9903 GCA_964511675.1 uncultured Rheinheimera sp.
GCTCAGAACACCTGCGTATGATAGAGATCTGGAGCATTTACTTCAAACGAGAAAAACTGCTGTTTTGGTATAAAAAAAACTAATGCGATGTTTAGGGGTGATTGTGCAATTATACAGCGGTTTTTACCAGCTATGGCTGTACAGGCGTTTATTCATGCAAGGTTAAGCTTGGCTTTGCATCATGACTAACATTACTTTTTGTCAGGCTTTAGGGTGATGACAGACATTAATCGCCGTATTCTGGCAGTTTAGCGCAATAACTGGATTAAAGTTGAACTGATTGCTGAAATAGCAGTCAATAACTACTTTAAAAAAGCAATAGCCGGCGCTAAAAAAATATAGTTGGGTTTAGCCTGCTGCAGTAATTGAGTTCGGATTGCAGCTTCCTTATCATATACAGCAATTAAAGCGAATGTTCATGTCTGATACTGTCTTTACAATTCCACTGCGGGTGTACTACGAGGACACCGATGCAGGCGGGATAGTGTACTACGCAAATTATTTAAAATTTTTTGAAAGGGCACGCACTGAATGGTTGCGTGCCCTTGGTATTGAGCAGGATTTATTGTTGTCACAAAATGTCGCTTTTGTTGTAACCCAGGTATTAATGGACAACAAAAAGCCGGCGCGGTTTAATGAATTATTGACGGTAACCAGTCAAATCAGTACTTTAAAACGCGCTAGTATGGTTTTTGTACAACAAATTCATAATATTGCCGGTGATTTGGTCTGTACAGCCCAAATTACCGTGGCATGTATTGCATTACGGGAAATGAAAGCCAGGGCAATTCCGGCACAGATAGCAGAGGTATTAACACGTGGCAGGTGAGATTTCTATTTTAGGGTTATTAATTGAAGCCAGCTTGGTGGTACAGCTTGTTATGTTGATCTTGCTGGCCATGTCGGTAATGTCATGGACCATGATTTTCCGTCGCCGCAAAGCGCTGATTGATGCCGTAGCTGATGCGAAAAAGTTTGAAGACCGGTTCTGGTCCGGTATTGATTTAAGCAAGCTGTACCATGAGGTGAGTGCCCGTGCAGCCAACAACGGGCTTGAAGCATTATTCAAAGCCGGTTTTAAAGAATTTGCCCGTTTGCATAAAACCAACAGCCGCCAGCCCGCGGCAGTAATGGAAGGAACACAACGGGCGATGCGGGTAGGCTTGTCGCGTGAGGTTGAACGCCTGGAAGAGCATTTGCCGTTTCTGGCGACTGTGGGCTCTATCAGCCCTTATATCGGCCTGTTTGGTACGGTGTGGGGTATTATGAATTCCTTTATTGCGCTGGGGGGGCAGGACCATGCCACGCTGGCGATGGTGGCACCGGGTATCGCAGAAGCGCTGATCGCAACCGCTATAGGTTTGTTCGCAGCGATACCGGCGGTTATTGCCTATAACAAGTTTTCGCACCAGGTAGAAATGCTGGAAAGCAGCTATGCCAACTTTGTTGAAGAATTCGCCAATATTCTGCACCGGCAGGCAGTGTCAAATGGTGGAGAAGCGGCCTGATGTATGTAAGAAAAAAACGCCGGCTCAAAGCGGAGATTAACGTTGTACCTTACATCGACGTTATGCTGGTGTTACTGGTGATTTTTATGGTGACCACGCCGCTGATTACACAAGGGGTCAAAGTGGAGTTGCCGGTGTCATCCGCTGAACCCATCAAGCAGATGCAGGATGGTAAAACGCCACTGGTGGCGACGGTTGATAAGGATGGGCTGTACTGGTTTGAGAAAGACGGTAAACAGCAGGGGCCTTTTACTGCAGCAGAGCTGACAGTGGAAGTTGCGAGCTGGCTCAGAATTGAGCCGGGCACCCAGGTTATCGTCAAGGGTGATAAGCGCGTCAGCTACGACGCGGTGATCCGGCTGATCAATGTATTAAAAGGTGCAGGAGCACCGGCTGTCGGCCTGATGACTGACAACGTGGATAGCAACTGATATGGCAGTAAAAATAGAGCCGGCGTTGGCCAAATCACTGGGGTTGCATCTGGTGATAGCGGTGATGCTGGTATTTAGCGCTGATTTTTCGTCTAAACCCGAGATGGTTGTCGTCAGTTTACAAAGCGAAGGTAAAGCGCCGGTAGAAGCGGTCGCAATAGATGAAAATGCCCTGAACGAGCGGGTACAGCAAATGCAGCGCGAGCGCGATGAAGCACGGGCCGCAGAAGAAAAGCGTATTCGTGATCTGGAACGGCGTGCCACCCAGGCAGAAAAAGCCCGGGCTGACGAAGAAGCCCGCTTAAAACGGGTGGCTGAGGAAAAACGTAAAGCGGATGCCGAAACCAAAAAGGCACAGACCGCAGCGGCAGATGCCAGGAAAAAGCAGGAACAGGAAACCGCCAAAGCCAAACAGGCAGAGCAGGCCCGGATAGCGAAAGAGCAGGAACGCAAACAAGCCGAAGATGCAGCTAAAGCGGCAGAGCAAAAACGTAAAGCCGAGCAGGACGCGGCAGATAAAGCCGCAGCCGAACGCGCCCGTCAGGCCGAAGAGCGAAAACGTCAGGCCGAGCAGGAGCGGGCAATGCAGGAGCAACTGGCTAAAGAAGCCCAGGCCAGGGCAGCAGCACGGGCCCGGCAGGCGACAACAGAGGTGCAGCGCTATACCGCACTTATTCGCGATGCAATTCAGCGTAATTTGCTGGTAGATGAAAGCATGAGGGGAAAGTCCGCCAGAATTAATATCCGCCTGGCCACCTCTGGTTTTGTCACCAATGTAACCTATGTTAGTGGTGACCGTGTTGTAGCTGATGCCGCAATACGGGCGGTAAATAAGGCGGGTACCTTACCGGTGTCGCCGGACCCTGATGTGTATAACCAGTTGAAAGATATAACTCTTACAGTGGAACCCAGATTCTGATGATGTGGAAATTAGTAAGCCGGACCTTGTTTTGTACTCTATTGCTGCTGTCGGCCAGAGCGCAGGCATCGCTGGAGATTGTGATTACCGAAGGCATAGATTCAGCCAGACCTGTTGCCATTTTGCCTTTTAGTTTTAAAGGCACCAACTTACCCGGCCAGCGGCTGGATGAAGTGATTGCCGCCGATTTGATGCGCAGTGGCAAGTTCAGCCCGTTGCCCAGTATTAAAATGCCGCAGCGGCCGCAAAGCAGCCAGCAGATTGATTATGCGGCCTGGCAGCGCGAAGGGGTGGAAGCCATTGTTGTCGGCCAGATCACTGAAGTGGGGGTTGACCGTTATACCGTCAGTTTTGAGCTGGTTGACGTGCTAAAAGGGGGCAGTAATGCCAGCCGGCAGTCGCTGAATGCCGGTATTCTGTCTGGCAGCACTGCGCATATCCTTGACAGCCGTGAAGCGACGATTACCGGTAACCAGTTTCGCCAGTATGCGCACCGTATCAGCGATATTGTCTATGAAAAGCTGACCGGTGAACGCGGTGCTTTTCTGACCAAGATTGCTTATGTCCTGGTAAACCGTAATACCGAGTTTCCTTACAAACTGGTTGTTGCCGACTACGATGGCTATAACGAGCAGGTGCTGTTGCGGTCAAAAGAACCGTTAATGTCGCCGAACTGGTCACCGGACGGTACCAAGCTGGCGTATGTGACTTTTGAAAAACGCCAGTCACAGATTTATATCCAGGACATTTACACCGGCCGGCGTACTATGCTGAGCAGCTTCCCCGGCATTAATGGCGCACCGGTCTGGTCTCCGGATGGCAAAACGCTGGCGCTGGTGTTGTCAAAAGATGGCAACACAGAAATTTATACCATGGATGTTGCCAGCAAAGCGCTGACGCGGGTGACAAACCACAGAGCTATTGATACCGAACCAGCCTGGTCGCCAGATGGTAAAGAGCTGTTGTTCAGTTCGGAGCGAGGTGGCAATCCGCAGCTTTATAGCGTAAATTTGTTAACGAATCAGACGAGGCGTTTAACCTTTGAAGGTGAAATGAATCTGGCGGGTTCCTTTACACCGGATGGCAGCTCGGTGGTGATGGTTAACCGGACCCGTGGCCAGTACCATATTGCGAAAATGGATCGCCAGACCCGTTTTCTGCAGGTACTGACCAGAACGAATCTGGACGAATCGCCGAGTGTGGCGCCAAACGGATCAATGATTATTTACAGCACCATGCATGGTTCTACGCAGGTGTTGGCACTGGTTTCTATGGATGGTCGTTTTAAAGCACGGTTACCAGCGGTTGAAGGACAGGTAAAATCACCGGCCTGGTCGCCTTTTTTATAAAAAGTTAATTAATATATTTAAATACTAAGGACAACATCATGAAATTAAATAAAGTCGTAAAAGGTTTACTGATTGCATTACCAGTGCTGGCTCTGGCCGCTTGTAGCTCAACGTCTTCAACTGATCAATCAGCTGCAGATACATCAGGTGTAGCCCAGGAAACGGTGCAGGTTGAAACTGTTAGCCAGGTAGTCAGCCCGGCTGAGCAACTGCGCCAGAAGATGGAAGCCCTGCGTCAGGAAAATACCATTTACTTCGATTTTGATAAAGCGACTATCCGCCCTGAGTTCATTGAAACGCTGCAGGCGCACGGTGCTTTCTTAACAGCTAACCCAACGGTACGTGTAACAGTTGAAGGCCATACTGACGAGCGTGGCACGCCAGAGTACAACATTGCCCTGGGTGAGCGTCGTGCCCAGTCAGTAGTACAGTACCTGCAAAACCTGGGTGTTTCTGCCGGTCAGATTTCTACCGTCAGCTATGGTGAAGAAAAACCGGTAGATCTGTCGCGTTCTGAAGCAGGCTTTGCCAAAAACCGCCGTGCAGTGTTAGTCTACTAATCCAGATTCATTACTGAAAAACAGCGCATGACAGTAAAATATTCTCTGCTAGCGGCGATGGCACTGGTACATACCAGTGCTTTGGCCAATCCGGCTCCGGTCACGGATATCAATCGTAACCGGCCTGCAGCCGTGACTGCACAGGCCTCAGGTGGCGGTACCGTTGAACAACGGCTTACTGCGCTTGAACGTATTGTTGAAGCCCGTAGTGAAGCCCAGTTACATATGGCGCAACAACTACAACAGTTGCTGGATGAAGTCAGCGAGCTGCGCGGAGTAACCGAAACCCATGCGTATCAGTTGGAT
Source organism: uncultured Rheinheimera sp. (assembly GCA_964511675.1). Lineage (GTDB taxonomy): Bacteria > Pseudomonadota > Gammaproteobacteria > Enterobacterales > Alteromonadaceae > Alishewanella. Next base: position 9,200 of record CAZEGA010000110.1, read on the forward strand.
GAGATCCTGCAGCGCCAGCGTGATTTGTATCAGGAAATAGACCGCCGTGTCAGTGCTGTCCAGGCAGCGCCGCAGCCTAACACCGGGCCGGCAATCCCTGATACTACGCCGGTTACATCGTATTCGTCTGATGTTTCAGAAAATGACGCCTACGATAAAGCCGTGAATATGGTACTGAAAGACCGGCGTTATGATGCTGCCATCCCGGAGTTCGAGAACTTTATTCGTAACTACCCTGATTCTGATTATGCGCCAAATGCGCATTACTGGCTCGGGCAGTTGTTATTTAACAATAACGAACTGGCCAGGGCAAAAACGCAGTTTGAACGGGTAGTGAATAATTTTCCACAGTCTAATAAAGTTGCTGATGCCCTGCTGAAACTGGGGCAGGTAGCTGAGCGCGAGAACAACAAAGACGCAGCTCTGCGGTTTTATCGCCAACTGGTCGATAAGCATGGCAGTGCCACTTCTGCCAAACTGGCGCAAGACAGGATCAACGCCCTGAAGTAATAGCAAACCCGGCCAGCGCCGGGTTTTTTCTGCGTTAAATTTCGGTAAAGACGCTGGCATTTTGAGCAGTCAGACCATATGCCGGCGGTTTTTAACACTTTTTGGTTGCACAAAAGCCGTAAATCAGTAAGATATGCGTCCGCGGTTAGGGTCATTAGCTCAGCTGGTAGAGCAGCGGACTTTTAATCCGTTGG
>CAZEGA010000111.1:0-1953 GCA_964511675.1 uncultured Rheinheimera sp.
GGGTAGCTTTTCAGCCGGGCCACCACTTTGCCCAGGTAATCGGCCGGTGACGGTGGTGTTTCGCTGTCGTACGTTACGCCCAGGCCACCGCCAATATCAATGTGCTTTAAGGTAATGCCATCACTGGCTAAGGCATCAATTAAGGCCAGCAGTTTTTCCAGCGCGTCTAAAAACGGCTGGGTTTCAGTCAGCTGCGAGCCGATATGGCAGTCTACGCCGGTCACTTCAAGATGGCTGTAACTGGCCGCTTTGCGGTAAATATCGCGCGCCAGCAGAATATCAATGCCGAACTTATTGGCTTTTAAGCCGGTGGAAATATAAGGGTGGGTTTTGGCGTCTATATCCGGATTGACCCGGATTGACACCGGCGCCACTTTGTCCAGGCTGCTGGCCACCTGTTGCAGGCGCTCCAGTTCCGCTTCCGATTCGACATTAAAACACTTGATGCCCAGCTGCAGCGCAAAGCGCATTTCGTCCTCGGTTTTGGCCACGCCGGAGAACACCACTTTTTTCGCATCGCCGCCGGCTGCGATAACCCGGCGCAACTCACCGCCGGAGACAATGTCAAAGCCACTGCCCAGTCGTGCCAGCAGGTTTAACATGGCCAGGTTGCTGTTGGCTTTTACCGCATAGCACACCAGGCTGTGCGGGTGTGCTGCGGCCGCGCTGGCAAAGGCGCGGTAATGCTGCTCTACCGTGGCGCGTGAATACACATAGCAGGGTGTGCCAAACTCGGCAGCTATGGCTGACAGCGGCTGGTTTTCAGCATAAAGGCTGTTATTACGGTAATTAAAGTGGTTCACGTGGTTCATCCGAAAGTTGAGTGGGATTAGCGTTGTTTTGCTCTGCCGGTGCCACTTCGGGTGCCGGTTGTGGTAAGGTAAGCGGGCCTTTTTGACCACACGCACTGAGCATACTGCAAAGCAGTACAACGGCAACGACAGTTAACAGCGAACCTTTGGTTGTAAAAGCGTGCATGATGTTATTTTTTTATGGTGATTGCGCTCTATAATCGCATCCTTAGCGATAAAAGCAAACAGGTGAAGCAAGATGAATGACCTAGAATATGATGAATTGGCCGACAATACCTTGTTGGCGGTAGAGCAGGCAGTGGAAGATGCGGATGCCGATCTGGATTATGAATCACACGGTAGTTTGCTCAGTATCAGTTTTGCCGACGGCAGCAAGATCATTATCAACAAGCAGCCGCCGCTGCATCAGCTGTGGCTGGCCACCAAATTTAACGGCCACCATTTCGAGTGGCAGGGCGATAAATGGATAGATAACCGCAGTGGCGCCGAATTCTGGCACCTGCTGAATGATGCCGCCGCCAGGCAGGCGGGTAAAGCACTTAACCTGGCGCCATAAGCGCGCCGACGTTCTGGAATGATGTAATGGCGTTACTTCCTTTTGTTGATATTAAGGCGCAGGGCGAAGCCCGCTCTGCCGTAGTCTGGCTGCATGGCCTGGGTGATTCCGGCCACGGTTTTGCCCCGATAGTGCCGGAGTTGCGTTTACCCTCTGATGCCGGGGTACGGTTTTTATTCCCGCATGCCCCTGAGCGGCCGGTTACCGTTAACGGCGGTATGCGTATGCGGGCCTGGTATGATATTAAAACCATGGATTTAACCAACCGTGCCGACGAAGACGGTGTGCGCGAGTCCGCCACTGCCGTGCAGCAGCTGCTGGATAAACTGGTCAGCGACGGTATCAGCAGCGAGCGTATTATTCTGGCCGGTTTCAGCCAGGGCGGGGTGATTGCGCTGCATTTACTGCCACGGCTGCCGTATAAACTGGCCGGTGTGATGGCGCTGTCGACCTATATGTGCGCGCCGGATAAACTGAAAGACGAAAGCAATAACCTGAATAAAACCACTCCGGTGCTGATTGCCCACGGCAGCCAGGACCCGGTCGTGCCGCTGGCTGCCGGCCAGCAGGCGTACCATGTGCTGA
>CAZEGA010000111.1:1963-9901 GCA_964511675.1 uncultured Rheinheimera sp.
TGCGGCAGCATCCGGGGCTGACGGTGGAACTGGTGCCGATGTCGACCCAGGGCGATAAAATTCTCGACACTCCGCTGGCGAAAATTGGTGGCAAGGGCCTGTTTGTCAAAGAGCTGGAGCAAGCCATGCTGGATGGCCGGGCCGATATTGCCGTGCACAGCATGAAAGATGTGCCGGTAGAATTCCCTGACGGCCTGATACTGCATACCATCTGCGCACGGGAAAACCCGCAGGATGCGTTTGTTTCCAACCAGTTCCGCAGTCTGGCCGGGTTGCCACAGGGGGCGGTGGTAGGCACCTCCAGCCTGCGCCGCCAGTGCCAGCTAAAAGCACTGCGGCCGGATTTAACCGTGCGCGATCTGCGCGGCAATGTTAATACCCGGCTCAGCAAGCTGGATAACGGCGAATTCGCTGCCATTATACTGGCCGCTGCGGGCTTGATACGGCTGGGTTTTGAGCAGCGCATTGCCGGTTTATTACCGCTGGAGCTGAGCTTGCCCGCCAATGGCCAGGGGGCAGTGGGTATAGAATGCCGGGCTGACGATACCGCCGTGCAGCAATTGCTGGCCGCGCTGGAACATGCACCAACCCGCGCCTGTGTGCTGGCCGAACGGGCAATGAACCGCAAGCTGCAGGGCGGGTGCCAGGTGCCGATAGGCGCCTATGCTGAAATTAATGACGATACGCTGTGGCTGCGTGGTTTGGTAGGGGCTGTGGATGGCAGCGAGATTATCCGCCATCAGGTGCGCGGGCCGGTGGCGCATGCCGAGCAGTTAGGCACTGAGCTGGCAGAACACCTGCTGGCGCAGGGCGCAGGACGGATTTTGCAGGCGGTATACCAGGCGGCGCCATGACAGGGCCAATCCCGTTTCTGATCACCCGCCCGGCCGGCAAGGCAGATAACCTGCTGGCTGCGCTGGATGACACCGGCATCAGTTATTTGTATCAGCCGCTGATTACCACGGCGCAGGTCAGTGTGCCGCCACACCAGCTACAACAGCTGCAACAGGCCGATGCTATTGTTTTTGTCAGTGTCAGTGCCGTCAGTTGCCTGCAGCACCAGCTGGACGCTGCCCTGCTGCGTGCGCCGCTGTTTGCGGTTGGGCAAACCACGGCCATGGCATTGCAGCGCTGGCTTGGCCGTGAGGTAACTGTGCCGGCAGATCAGCGCAGCGAAGGTTTGCTGCAGTTACCGCAGCTGCAGCAGGTGGCCGGCCGGAATATCGTGGTGGTGCGCGGCAATGCCGGTCGTGAGCTGATAAAGCAGGGCCTGAGCCGGCGCGGTGCAGCAGTACGTTATGTGCAGAGTTATAACAGAGTCGTACTGCCGCTGGATGGCGAACTGCTGTGCCAGCAGTGGCAGCTGGCCGGTATTCGTTGTATTGTGGCCACCAGCAATGAAATTTTACAGCAGCTGTTTACCCTGGTGCCGCCCGCGCACCATCACTGGCTGATGCAGCGTGATTTTATTCTGGTCAGCCCGCGCATGCAGGACAGTGCTGTAGCGCTGGGTATAGCCGCAGAACATATAGTACTGGCCGATAATGCCAACGACTGGGCGCTGCTCAGCGCGATCAGCCAGCTGAAGAGGGAATATCAATGAGTGACACCTTAGAGCGCGCCACCGAGGTGGAAGCACCGCTTACGCAACTGAAACAGCAGATGGATGCCGGGCAAACTGCCCGGGGCGGCAGCTTTAGTGGCGGCCTAAGCCTGTTACTGCTGTTGGCATTAACGGTGGCCCTGGCTGGCGGCGGTTATTACTGGGCCTGGCCACAGTGGCAGGCTATGCAGCAGCAAACACAGGCGTTGCAGCAACAGCAGCAGCGTCTGGCCGGGCAAAACCAGCAATTACAGGACAGTAACCGCCAGTTGCAGCAACAATTGCAAGACACCCAGCAACAGCAACTCGGCCAGTTGCAGCAGACATTATTGCAACAACAGCAGCAACAGGCCGCGCAGGTGCAAGCCCAGGTGCAGGCCGTACGGCAACTGGTGCAGGAGCGTGACAGTGCCCCGCCACGGCACTGGCTGCTGGCCGAAGTGGAATACCTGCTGAAACTGGCTGCGCAGAAAGTCTGGCTGGAGCAGGATACGGCCACTGCGCTGGCATTGTTACAAAGTGCGGACGATAAACTGGCTGTACTGGATGATGCCTCTCTGTTGCCGGTGCGTCAGGCGATAGCAGCCGACAGCCGGCAGTTACAGGCCGTTACCAGGCCAGACTTTATCGGGCTGCAGGTGCAGCTACAGCAATTACGCCAGCAGGTAATGTCGCTGCCGTTAAAACTGCAGGCGCCGCAAGCGCGGGCCGAGGCCCCGGCCGCGACGTTGCAAAACTGGCGGGCAACGCTGGCGTACCACTGGTACTCTACCTGGCAGGGCCTGGTTAATCCCAGGGATGCGGTGCCGGAAGATTATTTTGATTTAACCGCCGAACAGCAACTGATGCTGCGTATCGCCCTGCAACAGCAATTGCAGCTGGCGCAACTGGCGGTGATGCAACAGCAAGCGCAGGTGTATGTGGCGGCATTGCAGCAGAGCAGCGATCAGCTACAACGCTATTTCAGCCCGGTTGATCAGGCTGTGCAGCAATTCAGCACCAGCCTGACCGAACTGGCCGCCGTGGATATCACACCGCCGCTGCTCAGCACCCTGACCAGCCCGGCACAGCTGCAGCAGTATCTGCAGCAACTGGCAGGAGATAGCTTATGATCCGTGTCCTGTTGCTGATTGCCGTGTTGGCAGCGGCGATGTGGTTTGGCCCGGTGCTGGTGAATAATGCCGGTTACGTTAAGGTTATTGTGGCCGGCAAGGTGTTTGAAACCACGCTGCCGGGGCTGGCTGTGCTGTTTCTGCTGGCCATGCTGCTGCTGTGGTTTAGCGCTCTGGTACTGCGCAAGTTGCTGCGTTTGCAGCATATATCATTTAACTTTTTGCGCTGGCGGCGTCAGCGTAAGGCGCAGCAGGCATTTGAGCTGGGGCTGGAGGCGTATGCCAAACAGCAATGGCAGCTGGCCAGCCTGCACCTGGGTAAAGCCTGTGCTGACGACTTTATGCTGGCGCAAAAGCATCTGGTGGCAGCGTATGCGGCATTTTATGCTGGCGACACCGCAGGTGCCAACCAGCATGCCCAAGCGTTACACAGCAGCGACAGCCGGATTTTTTTACAGGCAGATTTGCTGATCCAGCAGGGGCAGGCGGCACAGGCCTGTGCCTTGCTGGCTGAACGGGTGCAGTCTGACACCGAAGATAAAGGCTTAGGCCAGCTGTATATGCATGCGCTGCAACAGGCCGGGCAATGGCAGCAATTGCTGCAGCTGGTGCCGGCGGCACTGCAGCAGCAGTGGTTTGATAAGCAAAAATGGCAGCAGCAACGCTTTAATATCTATCCGGCGGCAATCAGCCAGCTTAGCCAGCAACAGCGGTTTGATGAAAACGCAGACTACTGGCAAAACCTGCCGGCAAAAGAGCGTAAATCTACCGCAGCTAATATTGGCCGGGCCTGGGCACTGGCACAAAGCGGCCAGCACGATGCGGCAGAAAAGCTGTTGCTCAGCCAGTTGCTGCTGGATGAACTGCCACAAGCTTTGCCGTTTGTGCAGCAGATCCCGCTTGGCCGCAGCGTGCTGAAACTGCGCCGGCAGGTACAAAGCTGGTTGCATGATCACCCGTCCAATGGCTATCTGTATGCGCTGCTGGCTTACATGGCGCTGCAGGAAGGGGAGCCGGAGCAGGCCGGGCTGGCGCTGAAAAAGGCCCGGCAGTATGAGCCTGCAATCCGGTTCTGATGGCTGACACCTTAACCGGGCTGGCACCGCTTAGCCAGCCCAATGCCACTGTGCTGATCCTGGGCAGTATGCCCGGGGCGGCCTCGCTGGCACAGCAACAATACTATGCTCATCCGCGTAATCTGTTCTGGCCCATCATGGCGCAACTGCTGGGTTTTTCTGCGGCACTGGTCTACAGCGAAAAAGTACAGGCCCTTAACGCCGGCGGCGTGGCGCTATGGGATGTTATTGCCCGTTGTCAGCGCAGTGGCAGCCTGGACAGTGCCATTCGTGCCGAGCAGGTAAATGATTTTGCCGGCTTTTTTGCCAGCCAGCCCAAACTGGCCGCTATCGGCTTTAACGGCGGCAAGGCCTGGCACAGTTTTAAGCGTCATATATTGCCACTGCAAATTGTACCGGCAGAAGTACGGCTTATTATGCTGCCTTCGACCAGCCCGGCGCATGCGGCACTAAATTTCAGTGCCAAACTACAGCAATGGCAGCAGCTCAGAACTTTTCTGCCGGCATGTTAGGAATTTATTGCAGTGGTTCAGGTCTGATGCTGACTTAACAGTAAAAGCAGGGGCAGCAATTTTTGCCAGGGATTATTTCTGCGGTACAGCACTTTTGCTTGAATTATGGCCGGGCGGCAGTGCTGGCGCTATTACTGCACGGCCTGTTACTGGCGGTGCTGTTCAGTATGCGACCTGCACCGCCGGCCCCCTTGCCCAAGGGGGAACCGGTAATAACCTTTTTATACCAGCCGCCGGTATTAGCCCCAGTTGTGCCGCAGGCAGCGGCTGAGCCTGAACCTGCTCCAGTCCCGGCAGCGCAGCCTTCAGCTGTTGTCAGTAATATGGCAGCTGAACAGCAGCCTGCACCGGACAACGCCCCTGAGCCTGCCGTTACAGCTGGCAGCGAAGAGCTAGCTGCCGTGGCGGCTGCGTTACCGGTGCCGGGTGCACAAGAATTGCGCACCAGCCTGGCGCAGCGCGCCCTGCAGCGGGCAGTTACCGCCGATCCCGCCGTTATTGAACAGGCCGCTGCCGCCAGTTACCAGCAGTTTTTGCAGGCGCAGCACCAACCTAAGATCAGTGTAGAAAAGCAACATCAGGCACTGGGCAGCGATCCGGCCCATACCTTTAGCGATGGCCGGCAGTTGCTGCGTACGGCCAGCGGCTGCCATATTGCCGACCCGTCTAAAGATGGCTTTGAAGGGTTAATGGCAGCCCGTAAGGTACTCTGTGGTGATGAGATAAGCAGTAGCGACCTGTTAAAGCAGGCGCTGGAAAAACATACTAAACGTTAGAGCGTTATATGTTGTTCCAGCCGTTGCTTTAACTCGCCTTCAATCGGTACCGCTTTACCGGTTTTTTGCTCCAGGCAGACAAAAGTTACCTGCGCATCGGCGGCAACCGCATCTTTGCCGGCAATACGCACTTCCTGCTGTACCACTGCGCTTTTACCGCCGACCTTGCTAAAACGGGTATACACTTCCAGCATATCGCCCATGGTAGCCGCCACCCGGTAATTAATATTGATATTAACAATCACCCAGGCCAGGCCGTGAGCGGCAAACCATTCGATATCGCCGCTGTCTTCCAGGTAGCCCCAGCGTGCCTCTTCCAGAAATTCCAGGTAACGGGCGTTGTTTACGTGCTGGTAAATATCTAAATGGTAACCACGAACCTTGATTTGCGTTTTATGTTGCATCTTAACACCTTAGCGAAAACCACCTGTGATAATTTTGGCATAGTTACACTGGCCATACCAGATATTGTTTAGCTGTCCGGCCCGATTTTGTTTACATTTGTTTGGATCTGAGATAGATTTATTGTTCGTTTATTGTAAATTTATGTGTTGTTGATGCGCGCTGGATTGATATTGTTGTTAATTTTTGCCAGCTATGCCCAGGCCGACTGGCTTAAAGCAATGCTGGCTTATGAAAATAAAGACTTTACTACCGCAAGGGCAGAGTTTAAGCAGCTAATTGAGCTGGCAAATGATGGCGCTGCTTTTAATCTGGGTGTTATGGCATATAACGGTGAAGGGCAGGAAAAAGATGTTGTTGAAGCTGCAGCCTATTTCCAGTTAGCTGATAGTCTGCAACACCCCTCAGCTACTGCTGTGTTGACATCGGTACTTGGTAATATGACAGAGCCGCAGGCAGAACAGGCAGAACTGCGTTACCGGCAGTTACAGCAAAAGGTGGTACTGAACCAGGCTGCGCAGAAGGTTATTTCGTATGATGATCCGACAGGGAAGCGGCAGGCATCACAACCGTTAAAGCGCACCAATCCCAGATATCCGGTTGATGCGGTCCTGCATGGCCAGTTTGGTTATGTCGCACTGCGCTTTTTGGTTGATCCTAAGGGCAGGGTGCAGGCGGTGGATACCCTGGACGCCTATCCGGAAAATGTATTTGAACGGGAAGCTATCCAGGCTGTTAAGGCCTGGCGCTATACACCAACAGGCAAACCAGAGCTAAAGTGGATACGGTTGGATTTTGCGCTTGAGGGCGGTGTTAAGGTTAATGCGGTAGAGCGACTGGTACAACAGAAAAAACTGTGGGATTACGCCTTTGCCGATTCACCCAGGCATCAGGAAGTGCTGGGCACCCTGCTGGAACTGATAGAGCTGCAAAGTGGCAATAGGCTATGGATTGATAAATCCCTGTCATATGATGGCAGCCCACCGGATTTTTCAGTGTTCAACCGGCAGATCAGCCCTAGGATAAAGCTGGATGGTTTTGATGGTGCAGTAGTTGTAAAAGTGGATCAACAAGGGGTTGTACTGGAAGAGGTAAACCGCCAGTATCGTGCAGATAGTACCATAACAACGCTGCTCGGCCAGAAGCTGCTGGGGAATATAACGGCCCCTTTATATAGGATTTCAGCAGACAATTATACCCGGAAGGTTTCTGTTACTCCTATGTTTGCGGTGCCGGAAACAATGAGTAGCAGATTCTGGTGGGATAAAGCAGCTCGTAACGGCGATAAACGCGCCCAGCGTATTCTTGCTGCTTATGACCGCAAGTGGGAATACTATTTGCTTAATCAGGAAAACCCAGAGGTGATGGCCTGGAGCGGTACCCGAATGATTCTGGATGGCCAGCGTGAGCAAGGTATGCAGTTGCTGGAGCAGGCGATAGCGCAAAACTATGAGCCGGCTAAAGAGATGAAAAAGCAGTTTATGTAAGTGACATCAATCTGATAGCAATAAAAAACGCCCGTTATGGGCGTTTTTTGCATCAGATATAAGCAAAAGCATCGGCGAACATATGCTCGCGCTGGGCACCTTGCTCTGCAAAGGCGCTGCGTACCACACCGGCCATGGCAAAGGGGCCGGCGACATAGATGTCATAGGCCTCCAGCGAGACAAAATCACTCAGTACGGCTTCGTGTACCAGGCCGCTGCGGCCCTGCCAGTTATCATCAGCATGCTGTACCACCGGAATAAAGCGATATTTGCTGTTTTGCGCGGCCCATTGCTGCATCACGTCAAAATGATACAGTGCGCCTGGTTCCCGCACGCCCCAGTAGATAAATACCGGCCGGTCAATGTTCGCCGCCGCTATGGTTTGGGCAATGCTGTAGATATAAGAAAAGCCGGTGCCGCCGGCCAGTAAAATGACCGGGCGTTCGCTGTCGGCACGAAACTGGGCACTGCCCAAGCCTACTTCCGCCTGTACCGGCTGGTTTAACTGCTGTTGTTGCAGTAAGTAGGCCAACGCCTGGCTGGCGTACTGGTCTGCCACGGCACCGCCGATATGCAGCTCCAGCTGGGGTTGCCCCGGTATGCTGGCAATGGAAAACGGCCTTTTATCACTGTCGCTCAGGCACAGCTGTAAATACTGGCCGCTGGCAAAGCTGACCGCTTGCGCCGGGGTTAACAGTACCCGGTTTACCGTTGGGGTCAGGGCTTCAATTAAATCTACGCTACAGGAAATTATTGTCATAGTGCTCTCAGCAATGGCCGTTACGGCTTAGCCACGGATAAAAGGGTGGTGTAATACCAGATCAGTAATGGGGTAGGCCAGACAACAGTAGGTAAACTGCTGTTGTTTGTCCAGCTCGGCCAGCGGTTGGGGATCGTTATAACGAACCTGGCCACCGGTTAATTTGCACACACAACTGCTGCAGACGCCCTGGCGACAGCGGTGCGGAAA
>CAZEGA010000112.1:0-7206 GCA_964511675.1 uncultured Rheinheimera sp.
CAGGAAATAGACATCAGCGGTATGTACGTGCTGCCCGGTTTTATTGATATGCACGGCCATATCGGCGGTTCCACACCCGGCATACCGGCCGAGTATGTGTTTAAACTGTGGCTGGCGCATGGTATTACCACAGTGCGGGAGCCCGGCAGCTTTAACGGCCTGGACTGGACCTTAAGGCATGTAAAGGCCTCTGCCGACAACACTATTATTGCGCCGCGGATTGTCCCCTATGCCGGTTTTGGTATGGGCCTGAACCAACAACCGGTATTAACCCCGGAGCAAGCGCGTAAATGGGTGCGTGATATTAAAAAAGCCGGTGCGGCCGGTATTAAGTTCTTTGGCGCCACACCGGCAATTATCTCAGCCGCACTGGATGAAGCTAAAAAGCAACAGCTTGGCACCATGATGCATCATGCCCAGCTTAATGTAATGCGTACCAACGTGCTGGACAGCGCCCGTATGGGCCTGACATCAATGGAGCACTGGTACGGCTTACCGGAAGCCTTGTTTAGCGGCCAGGTTATCCAAAACTACCCGCCACATTATAATTACCAGAACGAGCAGGATCGTTTCGCGGCTGCCGGCGAGCTGTGGCAACAGGCCGCAGCACCGGGCTCTGACAAATGGAATACGGTACGCGATGAGCTGATTGCGCTGAATTTTACCATTAACCCGACCCTGACCATTTACGAAGCCAGCCGCGATGCTGCTGCGCAACGCAATGCCGAATGGCATCAAGACTACACCCTGCCGGTACTGGAACGCTTTTTTACCCCCAGCCGCTATGCCCATGGCTCGTACTGGTTCGACTGGACAACCGATCATGAAATCCGCTGGCGCGAAAACTACCGCTTATGGATGCAATTCCTTAACGATTATAAAAACCACGGCGGTCGGGTTACCACAGGGTCAGATGCCGGTTATATCTATAAAATCTATGGTTTTGGCTTTATCCAGGAATTGGAACTATTACGCGAAGCCGGTTTTACTGCGCTGGAAGTGATCCAGGCAGCCACCTTAAATGGTGCTATTGCACTGGGTATGGAACAGCAAATCGGCAGCCTGGTACCCGGTAAAAAAGCCGATATGGTTATTGTTGCTGAAAACCCATTGGCCAATTTTAAAGTGCTGTATGGTACCGGTCATTACCGTTTAAATGCCGATAATAAAGCCGTTCGTACCAAAGGCGTACGCTATACGGTTAAAGATGGCATCGTCTACGATGCCCAGCAGTTACTCAGCGATGTGCGGGCTTTGGTACAACATGCCAAACAGGCAGAGCAGAACTAAACACATAAATAAAAAAGCCAGCATGACATTAATGCTGGCTTTTATGTTTACCATAACGTTATTGCAGCAGGGAAATATCCGCTACCTGTAAAAACAGCTCGCGCAATTGCTGTAACAGCGCCTGGCGGTTTAACCGTACAGCGGCATCATCGGCATTCACCATTACCTTATCAAAGAACTGATCAATAACCTCGCGCATAGCTGCCAGGTGCGTCAGCCCTTCGGCATAGCCAGGCTGGTCCGCCTGATAAGCCTGTTCAGCCACGATAGCACTGTATAATGCTTTTTCGGCCGCTTCTTGTAGCAAAACAGTATTTACCGTAGTAGCGATATCACCTTCCACTTTAGCCAGAATATTGGCAACCCGCTTATTGGCGGCAGCTAAGGCTTCGGCGGCATCCAGTTTGCGGAATTCGGCCACTGCTTTAACGCGGCGGTCAAAATCGGCCGGGTTGGTGGGCCGGCGTGCCAGTACCGCCTGAATAACATCGACACTGTAGCCTTCCGCTTCATACCAGGCACGGAAACGGCCCAGCATAAACTCCAGCACGTCTTCGGCTACATTGGCATTGCTCAGCTTGCTGCCAAACGTCTGCTGGCTAAAAGCAATAGCATCAACCAGATCCAGTGGCAGCTGTTTTTCTACCATAATCCGCAGTGCACCAATAGCTGCCCGGCGCAGCGCAAACGGATCTTTATCGCCTTTCGGCGCCTGGCCAATACCGAAAATACCGACTAAGGTATCCAGTTTATCAGCTATCGCCACGGCAGCACCTTCCAGCCGGCTGGGCAGCTGATCACCGGCAAAACGCGGCATATACTGCTCGTTCAGCGCCAGTGCTACCGCTTCGCTTTCGCCATCTAAGCGCGCATAGTGCATCCCCATAATGCCCTGCACTTCTGGGAATTCACCAACCATATTGGTCATTAAGTCGGCTTTTGACAGTAAACCAGCACGCTCGGCCGCAGCCTGTTCGGCACCAATTTTAGCCGCAATAAAACCGGCTACTTTGCTGATACGTTCTGACTTTTCTGCCAGCGTACCCAGCTGCTGCTGGAATAATACCGTTTTCAGGCTGTCCAGCCGCTCCGCCAGTTTTTGCTTACGGTCAGTATTAAAAAAGAACTGTGCATCTGCTAACCGCGGCCGTACTACTTTTTCATTACCGCTGATAATTTGCTGCGGATCTTTGCTGGCAATATTGGCAACAAAAATAAACTTATTCAGTAGCTTGCCGTTGTTATCCAGTAACGGGAAGTACTTCTGGTTATCTTTCATGGTCGAAATTAACGGCTCTGCCGGTACCTGCAGGAAGCTTTGCTCAAAGCTGCCTACCAGCACCACCGGCCACTCAACCAGGGCGGTCACTTCTTCCAGCAAGGCATCATCCATCAGGGCTGTACCGTCCAGCCCGGCGGCAGTTTTGGCTACCTGCTCAGCAATAAAGGCCTTACGCTCGGCAAAATCGGCCACCACAAAAGCCGCACGCATGGCGCTCAGATACTGATCGGCATGCGTGATACTGACTTTTCCCGGTGCATGAAAACGGTGGCCATGGGTCTGGTTACCGCTATTGCGGCCCAGAATAGTCGCTGGCACCACGTTATTACCATACAGCATAATAATGGTATGTACCGGGCGGATAAATTCAGCAGTGGAGTTACCCCAGCGCATCGGTTTGGCGATCGGCAATTTGGCCAGCGCCTGCGCTACCACCTCGGGTAATAAGCTGACCGTGCTGGCGCCTTTTACCTGCGCTTTATGCAGCAACCAGGCACCTTTATCGGTTTCCAGTTTTTCGGCCTGTTCTACCCTAATACCACAACCGGCGGCCCAGCCCTGCGCAGCCTTGGTCGGCTTGCCATCGGCATCAAAGGCACTGCTAATTGCAGGGCCACGCTTTTCCACAATTTTATCAGCCTGCTGTGCTGCTAACGCATTAATACGTACCGCTAACCGCCGTGGGGCGGCATACCAATGTATATCGGCATGGCTTAACTCTGACTTTTCCAGCTCTGCCTTAAGGTTGTCGGCAAAGGCAACCGCCAGCGTTTTTAATGATTTCGGTGGCAGCTCTTCCGTGCCAATCTCAACAAAAAAATCTTGCACAGACATTATGCCTCCTCCTGGTTACGACTCTTGCTATTACTACACAGGGGGAAACCTAGTTTCTCACGGGCAGCATAATAGGCTTCGGCACAGGCTTTAGCTAAAGCACGCACCCGCAGAATATAGCGCTGACGCTCGGTTACAGAGATAGCATGCCGCGCATCCAGCAGGTTAAACGCATGCGAAGCCTTCATTACTTTTTCATAAGCTGGCAGGGCTAAACCCTGCTCTATCAGATACTGGCTTTCTTTTTCACACTGGTCAAAGCTGGCAAACAGCGCGGCGACATCGGCATGTTCAAAGTTATAGGTAGATTGCTCGACTTCGTTCTGGTGGAACACATCGCCATAAGTGACACGACCCAGCGGGCCATCGGTCCAGACCAGATCGTAGATAGAATCCACGCCCTGAATGTACATCGCCAGACGCTCTAAACCGTAAGTAATTTCGCCGGTGACCGGGCGGCATTCTAAGCCCCCAACCTGCTGGAAATAAGTAAACTGGGTCACTTCCATACCGTTTAACCACACTTCCCAGCCCAGACCCCAGGCGCCCAGTGTCGGCGACTCCCAGTTATCTTCGACAAAGCGGATATCGTGCACCAGCGTATCTATACCCAGTTCATGTAATGAGCCCAGATACAACTGCTGAATATTGTCCGGTGATGGCTTTAAAATTACCTGAAACTGGTAATAATGCTGCAGCCGGTTCGGGTTTTCACCATAGCGGCCATCGGTAGGCCGCCGGCACGGCTGCACATAGGCCACGTTAGTCGGCTCCGGCCCCAGTGAGCGTAAAAACGTCATCGGGTGGAAAGTACCGGCGCCCACTTCCAGATCCAGCGGTTGCACAATCACACAACCCTGCCGTGCCCAGTAATCCTGTAATGCCAGGATCAACCCCTGAAAGGTTTTAATATCGTAGTTAGACATTCGCTTGCAACTCAATGGTAATTTCAGAAATTAATATATTAAAAACAGCCTCAGTTGTAATCGCCAATTACTTAAGCCGGTTTCCTGCCGGCACCTTACTAACCGGCACTATATCTGCTTTTTAAACGTCCAGATTCGCCACATAAAGCGCGTTTTCTTCAATAAAGGCCCGGCGCGGCTCAACATGGTCACCCATCAGGGTAGCGAACAGCTGATCGGCACCGATGGCGTCTTCAATCGTTACCTGCAGCATACGGCGGGTATTCGGGTCCATCGTGGTTTCCCACAGCTGCTCCGGGTTCATCTCGCCCAGTCCTTTATACCGCTGAATGTACAGGCCACGTTTTGACTCACTCATCAGCCAGTCCAGCGCTTCGAGGAAAGTTTCTACCGGCTTGATCTTCTCGCCACGGCGGATATAGCCGCCTTCTTCGATTAGATCGCGGATTTCATCACCCAGGGCTGCGATACTCAGGTAATCGCGTGAAGTGACAAAGTCATGGTGCAGCAGGTATTCATTGTCGATACCGTGCTGGCGGATAATCACTTTCGGCAGGAACAGCTGGCGCTCGCGATCTTCGTGAATAGCATAAGTGTAGCTGGAACCATCACCTTCTTTGTCATCTAAGCGTTGCACCAGCGTTTTGGTCCACTGTTCACTGTACTCAGCCGACTTCGTCTGTGCTACATCTAGCGCTGGTACGTAGATCAGTTCGTTTAACAGGTTATACGGGATTTTACGTGTTAAGCGCTCAATAGTAGCGGCAACCTTGTGGTACTGCCGTACCAGGGCCTCCAGCGCGGTGCCCGCTATGCCCGGCGCATCGGCATTAACATGCAGTGTCGCTTCATCCAGTGCCAGTGTGGTCAGGTATTCGGTCAGGGCAGCTTCATCTTTAATATATTGCTCCTGCTTACCCTTCTTCACTTTATACAGCGGCGGCTGGGCAATATAGATATAGCCGCGCTCAATCAGTTCCGGCATCTGGCGGTAGAAAAAGGTCAACAGCAAGGTGCGGATGTGCGAACCGTCAACGTCGGCATCTGTCATCAGGATGATGCTGTGGTAACGGGTTTTATCCGGGTTATATTCCTCGCGGCCAATACCGCAACCCAGCGCCGTGATTAAAGTGCCGACTTCCTGCGACGACAACATTTTATCGAAACGGGCTTTTTCTACGTTCAGGATTTTACCTTTCAGCGGTAAAATAGCCTGATTCTTGCGGTTGCGGCCCTGTTTGGCAGAGCCACCGGCTGAATCACCCTCTACTATATACAGTTCAGACAAGGCCGGATCTTTTTCCTGACAGTCGGCCAGTTTACCCGGCAGGCCAGCGATATCCAGTGCGCCTTTACGGCGGGTCATTTCGCGCGCTTTACGCGCAGCATCGCGGGCACGGGCCGCATCGACAATTTTACCGACGATAATTTTCGCATCGTTCGGATTTTCCAGCAGGTATTCGTTCAGTTTTTCTGCCATTACGCTTTCGACTGCCGAGCGTACCTCTGACGATACCAGCTTATCTTTAGTCTGTGAGCTGAATTTCGGGTCCGGTACTTTTACGCTGATCACGGCGGTTAAGCCTTCACGCGCATCATCACCAGAAGCCTGCACCTTCATTTTTTTGGCGTAGCCTTCCTGCTCGATATAAGTATTCAGCACCCGGGTTAAAGCACCACGGAAACCGGCTAAGTGGGTACCGCCGTCACGTTGCGGAATATTGTTGGTAAAGCAGAATACGTTTTCCTGATAGCTGTCGTTCCACTGCATCGCCACTTCGACGGAAATGCCATCGGCGCGCTGATCAGTAAAATAAAACGCTTTCGGGTGCACACTGGTTTTAGTGCGATTTAAGTACTGCACGAAGGCTTCAATACCACCGTCGTATTTAAAGTGGTCTTTTTTATCTGACCGCTCATCATTCAGGATAATACTGACACCGGAGTTCAGGAATGACAGTTCGCGCAAACGCTTAGCCAGAATATCAAAGTGATAATTGATATCGGTGAACACGGTTGGACTTGGCCAAAACCGGATGGTAGTACCTTTATCTTCGGTCTCACCAATGATGGCTAATGGTGCCTGTGGCACCCCGAGATGGTAAATTTGCTGATGCACCTTACCGGCACGACGAATGGTCAGTTCCAGTTTGTCTGACAGCGCATTGACTACCGATACCCCGACACCGTGCAAACCACCGGACACTTTATAAGAGTTGTCATCAAACTTACCACCGGCATGCAATACCGTCATAATCACTTCAGCTGCCGATACGCCCTCTTCGTGCATATCGGTTGGAATACCGCGGCCATTGTCACGTACTGATACCGAGCCATCGCTGTGAATGGTAACCCAAATGTCGGAGCAGTGCCCGGCTAAGGTTTCATCGATAGAGTTATCGACTACCTCGAATACCATGTGGTGCAGGCCAGAGCCGTCATCAGTGTCACCAATGTACATGCCCGGTCTTTTACGAACTGCATCCAGTCCTTTTAATACTTTAATACTCGAGGAATCGTAATTATGTTGTTCGGCCATCGTTATCTGTCCGTGCTGTTAGCTGCCCATGTTCCACGTGAAACATCGCCATCTGACTGGCGGGTATAAAGGGTGTTACCTGTTCAGCGTTAATTGCAGTAATAAAAACCTGTGAGTTTATATCGCGTAAGTAACTAAAAATTTGTCGGGTAGACTCCGGGTCTAACTCCGACGCTAAATCGTCAATCAGTAACAGTGGTTGTTTATGGCCATAGTCGCGGATGACATTGTTCTGCGCAATTTTAAGCGCAAATAATAACACTTTTAACTGACCACGGGATAACACTTCTTCTGCCGCCCATTGGTCTTTTCTAATTTTTAAATCGGCTTTCTGC
>CAZEGA010000112.1:7216-9617 GCA_964511675.1 uncultured Rheinheimera sp.
GGTAAAACCCATCCGGCTGTCCTGCGCAAAACTGTGCTGCAGTAACTGCTGCAACTCTGCTGGCTCGGTTATCTTTTCCGGCCAGCCTTGCTGCAACTGAAAGCTTAGTTGCTGCAGCAGTGGCTCGGCTTGTGTCAGCACGCTGAATGCAGCTTCTAACTGGCTGATATAATGTTGCCGCAGTTGCTGTAATTCAAACGCCAGCAGTACAAATTGCTGATCCCAGAACTCAAACTGGCTGTCATACTGACGACGGCTCTTCAGCAACGCATTGCGTTGTTTCAGCACTTTATTAAACCGCAACCAGCAAGCAAAAAAGCGCTGTTCCACGTGGAACAAGCCCATATCAAAAAACTGTCGCCGCTCTTTAGGCCCACCAAAAAACAACCGGAAGCTGTCGGGCGTAATCAGTTGTACCGGCAATAAACTGGCAAACTCGGCCAGCCGGTTAACATTAGCACCATTTAACCGCAGCACCAGCTCACCCTGTTTATCGCGCTGTAACCCCAGGCTGTGTTGTTGCTGCTGCGTTTGCACTCTGGCATGCAGCGTAAAGGCCTCGGTGTCGTGCTGGATCAGCCGTTGCGGCCGGCTGGTACGGAACGAACGGCCATGTGCCAGATAATACAGCGCTTCCAGTACACTGGTTTTGCCACTGCCGTTCATGCCAACAATTAAATTAAACTGCGCATGAGCAGCCAAAGACACCGCCGTCAGATTACGAAACTGACTGGCAGTTAACGACAGCAGTGACATAGTCTACAGACGCATTGGCATAACAACGTAACTGGCACCCTGATTACCAACTCCCTCCAGCAAGGCGCTGGAATTGGCATCATTCAGGTGCAACAGTACCAAATCGGTTGCCAGGGTATTCAGTACATCCAGCAGGTAGCCAACATTAAAACCAATTTCCAGGTTGTCGCCCTGATACTCTACTTCGATAATCTCTTCGGCTTGTTCATGCTCAGGGTTATTCGCCACAATTTGCAGCTCATTATTGCTCAGTGTGAAGCGCACACCCCGGTATTTTTCGTTCGACAGAATTGAAGCCCGGGTACAGGCATCTTTTAATACCGTACGGTGCGCCGTAACCAGCTTGGTGCTGTTACGCGGTAAAACGCGGCGGTAATCCGGGAAGCGGCCATCAATTAATTTGCTGCTGAAGACAAAGCTGTCATCTGTCAGCCGGATATGATTTTGCCCCAGGCTAAGGGTGATAAGTTGTTCGTCACCAGACAGCAGGCGCATAATTTCCAGCACGCCTTTGCGTGGAATAATAATTTGCTTTTGCTGCGCCGCCAGCCCTGGCAGGTCCAGCGCACTCAGCGCCAGGCGGTGGCCATCGGTAGCTACGGCTTTCACTGCACCGTTGTCGGTTTCAAACAACAAGCCGTTTAAGTAATAGCGCACATCCTGGTTTGCCATCGAAAACGCCGTATCATCCAGCAATTTGCGCAACTGGGCCCGGCTTAACTGAATGTCCACCTCGCCCTGCCAGCTTTCCAGGTTAGGGTATTCAGCGGCACTGAGTGTTGACAAGGTAAACTTGGTTTTACCGCAACTGAGGATACAGTTGTCACCCTGCAGCTGCACACGAATGTCTGCAGCATCCGGCAGGCTGCGGCAAATATCCAGCAGTTTCTTTGCCGGTACTGTTATGCGGCCCGGGCTTTGTACTGCCAGTGCCGTGGTTGTCGCTACCAGCTCTACTTCAAGATCAGTGCCGGTTAACGCCAGGCTGTCCTCGCTAACTTCCAGCAGGACATTAGACAAAATAGGCAGCGTATGCCGACGCTCAATAGCACCAGACACCATTTGTAGTGGTTTGAGTAAGGCGTCTCTGTTGATGATAAATTGCATAAGCCAATCCCTTTACGATGACAATGTACGGATTAAATTCTGGAAATCTTCTTTGATTTCGTGGGTTTCTTCTTTTAGCGACTCAATTTTACGGCAGGCGTGCAGCACTGTAGTATGATCGCGGCCGCCAAAAGCATCGCCAATTTCCGGCAGGCTGTGGTTGGTCAGCTCTTTTGACAGTGCCATCGCCATCTGCCGTGGCCGGGCTACCGAACGTGAGCGGCGCTTGGACAGCAAATCTGCCACGCGGATTTTGTAATACTCCGCCACCGTTTTCTGAATATTCTCTATAGTAACCAGCTTGTCCTGCAATGCCAGTAAATCGCGCAGGGCTTCGCGGACAAAATCAATGGTAATCGGCCGGCCGGTAAAATTAGCGTTAGCCCTTACCCGGTTTAATGCGCCTTCTAGTTCGCGCACGTTAGAACGCATCCGCTTGGCAATAAAAAACGCGACTTCTTCCGGCAGGCGGATCTGGTTTTCATGCGCTTTGCGCATCAGGATCGCTACCCTGGTTTCCAGCTCCGGCGGTTCGATC
>CAZEGA010000112.1:9627-9885 GCA_964511675.1 uncultured Rheinheimera sp.
GCTATGGTCAGCCCCCAGCCAAAACGCGATTTAAGCCGGTCTTCCACACCCTCGATCTCTTTCGGGTAACGATCACTGGTTAAAATGATCTGCTGGTTGCCTTCGAGCAGGGCATTAAAGGTGTGGAAGAACTCTTCTTGTGACCGCTCTTTTTTGGCAAAAAACTGAATATCATCAATCAGCAGTGCATCCACTGAGCGGTAATAGCGCTTAAACTCTTCTATCGCATTGTTTTGCAAGGCTTTTACCATATCCTGC
>CAZEGA010000113.1:0-7741 GCA_964511675.1 uncultured Rheinheimera sp.
TACCAGCGTCTGCAAACGGTAATCAATCCGGGGCGGAGCCACCTGCTCCCGCTGGCGTTTAGGCAGCTTGTTGTAGTCAGCCAGCCTGGCCTTGTACTCTTTTGCGGCGACAAATGCATCACGAATGGTGGTTTCCACGCCAATACGGGTTTGCGGATAACGCTCGGTAAAGGCATCGCCCCAGTTCGACTGTTTGACGTTCTCGCCCAGCGCAAACTTGATGCTCGGTGGCGCCGCTTTCATTTTCAGGCCTTCGGCACTTTCGCCCCAACGGAACTGAATAACCTGTGCCTGGCCGCCAATAGGGTTGGCACTGCCGTGCAGCAGTTGGGCGGTAGTGGTGCCGCCAGCTAAACCACGGTACAGGTTGATATCTTCCGGGTTTAATACGTCGGCAATACGTACTTCAGAGGTTACTGCGTCAGTCCCTTCGTTAACGCCGGCTTCAATCGCTACATGCGAGTGTTCGTCAATAATACCCGGTGTCAGGTGCATACCGGTGGCATCGATCACGGCAAAACCGCCTGGTGTACTGAGGTTTTTACCGATTTTATCGAATTTGCCGTTACGCACGATAACATCGGTATTTTGCAGCACACCGTCTTTTTCTGCGGTCCAGACAGTGGCATTTTTAATATGCACATTCTGCTGTTGGGCTAATGCAGGTAAACCGTAGGCGCGGTTAGGAAAGGTCAGTTGTGACAACATACTGCTGTCTGCCGGTTTGGCAGCAGCTTTTGGCGGAGCCAGTGGCAAAGCCTGGCGCCGGGCGCTGACACTGGCGCTGTTCACGCCCAGTTGCCACTGGCCGGTTAAGCTGTTATCCAGCAGTTGCCCTTTAAACTGTGCTACCGTATTGTCGCCGGTGATATCAGCCAGGTTAACGTTAAACTGAATAAACTGCTGCTGGGTTTTAACATCGCTCAGCTTGACCGCTTTTGCCTCGTCGGTTGCCGCCAGCAGCACAACTTCGCCGCTTAATGCCGCCGCATCGCCCTTAAGCGACAGCTTTACCGCCTTACCGTCAATGCCAAGCTGATAATCGCCGGCAAACTCCGGCGGATTAACGGCTTTGATATTGTACTGCTGGCCACGCACCCAGGTAGCGACTATGTCACCGTCAGCAAATAGATCACCGCTGACCAGCACTAAGTCAGCCTGGTAACCGGGGGCAATTTTACCCAGCTTGTCGGCAACACCGGTCAGTTGCGCCGGTATGGTCGTCAGTGCCGCCAAGGCGGTATCGGCCGGTAAGCCGTACTGCACCGCTTTACGCAGGTTAGGCCAGAAATCCTTTTTGTCTTTTAATTTATGCGTGGTCAGCGCAAACGGCACGCCGGCCTTAGCCAGCACTGCGGCATTGGCCGGTGCCCGTTCCCAGTGGCGCAGATCGGCCAGGTTGACATCCAGCTGGTCGGCCACCTGCTCTACTGCAGGGGCCGCCGGAAAACTCAGCGGCAGGATCAGGCTGCGGCCGCTTTGTTTTATTTCGTTTACCCGCACATATTCAAAACCCGAGCCCAGCATAACGGCGTTTTTCAGCCTGAACTCGCTTAACAGCTGGTGTGCCCGCAACAGCGATCTGTCGTCACTGGTTTCAAATACCACACCCTGCTGATAAATACGGCCCAGGCTGTCCAGCGCCGCGTTATAAGCCACCGGCTCATTGAAATAGCGCACATCGGTTTTACCATAGGCCTGGCTATACCAGCTGGCGTCACTTAATGTCTGGCGGATTAAGGCCATGCTGCCCATCAGCGATGAGGGGTAACTTTGTTTGGATGTGCCTTTGCTAAAAGCCATAAATTGCGGACCGTCGGCTTTTAGTATCTGTTGGTTAGCTAAACCCTGCCCCAGCGAGCTGACAAAAGCCTGCCCGCGGAAAATACCATCGAAACGCGCAGACTGTACCGCAGTAAAACCCAGCTTACGCAGTGCCTCGGCACTGTCGGCATCCGGTTTAAACACACTGACCCAGCGTTGTTCAGCATGAATAGCATCATTGCCGGCATTGCCGCCTTTGCGCTCGTTTTTGTATACCGGCGCATCGCGGTAACTGCCAGGACTGGCGGGTTTGGCCGGTTCAATACCATACTGGGTATAAGGGTCGATAAAGCCCGGATACAGGCTGTAACGGCTGGCGTCAATCTGCTGATAACCGGCAGGTACGCTGATTTTGCTGCCCACAGCACTGATACGGCCATCGGCAATCAGTACGGTGGCATTTTCCAGCTTTTTACCTGGCTCGGTATACACAGTGGCACCGGTCAGCGCCACCAGATTAGGTGTTTTAGCAATAATGCCCTGAATGGGTGCCGTTTGATCGGCATGGCTGCTGGCCGCCAATAATGTCAGCAGTGCTGAGCTTATCAGCGACAGTCGGACTTGGGTCATAACATGTTCCTGGATTAACTGTTAATAACGAAGTTCAGCTGGCTAAGCTCCTGCTCTGCCAGTGGCATGCTGAAGTAATAACCCTGAACCTGGTAGCAAGCATTTTTTCTTAAAAACTCCACCTGCTCTGCAGTCTCGACCCCCTCGGCCACCACGCGCAGGTTCATCTTTTGCGCCATGGCGATAATCGCCGCGACAATATCCATGTCGTTACGATCATCCGGGATATCTTTGACAAAAGAGCGGTCTATTTTCAGCTCGTCTACCGGGAAACGCTTTAAATAACTAAGCGAAGAATAGCCTGTACCAAAGTCGTCTATAGATAAAGACACGCCGAGGCGTTTTAACTGATTTAACTGACTGATAGCCGCATCAGTGTCGCCCATCAGCATACTTTCGGTAATTTCAAAGATCAGGCTGGCCGGTTTGGCACCGGTGCGCTGGATAATCCGCTCAATAATTTCCGGCAGGTTGTCATCACGGAATTGCCGCACCGACAGGTTAATAGACAAGGTCACATTATGGCCGCGCGCATGCTGGCGTGACAGAAAACGGCAGGCTTCCCAGATAATCCATTCACCTATCTGCACAATAAGGCCGGTACTTTCCGCTACCGAAATAAACCGCAGCGGCGGCACCAGGGTGTTGTCTGGCCTTAACCAGCGCAACAGGGTTTCGTACCCGACTATACTGTTGTCGCGCAGGTCCATTTTCGGCTGGTAATACAACAAAAACTGGTGATCACGAATAGCCTCCCGCAACTGGTTTTCAATCAGCAGGCGCTCATTCGCGGCTTCATTTAAATCGGTACTGAAAAAGTGAAAGGTATTTTTACCACGTGCTTTTGCTTCATACATCGCCAGATCAGCATGTTTTAGCAACAGTTCTTCTTCAGCAGCATCTTCCGGCGCTACGGTAATACCGATACTGGCACTGACAGAGACTTCGTGATTGCCCAGTTTCACCGGGGCCGCAAACGCCTGCTGCAAATTCGCCGCTATGACAGATGCCTGTGCCCTGTCGTTAATGCCACTTAAAATTACGGCAAATTCGTCCCCGCCCAGCCGCGCTATGGTGTCTTCTTCGCGTAAACGGCTGATCAGGCGCCGCGCCACTTCTTTTAACAGTTCATCACCGGCGTCATGGCCCAGCGTATCATTAATACGTTTAAACTCGTCCAGGTCAAAATACAGCAGTGCAAAGTTGTAATAGCCGCGGTGTGACATCGCAATCGCTTTGCGCAGCTGATCGCGGAAGTAGCTGCGGTTGGCCAGGCCGGTTAACACGTCATAGTAGGCCAGTTGTTCCATTTTCTTCTGGCTTTGCTTGATAAAAGAAATATCCTGCATCGCACAAACATAATTGGTCAGATCGCCTTTTTCATCACGGATTGGCGCTATCGCCAGCGACACCCAAAGCTGTTTCTCCTGATATTGCAGCAGCATATCGCCACGCCAGTGCTGGCGCTCTGCCAGCGTTTGGGCAATGACTTCGCCAAGGTGAGACATCTCTTCGGCAAACAAACTGTGCAGTGGCTGCAGCTGTAACTGCTCGGCGTTACTGCCGATCATTTCCGCCAGAAAGGGGTTGGTGTACTCGATATTCAGCATAGCGTCTGTCAGCACGATACCAGAGCTGGAAAACGATACGGCCTTACTCAGTTTGCGGGCCGAACGCTCGGCCTGCTCTTTTTCCTCAATGCGGGTATTAAGCCCGGAGACCAGTTCGGAAATTTCACCGGACATCTGGCCGAATGCCTGGTTCAGCAGGCCTATTTCATCCGGCTTATTATCCAGCAAGGCTGGCTCCAGCTCACCTCTGGACAACCTGGGTATAGCAGCCGACAAGCGGTTCAGGCGCTTAAGAATTAAGTGGTAAACCACCAGCTGCAGCAGTAAGGCAATCAACAGCGCAACCACCACAAAACTCAGCACCAGTTTAAAACGCACATTGGCTAACGAGGCCATAATTTTACCGGTATCGGTGTAAACACCGACATACCAGTCCAGCCGTGCTACCGGGGCAGATGCTATCATCTGTTCCGCTAGCTGCTCGGAGGCCAGCCTGCGGCTATCCGATGCCGTTGCAACCTGCTGAATATAGCGCTCCAGCCCGGCTATGTTCAGGCTGCCCCCTTCGAAGCGGGTATTCATGGCAATGTGCTGGTCAGGGTGCGGCTCCTGCGGCCTGAGCACCGTGCCCGTTGCATCGAATAAAAAAATCTGGCTTTGGTAATTGCTGTCGGCCAGTGCCGGCATGCTGCCCAGAATGTCGCTGAGTACATAATCTGAACCTGTGATACCAATAAACTTATCATTGATATACAACGGAATAATCAGGCTGGTCATCCATTTTTTCCAGATATTGTCATAATATACCGGCGTCCAGCGTGGTTGCCGGGCCGGGTTCTGTGCCGGTGTGGCTATCTGGTAAAAAATGTCATTGGAAAAATCATGCTGGCTGTCAATCTGCAGCGCCCAGTCACCGGGAGAGATACGGATAAAATGATCAGCTGAAATGAAGTAGAAATTAAAAAAGTCCTGCAGCATTAACGGTGCCAGCTGCTGCCAAAGCCCTGCCGTATGCTCAAACAAGGCTGAGGTACGCCTGTTGTAGCGTTCTGCATGAATAAAAGCAGCAGAGTAATCATCCCGCACCCGGATACTGTTATCCGGGTTGGCTGTAAAGCGTTCAGCAGCCTGCAAGTCCTGCCGGGCCAGCGCCCGCATCACAATCTGGTTGGCCGCGATGGCTTTTTGTTCTTTATGCAGGAAATTATCACTTAACAGCCGGGCATAATGCACCGCCTGCTGCCGCAAAAACTGCCGCTGCTGTTCAAAGGCAACATTCTGTTGCTGCCAAATCACCAGATAGCCAACAGCTGTCCCGGCCACAACGATGGCAAGAAAAACCACCAACGCAAATTTGCGGCCCAGTGAATCCATCCTGGCGGGTTTATTAAAAATAACGTCCTTCACCTGCTCTGCCTGTTATGAAAAAATGCTTAGTTATTGGCAAGATACTGCTTTCTGTTAAGATACGGCTTAATCATTATTGCATGTAAATTCAGCAAAAGAGAACGACACCATGAAAAAACCCTTAATTGCCACCGCATTACTGTCTGTTATTTCCGTTTCTGTCTATGCCGGCAGCGCCTTTACCGATGCCAAAGACAGCGTGAAATACCGCCAGTCGGCTTTTCAGCTAATCCGCCACAATATGGCCGATATTGGTGACATGATTAAAGGTGACGTCAGCTATGATGCGGCACGTGTCAGCACCCGCGCCACCGCTCTGGCCAGCTTAACCACCCTGCCCTGGGAAGCCTTTACAGTACCGGGGGCAGAAAAAGGTGGCGGTGATGCCAAAGCCGCTATCTGGCAAAACCTGCAGGACTTTAACAGCCGTAGCGAAAAACTCCGTGCCGATGCGCAGGCCTTAAAAACCGCGGCCGACAGCGGTGACCAGGCAGAAGTACGCAAAGCTTTCGGTACTTTTGCCCGTAACTGCAAAGCCTGCCACGACCAGTACAAAAGCTAGTACCGCCAGTTGCTGGTGCCTGCTACAACAGCGCCAGCAGTTTTCCGCCCTGCCACCAGTACAACAGCGCCAGTAATGCTGCCAGCAGCAGAAAAAACCAGCCGCTGTGTTTAAACTCAACCTCTGCAGTAACAGTCTTATCAGTACCGGTGCACATCACGGCCAGTACATTGTGTACCCTCAGGCTGTGCCAGAGCGCGGCAACCACATGCACCGCGACTGCCGCCAGCAGAATATTGATATTAATTTTATGTATGCCGGAGGCAAGATCTGTCCAGGCCGCCGGTAACACACCGACCAGCG
Source organism: uncultured Rheinheimera sp. (assembly GCA_964511675.1). Lineage (GTDB taxonomy): Bacteria > Pseudomonadota > Gammaproteobacteria > Enterobacterales > Alteromonadaceae > Alishewanella. The sequence goes on from CAZEGA010000113.1 coordinate 6,238, forward strand.
GGCCGTCGCTCATATAGCTGTTATCAGCGGTGGCAAGGCCCGTCAGCAATTGCAGCAGCGCCAGCCCAATAAGCAGCATTATCATATAAAACGATGCCGGGTTATGGCCCGCCACGGGGTAAGGCTGGCGTAAATAGCGCATAGCCCGGGCCGGCGTGGCAGCAAACTGCGTAAACCTGGCCGTATTGCTGCCGGCAAAGCCCCAGACCACACGCGCCACAATAAGTGCCAGCAGGGTATAGGCCAGCAACTGGTGCTGCGCCATCAGGCCTTCTTCACCGGTGTACCACAAAGCCGCTATCAGCAGCAGCTGGCTCCAGTGAAAAAACCGTACCGCCAAATCCCATATCTTAACCGGTTGTGACATTGTGCTTTCTCTCCGTTATGCTAAGTTTTTGATTTTATACCAGAGACACATAAAGATGAATTGGTTGAAATGGCTTTTGGGCCTCCTGCTGGTACTGGCTGGCATTATTGCCGTTGCAGTATACAGCCTGCTCTATTTTAGCTTACCGGTCTACCAGGGTGAACAAGGCACCAGCATAAGCAACAGTGCCAGGCTGGAACGGGATGCGTTAGGTTACCTGAGCATTCATGCGGCAAACCGCAATGATGCTGCCTTTGCCCTGGGGTTTGCCCATGCGCAGGAGCGGTTTTTCCAAATGGATTTATTACGGCGCAATGCCGCCGGCGAATTATCTGAACTGTTTGGCGAACGGGCCTTAACTGCCGACAAGGCGCTGCGCCAGCACCGTTTTCGCAGCAGGGCCCGGCTGGCCCTGCAAACCCTGAGCGCAGCAGAGCACCAGTTACTGAGCGACTACCGGCGCGGTGTTAACGAAGGGCTGGCCACGCTGACACTGCGCCCCTTTGAATATTTGCTGCTGCAACAGACTCCTGCGCCCTGGCAGGATGAAGACGCCTTGCTGGTTATTTACAGTATGTATCTGGATTTACAGGGCAAACTGGGCCGGGATGACTATGCCATGACGGTGCTGAAACACGCATTGCCGGATGACTGGTACCGTTTTTTACAGCAGCATTCAGCTATCTGGCAGGCCGCCATTGATAACAGTACGATCGACGCAATACCTGTACCCGGTTCGGCTTATCCTGCCGTATTAAATAACACAGCAACCGCCTGTAACCTTTGTGCAGTAAAAGATGCCACCGATATTGGCAGCAATAACTTTGCCGTGGCCGGCAGTTTAACCGCGCATGGCAGCGCCATTCTGGCCGATGATATGCACCTTGGCATCCGCGTACCGGGTACCTGGTACAAAGCCCAGCTGAACTGGCGCGAAGACGACAAAATCCGCACTGTTACCGGCCTGACCCTGCCAGGAGCCCCGGCTGTGGTAGCCGGTTCAAACGGCCACATTGCCTGGGGCTTTACCAACAGTACGGCAGACTGGCACGATTTGGTGGCGCTGCAACTGTCTGACGATGGCAAACGTTATCTTACGCCCGGTGGCTGGCAGGCATTGCAGTATCACTATGAAAC
>CAZEGA010000113.1:7751-9875 GCA_964511675.1 uncultured Rheinheimera sp.
GCGCTGCGCTGGGTGGCGTATGACGAGGTAGCGGTAAACTTTAAGCTGATGCAGCTGGAGCAGGCCACCTCGGTGCAACAGGCGCTGGCTATTGCCCCCTCTGCCGGTATTCCGGTACAAAACCTGCTGGTGGCAGACCGTCACGGACAAATTGGCTGGAGCCTGATGGGGCCGGTACCGCTGCGGCAACTGGCCGATTTTGATACCGCACAGGACTGGAGCAGCGGCGAACAAGGCTGGCTGGGGTATGCTCCGCCGGCCAGGCAGCCGCAGCTTAGCCAGGCCGAACGCTTATGGACCGCTAACGCACGCATGATAGGTGGCGAGGCCTATCAGCTGATTGGTAACGGCGGCTATGATCTCGGTGCCCGGGGCTGGCAGATTAAACAGGGGCTGGATGCCCTACAGCAGGCTGACGAGCAGGCACTGCATCGTATTCAGCTGGACCACCGGGCCCTGATGCTGCAGCGCTGGCGTGAATTACTGCTCAGCCGGCTGGACACAGACACCGTAGCACAGTATCAGTTGCAGCCGTACCGCCAGCATATCGTCAACAGCAGCAACAGCGCCGCTATCGACGATGTTGGCTATAGCCTGGTACGGGCGTTTCGCCAGCAATTACTTGAGCTGCAGTTTGCCCCGCTGTCGGCGTATCTGGAGCAGCACCATGCCCGCAGCCAGGATTTAAAATATTCACTGGAAACACCGTTCTGGGCCATGCTGCAACAGCGGCGCGCTGATACGCTGCCCGGCAACTACACCAGTTGGGACGAGCTGCTGCTGGCAGCCATTTTGCAAAGTAAACACCAGTTGGAACAAGCCAATGGCAGCCTGAGCGCCAGTAACTGGGGAGCAATAAACCGGGCTCGCATCCAGCACCCGCTGTCATCGGCAATACCGCTGCTGGGTGACTGGCTGAATATGCCGGCCACACCGCTTAACGGCGACAGCCATATGCCAAGGGTACAACGGCCGGGGTTTGGCCAGTCACAGCGTATGGTCGTAGCCCCCGGCCAGGAGCAGCTTGGCATTCTGACGATACCGGCGGGCCAGTCTGGCCACCCGTTATCGCCGTTTTACCGGGCCGATCACCATTACTGGTTAAATGAAGTGGCCTTGCCGTTTTTACCCGGCGAGAAAAAATATCAGCTGCTGCTGACACCGCAGGGTTGACTTTAGCCATCCAGACGGAATATGTTAGACGCCATGAAAACCGTATATATCGCGCTCAGCTTTTTTCGCTTTACCACCTTACACGGGAGGCGGTAAGCTGCGCGCGCAGTAAAACCAGAAAACCTCCCACACCGGGAGGTTTTTTTTTGCCCATTTAGCACCCAACATAAAGAGACAACCAACATGGAACTGGACGAAATACGCCACGCTATCAGCGACACCGACAAGCAGTTGCTGGGGTTACTGGCCAAACGGCGCCAGCTGGCACTGGCAGTCGCCGATGCCAAACTGGCACAAAATAAACCGATCCGCGATCAGCAGCGTGAACAGGAGCTGCTGCTGTCATTAATTGCGCAGGGCAAACCGCTGGGGCTGGACGCCCAGTATGTCACCCGCTTATACCATGTGGTTATTGAAGACTCAGTGCTGCAGCAACAGGCAAAAATTCAGGGCCAGCTTAATGGTCTTGACAGCCCGGCGGTACGGGTGGCATTTCTCGGTGGCCAGGGCTCGTACAGTTACTGGGCCACGCAAAAATATTTTACCCGCCGGGCCGAGCGCATTATTGAGCAGGGCTGCGACAGCTTTAACGAAATTGTGCAGGCGGTTGAAACCGGCCATGCCGATTACGCCCTGCTACCGATTGAGAACACCTCATCCGGCAGTATTAACGAAGTGTACGATTTACTGCAGCACACCCGGCTGTCAATTGTCGGTGAGCTGACCCACCCTATTGCCCACTGCCTGCTCGGCCTGCCGGGTACCGACTTAAGCAAAATCCGCCAGCTATGCGCCCACCCGCAGGTGATTGCCCAGTGCAGCCAGTACCTGCAAGGCTTATCGCAGGTAAAAATTGAATACTGCGACAGCTCATCCGATGCCTTTAACCGGATTAAACAGCAACAGGACAACACTGTCGTTGCCATTGGCGGCGAAGAAGGCGGCCAGCTG
>CAZEGA010000114.1:0-4324 GCA_964511675.1 uncultured Rheinheimera sp.
CTTCATTGGCACCACCGTGCAGCGGGCCACGCAGTGAGCCAATAGCGCCGGTAATACAGGAATGCAGATCACTCAATGTTGAAGCACAAACGCGGGCGGTAAAGGTAGAGGCATTAAATTCATGCTCGGCATATAAAATTAATGAAGCCTGCATTACCTGGGTATGCAGTGCCGTTGGCTTTTCACCATGTAAAGTCCACAGGAATTGCTCGGCAATCGAATCGGCACCGGTTTCTACGTCAATCCGCTTGCCGTGGTGGCTGTAGTTATACCAGTAGTTGATTAAACCAGGGAAAATCGCCAGTAAACGATCAGTGGCATCCTGCTGCTCGGCAAAACTTTGCTCGGTTTCCAGGTTGCCCAGCATAGAAGTGCCGGTACGCATCACATCCATCGGGTGGGCGCTGGCCGGAATACGCTCCAGCACTTCTTTTAATGCCTGTGGCAAGCTGCGCAGGCTGTTCAGCTTCGCTTTATAGGCTGCCAGTTCAGCTGCTGTTGGCAGCTCACCTTTCAGGATAAGATAGGCGACTTCTTCAAACTCGCACTGGGCGGCTAAATCTTTTACATCATAACCACGGTAAGTCAGGCCAGAACCTGTTTTACCTACGGTAGATAATGCCGTTTTGCCCGCGACCTGACCGCGTAAGCCGGCACCGGTAAGTTGTTTTGCATTTGCCATTGTTGTTCTCCCGATTAAATATTAAAACTTGTACTTGCCAGCAGTGTTTATTTGTTTTTGCCTTCTGCAAACAGGCTGTCCAGTTTCTCTTCAAAACTGTGATAATTTAAAAAGTCATACAGTTCAGTACGGGTTTGCATGGTCTCAACCACAGCTTGCTGATCACCGTTAGCCAGAATGGACTGGTATACATTCAGCGCCGCCTTGTTCATTGCACGGAATGCACTTAGCGGATACAGCACCATAGCCACCCCAACCGCTGCCAGCTCAGCTTTATTAAATAACGGTGTCTGGCCAAACTCGGTAATATTGGCCAGTACCGGCACCTTCAGCACTTTGGTAAAAGCCTGGTACTGCTCCAGGGTAAGGACCGCTTCGGCAAAAATAGCATCAGCACCGGCAGCTTCGCAGGCTAAGGCGCGTTCTATCGCCGCGTCCAGCCCCTGCTGTGCCAGCGCATCGGTACGCGCCATAATAAAGAAACTTTCATCAGTACGGGCATCGACACTGGCTTTTACCCGGTCGACCATTTCATCCAGGCTGACAATTTCTTTATTCGGCCGGTGGCCACAGCGCTTTTGCGCCACCTGATCTTCAATATGGAAACCGGCTGCACCGGCACGGCTCATTTCTTTAACGGTACGGGCAATATTAAAAGCGCCGCCCCAGCCGGTATCGGCATCAACCAGTAACGGCAAGGATGTGGCACCGGTAATACGGCGGATATCTTCGCAGACATCGTTTAACGATGTCATGCCAAGGTCTGGCAAGCCAAAAGATGCATTAGCCACACCGGCACCTGACAAATACAGGGCCTGATGGCCGGTACGCTCTGCCATCATGGCAGTATAGGCGTTAATAGTGCCAACAATTTGCAAAGGCTGGTTGGCGTTAATGGCAGCACGAAATTTCGTACCAGCAGTGAGTGTTGTCATATCAGGTCCCCGTTTGTTCCAGTTGTTTTTCAATATTGCGCCGCGATGCGGCAATATGGCGGCGCATCAGTAAATCGGCCAGTTCGCCATCGCGGTTGGCAATGGCATTAAGAATAGCCTTATGTTCGTCAAACGCCCGCGATACCCGTGGCCCGTTCATACCCAGCTGTACCCGGTACATTCGGACCAGGTAATACAGTTCGTCACATAAGATATTGATAAGATACTTATTTTTGCTGCCAAGTATAATGCGGTAGTGAAAATCCAGATCGCCGGCTTCCTGATAATAGCTTTCGCCCTCGCGTACCCGCTGCGTGGCAAGATGCTGATCCAGCAAGGCGCGCAGCTGGGCAATTTCCTGCTCCGGCATATGTTCTGCCGCCAGCCGGCAGGCTAACCCCTCCAGCTCTTCGCGCAGCTGGTATAACGACAGCAGGCCCTGTGTCGATAAGGTCACGACTCTGGCACCGGCATTGGGAATACGCTCTATTAAGTGGCAGCGCTCCAGCCGGGCCAGAGCTTCACGTAGCGGCGCCCGGCTTAAATCAAAGCGTTTTGCCAGCTCCGGCTCGCTGATTTTACTGCCGGGGGCAATATCACCCTCTACTATGGCACGCTGGATCTCCAGCAATACCCGGTCAGAAGCGGTAATAGGTGAGCGTAGCGATGGATGTGGCAGCATAAATTGTCGACATAACTTTGCAATGCGTTAGTTTTATAGCGTTTAAAGTGCTTAGTCAAGCTTTAACCCTCACTAATTGTCGACAATTAACTTAAAGTCTGTGTTTTTGACTTTACAGCGCAGTAGCCGCCACTTGTATTAGCACCCACAGTTATTAATACAGGGCCACACTTTTTTTAGATTTTTTGCTTATTAACAAAACAGTGCTAATAAACAGAAGAGCTAACAAGACCGGACACTGATCCTGCCCCCAAAAACGGTTCAACACAGTAATCTTGCCTGTTTCATCGGATAAGCTGGGGATAACCTGCAGATAACAGGTGGGTAAAACAGGAAAACATGCTGCTGATCATTCACATCGGCGCACATACCGGCAGAGGAAAAAATCGCTGCATTAACTACACTAGTTCTTACCTCATCCTATTGCAGTATGTATTGATAGCGCACGGCTCATTCCCTATGAGCCATTCCCCTAAGCCCGGAACAATGCGGATTGGTTCCGGGCTACTTTTATCCAGCTAATTGAATTTACGCTACTTTTTTTGCCAGAGGGAACAACTGATAAAAATTGGCCGTGGTATGCTGCGCCAGTTCATGCAGGCTGATGCCCTTAACGTCAGCAACGGCCTGCGCCACCGCCGTAACATAAGCAGGCTGGTTGGTTTTGCCCCGGTGTGGTACCGGTGACAGATAGGGTGCATCCGTTTCAATCAGCAGCCGCTCCAGCGGCAGCTGTTTTACCACGCTGCGCAGCTCATCGGCATTACGAAACGTCATAATGCCGGAAATAGAAATATAAAACCCCAGATCCAGTGCCGCTTTAGCCATCTGCCAGTTTTCGGTAAAACAGTGCAGCACACCGCCGCAATGCGTCGCGTTATGGCTGCGCATCAGGGCCAGGGTGTCGGCACGGGCATCACGGGTATGGATGATCAGCGGTTTATTTACCTGGTTTGCTACCTGGATATGGCTGACAAAAGCCGCCTGCTGGCTGAGTTTACTGTCGGGCGCATAGTGATAATCCAGCCCGGTTTCCCCTACCGCTACCACCTGCGGCAAGGCGCATTTGTGTAATAAGCGTTCTGCATCAACCTGTTCATGCTGATGCAGCGGATGTTCACCACAAGACACCGATACCATGGCAAAAGGCGCAACCTGCTGCACCATCTGGTCGAATTCAGACAGGCTGACGCAGACACACAGCAAATGTTCCACCTGCTGCGCCTGAGCTTGGGCAATAACCTGCTCCAGGCTCAACCCCAGTTTATCCAGTTCCAGCCGGTCGAGGTGGCAATGAGAATCTACAAACAAAACAACATCCTGCGTTAAAGGGGCCGGCATTTGTGCCGGCCGGGTTTAAATGGTGTAGGTGGGATCGGCAGAGCCCAGCATACCGCCGAGTAATTTTTCAATCTGCGCGCCCAATTGCGCTTTATCATCAATAAAGGTTACACCTATACCGGCCGGGTTAGAACTTTGCGAGCCATGCGGTGTGATCCAGGCGACTTTGCCCGATACCATGACCGGCTCCAGCGCGTCCGGTAATGTAACCGATAATGCCAGCGACTGCCCCATCTTATAGCTGCGTGCCGTACGCACAAACAGCCCGCCGCTTTTTAAAAAAGGCATATAACTGCGGTATAAATCTTTTAAATCACTAAAACCTATCGACAACTCTTCCATATGTCCTCCGCTTAACTGCTCAGCCGTTTCAGGCTGGTCAGCCATGCACTTAATGCCAGTTGCTTATTCTGCCCTAAAATCTGCTTTTCGTCACGGCACCAGCGGCTGAACAACTGATGCAATGCCAGTAATTTTGCCGGCTCGGTACCCGACAACGCCGGTAGCAGCTGCTGGCGTAAAAACCAGCCGAGCAAAGGTGTCAGCTCTGTGATGCTGTCCAGCCGTTTGACACAGGCACTCAGCGACAACTGGCCACTGAGATAATGCTGCAGGCTGTTCAGGCCATCCTGCAAGGTGTCGGCTTCTGCGCTTTCCAGTAACTGCAGGGCTTTCAGCGGTGCA
>CAZEGA010000114.1:4334-9863 GCA_964511675.1 uncultured Rheinheimera sp.
TGCACCAGCACAGTAACCCAGCAGAAAATCCGGCACGGCCCGGTTAGTCTGCCGCGCCAGCCACTGCGCCGCGCTGTCATTAAACTGCGCGGCAATTGGCCACATCTGGCAACGGCTAAGCACCGTGGCCGGCAACACAGCAGCGGCGGCACTGGTCAGAATAATAAAACTGTGTAACGGCGGCTCTTCCAGCGTTTTTAGCAAGGCATTGGCAGCGGCTTCTGTCAGTTTTTCTGCATTGGCTAACAACACCACTTTATTACTTTGCTGCTGTGCACTGCCATGCAGAAAGTTGCTGAGCTGGCGCACGGCATCGACACCTATGCTGCTGGCCGAGCTGTCAATAATCAGCAGATCCGGATGGTTACCCGCCTGGCGCAGTAAACAGCTTTTACAACTGCCACAGGGGCGCACCGCCGATGTACACAGTAAGGCATCGGCCAGCCAGTTTGCCAGGGTGGTTTTGCCAATACCGGCCGGGCCACTGAGCAAAAGCCCGTGTGCCAGCTGGTTGCTGCCAAGTAAAGCAGCCAGTTGCTGCCGGGTGTGTTCCAGCCAGGGCAACATCAGGCCAGTGCCTTATCCAGTGCAGCACTAATGTGCTGCTGCACCTGTGCTAATGGCTGATTGGCGTCTATCACGGCGATACCGGGTTCGGTGGCGGCAATGTGCAGGTATTTTGCTCTGGTGCGCTGAAAAAACGCCAGTTGCTCCTGCTCTATCCGGTCGAGTTCGCCACGTGCCCGCGCGCGCTCCAGCCCCAGTGCCGGGTCGATATCCAGATACAGGGTAATATCGGCTGTCAGCCCGGCCAGTACCATAGCCCGCAACGGGTTGATCATGGCATCGTCAAGCCCACGGCCGCCGCCCTGATAAGCACGGGATGACAGATCATGGCGGTCGGCCAGTACCCAGCGACCCGATGCCAGCGCAGGTTTAATCACATTAGTGATCAGTTGCATACGCGCAGCGTACATCAGCAGTAACTCCGTTTGCGGTGCGATAACTTCATCCTGTGACACCTGTTTTACCAGAGTACGCAGATTTTCTGCCAGCGGCGTACCACCTGGTTCACGGGTACATACCGGCACTATGCCACGCTGTGCCAGATACTGCTTAATATGAGCAATAGCCGTGCTTTTACCGGCACCTTCCAGCCCTTCCACCACAATAAATTTCGGCTGTACAGCCATTAGCGATCTCCGAGAATATATTTTCTGACCGCAGCATTATGCTGCTCCAGCGTACTTGAAAACTGGTGCGTACCATCACCTTTGCTGACAAAATAGTACAGCTCTGTTTCTGCCGGCTGGGCAGCGGCCAGTAATGAGGCTTTGGATGTCAGCGCAATAGGCCCGGGTGGCAGGCCATGGTGGCGGTAAGTGTTATACGGATGCGGGTTGTTTAAATCGGCCCGGGTGATATTGCCGTTAAAATTATCCAGGCCGTAAATAACGGTGGGATCGGTCTGCAGGCGCATATTTTTGCGTAAGCGGTTAACAAACACCGAGGCGACCAGCGGCTTTTCCGGCGCATAACGGCTTTCTTTTTCAATGATCGATGCCAGGATCAGTAACTGATAGGGATTCTGCACCGGCAAATCGGCATAGCGCTGTTGCCAGGCAGTATCCAGTGTGGTGAGCAGCGCCCGCTGCGCGCGTTTGAGCAGCGCACTGGCAGAGCTGTTAGCCGTGTAGTAATAGGTGTCCGGGTACAATATGGCTTCACTGTGTTCTGGCGCACTGCCCCAGTGCTCCGGCCACTCCAGCAGTGCCAGCACCTGCTGCGCCGATGTCACATCCTGCTGCAGATACTCTGCTGCGGCCAGGCGCTGTAACGCCTGCGCCAAGGTTTCACCCTCAATAAAGGTCAGGGAAAACTGTGCTTCGCGGCCACTGCGAAACAACGCCAGCACGTCCAGTAAGGTACGTTCAGCCTGTATGCGGTACACGCCCTGCTGCACGGCGGCGGCGGCCGGGTTAAACTTTAAATAGGCTTTTAGCAGCAGGCAGTCAGTTGCTGAAACCCGCCCCTGCTGCTGCCAGTTGTGGCAGAGCTGGGCGGCTGAGCTGCCACCCGGTACCGTATACAGCGGTTGCTCAAATTCCAGCCGGACCTGTTTAAGGCCGGACCAGGCCAAATACACCGCAGCAGCAGATACGGCCAGCAGCACAAACAACACAGCAACACGCTTTAACATACCAGCTGCCTGCCAAGCTGCTGCACCGGCACTATGTCAAGCTGACGCTGATCCAGTTGCCGCACCGGTACTATGCCCATCAGGGCATTACAAATAAACATGGCGTCAATCTGTTCCAGTTGCTCCTGCCGCCAGTTTACTTCGCAGCCGCCCAGCCGGGCCAGCAGATGCTGGCGCATCACACCTGCGACACCGGCGCGCTCCAGCGCCGGCGTATGCCAGTTGCCGTCACGGTATAAAAACACATTGGCCGCGATGGCTTCAGTAATAAACCCTTGCTGATCCAGCACCAGCAGATCATCGCTGCCCCGGCGCAGCTGCTCCTGTTTTAACAGCACTTGCTCCAACCGGTTATTATGCTTCAGGCCAGCCAGTAATGGCTGTACGCTAAGTCGCAACTGCGCCAGGCCAAGCCGCACGCCCTGCTGTTGCCAGTGCGAATAATCCGGCATCGGCGCCGTGCTGATATAAATTCCGGCCTGGTTAATACCAGCCGGGCTATAGCCCCGCCCGCCCTCACCGCGTGAAATCAATACCTTTACCACCTGTTGCGGCTGACTAATGGCGTCCTGCACCTGCTGCGCCAGTTGCTGCCAGTCAGGAGCAGTAATACCCAACCGTGCGACGCCTTGCTGTAAGCGCTGTAAATGCAATGGCCATAGCAATAGCTCGCCGTTTCGCACCTGTATAGTGGTAAAAATACCATCACCATAATTAAAACTGCGATCAGCAGGGGTTAAAATTGGGTTCACACAGCAGCCCGCAAAGATCAGAATAGCGGCAAGTATGCCTTAAAAAGGTTATGAAAACAAAATGAAGGCTAACCAAAACAACAGTTGCAACGTTGAACGACCAGGTATTATCGGATCTGCAGTGCAATTTTAACCGGGTAATGATCTGAGGCCAGTTTGCCATTAAAGTGGCGGATAATAACGTTGTAACTTAACACATTAAACTGCTTACTGACGAAGATATGATCGATAATGATCTGCTCGGTGGTATCCAGGCTGAAGCCGTTCAACGTTCCCCTACGGCTGGCACTGACTGCCAGTTCCGCGCTATCTTGCAGTAGTGCTGAGCTGTTCAGTAACTGATAACTGTCAGATGCTGGCTGGACATTAAAGTCACCGGTCAGAATAACCGGTAACCCGGCGCTAATCGCCGCAATTTTACGCAGCATTAAAGTACTGCTTTCGCGCTGCGCAACGCTGCCCTGGTGATCAAAATGGGTGTTAAACAGATAAAACACTGTACCGCTGGCCCGTTGCCTGAATTTACCCCATGAACTAATGCGGTTAATGGCAGCATCCCATCCCAGACCCGGTAACTCCGGCGTTTCAGACAACCAGAAGTGCCCTTGCTCCAGCAGCTCAACTTTGGCATCACGGTACAATATAGCAGAGCGCTCTGCTTGTGGATCAGCATCCCTGCTCTGGCCAAATGCCTTAAAGCCGGGTAATAACAGCAGTAAATCCTGCAGTTGGTGTCCCATTACTTCCTGCGTACCGACAAGATCAAACTGTTGCTGTTGAATAATATCCGCCACCAGATATTTACGCTTAAACCAGGGGTTATCAATATCGGCGGGATTATCAAAACGGATATTAAAGCTGGCAATGACCATGCTTTCAGCGGCAGGCGTTACAGGCAGCTTTGCGCTGCTGCAGGCCATTAAGGTAAATAAACAGCAGAGCAATAAGGCTTTGAATATTGTCATATCACAGCCTTATTCAGACAGCAGGAAGACGCTGCATTCGCATCCAAACGCAGCGTCTTGTTATCAGACTTTCTTAAACAGGATAGAACCGTTGGTACCGCCAAAGCCGAACGAGTTGCACAATGCATATTCCAGCGTTGCCTGACGTGCTTCGTGTGGTACATAGTCCAGATCACAACCTTCATCCGGGTTATCCAGATTAATGGTAGGTGTAACCAGTTGATCCTGCAAAGACAGTACGGTAATAATTGACTCGACTGAACCGGCAGCGCCCAGCAAGTGACCAATCATCGACTTGGATGAGCTGACCATCAGCCCGCCAGTAGAATTGGCAAATACCGATTTAATCGCCTGGGTTTCGGCAATGTCGCCCGCCGGGGTGGAAGTACCGTGCGCATTAATATATTGCACCTGCTCCGGGTTCACCTTAGCGTCATTTAATGCATTACGCATTGCAGCTGCCGCACCGGCGCCATTTTCAGCCGGTGAGGTCATATGGTAAGCATCACCGCTCATACCAAAACCAACCAGCTCGGCGTAAATTTTTGCCCCGCGCGCTTTGGCATGCTCGTACTCTTCCAGCATGACAACACCGGCACCTTCACCCATTACAAAACCATCACGGTCTTTATCCCAGGGCCGGCTGGCCTGCTGTGGCGCATCGTTACGGGTAGACAGGGCCCGTGCAGCACCAAAACCGCCCATACCCAGCGGCGTTGAAGCTTTTTCGGCACCACCGGCAAGCATGGCATCGGCATCACCGTAAGCGATCATCCGGGCAGCGTGGCCAATATTATGCACACCGGTAGTACAGGCGGTAACAATGCTGATATTCGGCCCCTGCAGGCCCAGCATAATAGACAGCTGACCGGCGATCATATTAATGATGGTAGACGGCACAAAAAACGGTGATAACCGCTTTGGGCCACTGTTCAGCAATTTGGCATGATTTTCTTCAATCAACCCCAAACCACCAATACCGGAACCAACAGCAGCACCAATACGCGGCGCATTCTGTTCAGTAATTTCCAGACCGGAGTCACGAAAGGCCTGAATACCGGCTGCGACACCATACTGGATAAACAAGTCCATTTTTTTCGCGTCTTTCGCCGGAAAATACGGCTCTACATCAAAATCGTTAACTAAACCAGCAAACTTGGTGCTATAGGCACTGGTATCGAAATGTTCGATCAGTGAAATACCACTTTTTGCCTGCTGTAAACCCTGCCAGCTTGAGGCAACATCATTACCCAGCGGCGTTAACATGCCTAAACCGGTAACAACAACACGACGTTTTGCCACAAAACCCTCCGCCATGGAAATTTTTTTCAAATCTTAAAACGAAAACGGGTAGCTTAGCTACCCGTTCTGCAAGCAGTCTGCTTACTCAGCGTGTGCTTTGATGTAGTCAATCGCAGACTGAACAGTGGTGATTTTCTCTGCTTCTTCGTCTGGAATTTCAGTATCAAATTCTTCTTCCAGCGCCATTACCAGCTCAACTGTGTCCAGTGAATCTGCACCCAGATCGTCAACAAAAGACGCTTCGTTTTTCACTTCGTCTTCTTTAACGCCCAGTTGTTCAATGATAATTTTCTTAACGCGTTCTTCGATG
>CAZEGA010000115.1:0-8019 GCA_964511675.1 uncultured Rheinheimera sp.
GTGAAAATTCCAATCAGTGGTTCAGTGAGGCCATCGGCCTGGCTGAAGCGCATGGTATTGGCTGGGCTTTCTGGCCGTTAAAGAAAATCCGCCTGAATAATCCACTGCAAATTCAGCCAAACGCCGGTTACCTGCAACTGGTGGAATATCTGCATGGCCGTGCAGAAAGACCCGATGCCGGGCAGGCTTACCAGGCCCTGATGACGCTGGCGCGGCAGGATGTCCGTTTTGAGCATAATCTACAGCATCCGGATGTGGTGGATGCCATGTTACAACAACCGCACCTGAGTGGTCGCCGGCCATTTAAGCCGCATCATATCACTGCCGGTGGTGGTGAAATTAACGCTGTGGATTATGATCTGGGCGGCCTGCACCGTGGCTATTTCACCGCTCTGGCAGCCAACTACAGCGGTAAGCCGGCGACTGCCGCTAACCGGTGGAATCAGGGCATGGTGTATCGCAATGACGGAGTGGATATTGCCCGTTCGGCTGAGCATCAGCAGTTTTATGTCAGCCGGCTGGCAGACGGCGACTGGCTGCATTACAGCTTTAGTGCCGGGCAGGCTGGTAATTACCGCATCAGTGCTGAAGTGAGGCTCAATCAACCGGGTGCTGAGGTAGTATTAACGCTGAACCAGCAGCAACTGGCTCCGGCACTGTTACAGGTTACGCCGCAAAGTGGCTGGCAGCAACTGGTGCTGGCCGACATAGAGCTGCTGGCGGGTAATAACAGCCTGCAACTGCAAAGTCTGGGGCCGCCGCTGCAGCTGTACCGGCTGATAATTACCCCGCGGCCTTAAAAATTTTGCTCTGGCCTGGAACTGGCTGCTCGGCCGCTTCACCGGCCGTTTTGATCATCACTTGCGCCGGCAGTTGCACACCACTTTTCAGCAAGGCTTCAACAGCGGCTAACTGTAAGCAAATATGGCCGGTTTAACAGGGTTTTGCATACTGTTTTACCGGCGCTATTAACGGGGGGTAACGGTGGTTATTGGTTGCGGGCAAAGCGGCCCAGCTGCTGCTGGGTACGGGCGGTGCCGGACAACAGATCTTTTGCGGCCTGATCAATGGATGCCATCTGGTTATACGCATCGCTGGTAACCTGCTCAATGGCTGACAGATGCTGATGCGTTTGCTGATAACGCTGCTCCAGCTCCAGCACTGTATGATTAATGCTCTGGATACCGCTTTTCGCCTGCTGCAGTTCCTGTTGTAACTGGATGAATTCGTTACTGGTATTGTCGCATTGTTGCTGCGCCTGTTGTGCCTGCTGGTGCAGGCTTTGCGATTCACTGCGGGTTTCGCCTACCAGTTGTTCCATTTCATTTAAAAAGCCGGAAATTTGTTTGGTGGCGTCATTTACTTTGGCGGCCAGGCTGCGCACTTCATCGGCCACTACTGCAAAGCCGCGGCCGGCGTCACCGGCACGGGCCGCTTCAATGGCGGCATTCAGTGCCAGCAGGTTGGTCTGATCAGAGAAATTCTCTACCATCACCAGAATTTGCCGCACATTCTCCGAGTTTTTATGCAGGCCGTTAATGGTGCTGCCAAAGGTGTTGAGCAAGGTAACAATACCGGACAACTGGCCGCTAAGCTGTAGCATCTGGCTGCTGGCGACTTTGGCTTTATCTACCGCTACCCCCGATACCTGGCCTACCTGATCACCGTGTTGCACAATGTCAGACAAATACTGCAACACCTCGTCGCTTTCACGGCGGATTTGCCCGCTGCGCTGTTCGGTGTCCTGTAAGTGGCTGCGGGTGCTTTTTACGGCGCCGGATACCTGCTCGTTTACCTGATGTGTTTCGCGTGCCTGCTGGTGAATATCGCCCAGCAGTACACCTAACTGGCTGACAAACTGGTTATATTCCTCAGACAGGGTGCGAAACTCATCATAAGTAAAAGCCGGCAGCCGATGATGCAGATCAGTGCCTTTACGGTTGGTATCATGCAGTGCCGATACCAGCGCTTTTACCGGCCGGACAATCAGGTAATGCATATAGCCAATAGTAAAAACAAAGGCACCCAGGCCAAGCACCAGCAACAACCACCAGTTGCTGTCTGCTCCCTGTGCCGGATACGCCAGATACAGCGCCAGCAGGAAAAACAGCGCCAGAAAGCTGATATTACCGACAATTTTACGGCTTAAAGTGCCAAAGAAAGTGCGTTCAATAAACAGGTAAAGGGAGGTAAAACCGCTCATAAGGTCGCAAGTCCTGCCAGAGTATATTAAGTGAAATCAGCATAACATAGCCTTTTGCCGGCTGCGACTTTCTGCTGTGCTCTGCTATTGATCTGGCGCAAGGCGCGGTTATATCGCCAGTTTCCGGCTGATAAACCAGCCTGCCACCATGGCGGCGATAAACCCCAGTGTAGCGCTGCTGCCGGAGCTGACTGCCGCCAGCGCCGGGCCGGGACAATAGCCAACCAAGCCCCAGCCGGCACCAAACAGCACAGCACCGAGCAGCAGCGGTTTATCTAACGCTTTTGGGGTTGGCAGGTTAAATTGCCCGGCAAACAACGGCTTGCCTTTGCCGATAACCAGCCAGAAGCCGGCACTGTATACCGCAACCGCCGCCAGCATGACCAGTATTAAGCTTGGGTCCCAGTTGGCATTAAGCGTTAAAAAGCCAAGTACTTTATCGGGGTCTATCATATGCGAGTAAGCGATACCCGCTGACATCAGCAAACCGGCAATAAAAGCAATAACAACTGGCATCACATTCTCCTCAGCGCAGCAGAGTGGCAACCAGCATACCTGTCAGCATAAATAACAGCGTAGCGGCGATAGAGCGGGGCGATAAACGGCTGATACCGCAAATACCATGACCAGAGGTACAGCCGCTACCCCAGCCGGTACCGGCACCGACCAATAAGCCTGCCACCAGCACTTGCCAGCTTAGCTCTGGCGTGCTGTAGCTGAAATCACTGACGAAGGCTGCTATCAGCAGCGGCCCGGCGACAATGCCAACCAGAAAAGCCAGGCGCCAGCTGCGGCCCTCAGCGGAAAACAGCGCTGAACTGGCAATACCGGAGATACCGGCAATACGGCCCAGGAAGATAAATAAAATCAGGGCGCCGAGGCCTATCATGGCACCGCCAATTAATGCCGCTACCGGGGTAAAGTTTTCCATTTGCGGCTCCTGCTACTGCTGTAGTGCTAAACCGGCATCGATCCAGGCCTGCATACCGCCGGCAACAGAGTACACCTGGCTGAATCCCATACGCTGCAATGACTCTGCTGCCAGGGCCGAGCGTGCACCGGAACGGCAAATTAAATACACTGCAGTTTTGCTAAGCTGCTCCAGGGCTGCCTGGGGTTCACAGCCGCTGGCCGCCACGTTGGGATGCTGGTGAATAGTCATCTCCAGTATGCCGCGTGGGTAATTTACTGCACCAGCTATATGCTGTTGGGTAAATTCGGCAGGTTCGCGTACATCTATCAGTACCGTCTCTGCCGCAGTTTTAAGTACCGACTGCAGCTCTGTAATACTGATCTGCTGAATAACGGCTTTTGCTTCTGCGACTAATTGCTGGGCAGTTTTCATCTGACACTCCTGTTAAGTATTATTTCAGTACCGACTGATAAAGCACTACCACGGCCATTACCAGCAAAAATATGGCAAAGCCGCGTTGCAGCTGTAGTTTTGGCAGGCATTGGCCTAAAGCACCGCCGGCATAGCTGCCGGCAATACCGGCAATAATCATCAGGCCGATGGTTTGCCAGTCAAATACTGCGCCTTGTGCGGCCATGACCCAGTAATATTTACCAAAGCCGACAACCGACTTCATCGCAATGATGACTAAACTGGTGGCGACAGCAGCCGGCATGGTTAAACCACCGAGTAATACCAGCGCCGGTACGATGAGAAAACCGCCGCCAACGCCAACAAAACCGGTAATGGCACCTACCAGTAAGCCATCAATAACAATTTTAGCTGGTTTAAACACGGTTGCCCTGCCATGCCCGGCACTGCCGCTGCGCCACATCATAACGGCCGCCAGCAGCATCAGCAGCGAGAACAGCAGCAACTGCCAGCGGGCATCCACTAAAGTACCGAGCCAGGCTCCGCCATAGGTACCCAGCATACCGGGCAGGCCAAACCACACAACATGGCGCCAGCTGATCAGCCGTTGCAGGCCATTGCGCACTGAACCAAACAGGCTGATGCCGGCGACAATCAGCAAGGAGGAGGCAATAGCCAGTTGCGGCGGCATATGCAGCAGGTACAGCAGCACCGGTACGGTAAGTATCGAGCCGCCGGAGCCAAACACACCCAGGCTTAAACCAATTACCAGCGCACCGAATAAGGCTAACATAATGGCTTTACCTTATATAACTTGATGGAATATGCTTATAACATGATTTGCATTCTAGAATGGTTATCGCTATGCTGCAATCAAAATTTAGTAAAGTCTAATGTATGGAGGCGTCTATGCCGGTAAACCAGGCCATGGCCGTTAAGCCTGTTCATATTGAAATGTTTTTTGATACAGACAGCTCCACCTTCAGCTATGTAGTGGTGGATACCGGCAGTAATAAAGCGGCCATTATTGACCCGGTGTTAAATTATGATGCCGCCGCCGGCACGGTAAATACCGCAGGGGCCGACACCATACTGGCTTATATTGCCGGGCAGCAGCTGAGTGTGGCATGGATTTTAGAAACCCACGCCCATGCCGATCATCTGTCTGCGGCGCACTATTTACACCGTAAAACCGGTGCACCGGTGGCTATTGGCGAAGGGATTAAAAAGGTACAGCGAACGTTTAAGCTGGTATTTAACCTTGGCGATGAAGAATTACAGGCCAAAGGCGATTATTTTGACAAGCTGTTTGCCGATAACGAAACGTTCGCTATAGGCAGCTTGCAGGCACAGGTGATTAATACGCCGGGCCATACCAATGACAGCGTAAGCTACCTGATAGAGGGGAACTTATTTGTTGGCGATTCGCTGTTTATGCCTGATTCCGGCACGGCCCGTTGTGATTTCCCAGGCGGCGATGCCCATGTGCTGTATCACTCTATCCAGCGTATTTACCGGCTGCCGGAAGAGACACAAATTTTTATGTGCCACGATTACCAGCCTGACGGGCGCGAACTGCAATACCAGACCAGCGTTGCCGAGCAAAAAGCCCAGAATATCCATGTAAAGGCCGGTACCACCGAACAGGAGTTTGTGCAAAAGCGCGAAGCGCGGGATAAAACCCTGGCTGTGCCACGGCTGATTTATCCGGCGGTGCAGGTGAATATTCGCGGCGGCCAGCTGCCAAAAGCACAGCCCAATGGTGTCAGCTACATTAAAATTCCGCTGAAACAGCAAGATTAACCGACGAAAACGGCCGCCCGGCGCTGACAGCCGGGCCTGACTGGACTATAACTCGTACTCTTGTGTAATAAATGCGAAGAGAACAGTACGTATGAAAGGTGCAGCTCCACATCCGGCTCAGGCCCAGCTACCGCAACAGGCTTACCAGTTGTACGACCAATACGCGCACGGGCTGATGAGCCGGCGTGACTTTTTCGCCGCCATGGCTGGCCTGGCGGTAAATGCGGCCCTGGCCAGCACTTTTATTAGCAGTATGCTGCCCAACTATGCGCTGGCCGAGCAGGTGTCGTTTAATGACCCGGATATTGTTGCCAGCTACCAGAAATTCTCCGCGCCGGCCGGCCATGGCGAAGGCCGTGGTTATCTGGTTAAGCCCAGAAATGCCGCTGCGCCGTTGGCAACGGTACTGGTTATTCACGAAAACCGCGGTTTAAACCCTTATATCGAAGATGTGGCCCGCCGTTTAGCCAAAGCCGGTTTTATTGCCTTGGCGCCGGATGCGCTCTGGCCGTTGGGCGGTTATCCCGGCAATGATGACGAAGGCCGCAAGATGCAAAGCAGCCTGGAGCCGGCCAAAATTGTGGCAGATTTAACCGCTGCGGCTGTCTGGCTGAAACAGCTTGACGGCGGCAGCGGCAAGCTGGGGGTGGTCGGTTTCTGTTTCGGCGGCGCAATGACCGGGCGTTTAGCGGCAGAGCTGCCCGATATTATTGATGCCGGTGTGCCGTTTTACGGCTCGCCGCCCCCTGCTGACAAGATAGCAGCGATTAAAGCGCCACTACTGGTGCAATTAGGTGAACTGGACGAACGGGTAAATCAGCAATGGCCTGCCGCCGAAGCGCTGTTTCAGCAGCACAAGGTAAATTATAAAATTGAGCTGTATCCGGCGTCGCATCATGGTTTTCATAATGACTCCACTGCGCGTTACAACGAAGCAATGGCTGAATTAGCCTGGCAGCGCACGCTGGCATTTTTCCGGATGCATCTTGGCTAGTTGGCTGGTTTTAACCACTGTTATGTGCTGCTGTGCAGCCATCAGTTATACGAGCGGGTAGTACAACAACTGGAACTGCAAAGCCGCAGTTAAAAAAAGACCGGGCAGAGGGTTGGGAGCTCTGACCGGCCGAATACAAAAGGTACCACGCAGCCAGCATGCTATATAACACCTGCCTTACGGGTTTTGATATAGCGCAATAATAGCGTTGTTAAGCAGCCAGACCCAGCCTTAATATGTAAGCGTTTATAACAGGGGTAACAACTGTAACGATGGCTGAAAAAAAGGCCATGCAGGTTAAGTTTTTTTAGCTATCAAAGTCTAGCCTGTGTTGATAAGCATAGCTGGGGGTAATTGCACCATACCAGATTGAACTGATATTGTTCATATGTAATACTTTGTTTGACACTTTAGATGGAGCTTGGTGTTGAGAATTTTCAAAAATGCATGGTTCGAGCGATTTGCCAGAAAGCACCATATTTCTGATGAGATGCTGATTGAGACTGTTAAGCAAGCAGAACGTGGTTTAATTGATGCTGACTTGGGTAGTGGTGTCATTAAACAACGCATTGCAAGACCAGGACTGGGTAAGTCGGGGGGGTACCGCACTATCGTGTTTTACCGTACCGAACAACGGGCAGTCTTTATGTTTGGTTTTGCCAAGAGTGAACAAGCTAATATCAGTGCACAGGAGGCTACCCAGTTTAAAAAGGCGGCACCGCTGGTGTTAGGTCTTAGCGACAGTGAATTGACCTTATTAATAGCTAACGGGCAGTTTTCGGAGGTAACAGGTTATGATAAGTAGATATCAGTCCGATGCATTGGCTGCTGTGCATGAGACGATGGAAGCTTTATACGATATTGGCAGTATTGATAAACAAACTATGCGCGAGTTTGATGAAGCCTGTTTAACGCCAGTAAGCGCGATCAGTCCGCAGGAAATTAAAGCGATCCGGGAACGTGAACGTATGTCGCAGCCGGTGTTTGCACGCTATTTAAATGTCAGTAAAAACCTGATATCTGACTGGGAACGTGGCACCCGTAAACCCGGTGGGCCAGCATTGCGGTTGCTGACCGTAGTGCAGAAAAAAGGCATTCAGGCGATTATCTGATCTGTAGTGGCTTCTGTTTGCGGTCACCGGATAAGCACAGCCTGCATCTGCAGGCTGTGTTATATCAGCTGTTTAAGCATTTACCAGCCGCACTGCTGGCCTTTATTTTGCTCATCCAGGTATGCCTGCAGCGGGGCGAAGTAGTCCAGTATGGCGGTGGCGTCCATCTCCGGTTTACCGGTTACCACTGCCAGTGCCTGTTGCCAGGGCTGGCTGGAGCCCATTTCCAGCATCTGGTTTAACTTAGCTCCGGCGTCTTTGCTGTTGTAAATAGAACAGCGGTGTACCGCTCCCTCGTTACCGGCGATATCACATAGTGCCTTATGCAACTGGAATTGCAGGATATGCGCCAGAAAATAGCGGGTATAGGGTACATTGCCCGGTACATGGTACTTGGCGCCCGGGTCGAAATCGGCTTCC
This sequence comes from uncultured Rheinheimera sp., assembly GCA_964511675.1. Taxonomy (GTDB): domain Bacteria; phylum Pseudomonadota; class Gammaproteobacteria; order Enterobacterales; family Alteromonadaceae; genus Alishewanella. Next base: position 7,857 of record CAZEGA010000115.1, read on the forward strand.
GAGCGGGCAACGGGGGCGGCCACACCCTGGTATTTCTCGCGCAATTGCCACCAGGCGTCGTTATATTGCTCTGGGGTTATTTCGCCATTAAAGACTTTCCAGCGCCATTGATCGACCAGCAGGCCAAAAGGTACAAAGGCGATTTTATCCATCGCCATTTTCA
>CAZEGA010000115.1:8029-9779 GCA_964511675.1 uncultured Rheinheimera sp.
AGCAGCAGGCCAATATCTTTTGAGGCATCCGGCACCTGTTGCAGCAGGCCAATCTGCTGTAAATAGTCCGGCGTTACCGACAGTGCTATGGTATCGCCGATGGCTTCATGGAAACCATCGTTGGCACTTTCCTGATAGTACACCGGCTGGTGTTTATAGGCGCGCTGGTAGAAATTATGCCCCAGCTCATGGTGGATTACCGAGAACTCCTCACCGGTACGCTGGATACACATTTTAATGCGCAAATCGTCTTTGGCGTCTAAATCCCAGGCCGAGGCGTGGCATTCTACATCGCGATCACGCGGTTTGGTAAACAGCGAACGCTGGTAGAAAGTGTCCGGCAGCGGGTCAAAGCCCAGCGAGGTAAAGAAGGCTTCGGCACCGCGCACCATTTTAATTTCATCGTAGTTATGTCTGGCCAGCAGTTCCGTGACGTCATAGCCCGGATCGGCATCTTTGGGCGCGACAAGATCGTAAATATTGCCCCAGCTTTGCGCCCACATATTGCCTAACAGGTGTGCCGGGATCGGTTTATCCAGCGGCACTTTATCGGCACCGTATTGCTCGGATAACTTGCTGCGCACATGGCAGTGCAGCGCTTCGTACAGCGGTTTTACCTGCCCCCAGACCCGATCCAGCTCTGTGGCAAAGTCATCGGCCGGCATATCGTATTTTGAGCGCCACATGGCGCCGGTGTCGGCATAACCCAGTTCACGGGCACCTTCGTTGGTCAGTTCGATTAAACGCTGATACAAAGGCCGCATCGGTGTGCTGATCTGGTGCCAGCCCTGCCACATTTCCAGTTGTTCGTTATAGTCGCGGCTTTGCGCCATAACGGCCGACATATCCCCCAGTGATAAACAGCTGCCATCGGCTTTGCAATACTTGCCTTTACCGTAGATACCGCCTAACTCGGCAACAAGCTTTGCCAGCTCGGCAGTTTTTGCCGCATCTTGTGGTGCGGGTAAGGTTAACGCCAGTTTCAGTGAGTCCAGCTTGCGGCGGCTGTCAGCCGATAACGCGACCTGATCGAACCTGGCGGCAGCGGTGGCCAGCAGCACCATTTCCAGTGTCAGTTTCTCATTCACATCGGCAACCAGCGAGGCGGTGTCGTCGGTAATAAAGTTGGCATAGATCCATTCGGCGCGGTTGGCTTCTTTATATAGCTGTACCAGTTTTTGTTCGGTTTCTGTCAGAAACGCCACAGCACCGGCTTCGGTCAGGGCGGTTTGCTCTGCCTGCAGTGATGTAGTGTTACTTTGTTGCTGCTGGGGGCTGCAAGCACCAAGTAGCAGGGCAGAGCCCACCAGCGCGGCAGTGACGGAGAGTTTACATATATTCATAGCAGTACCTTAGGCATATAGTTATGGTTTTAAGCGCATCCAGTATAGTCAGCGCGGTATATTACGCCAGCGCTATTACTGCTGCTGTTTTTGCTGCAACTGCCACATACGGGCATATTCGCCATTGGCGGCTAACAGCTCGGCATGGCTGCCTTGTTCGGCCAAACGGCCTTGTTTTAGCACAATAATATTATCGGCGTCGGTAATGGTAGATAACCGGTGCGCTATGACCAGGCTGGTGTGATTACGCGCCACTTCACGCATGGCCTGTAAAATAGCCTGTTCTGAGGCAGAATCGAGCGCTGAGGTGGCTTCATCAAATACCAGGATCGGCGATTTTTTTAAAATAGCCCGCGCAATGGCAATACGTTGTTTTTCGCCTCCGGACACCTTTAAACCGCGCTCGC
>CAZEGA010000116.1:0-4084 GCA_964511675.1 uncultured Rheinheimera sp.
GCCCGGTAGTTTAACGTCACACTTTGCGCTTTAATGGTAATACCGCGCTCGCGCTCCAGATCCATCGAGTCCAGTACCTGCTGTTGCATTTCGCGGTCGGACAAACCGCCACAATACTGAATTAACCGATCTGACAACGTCGATTTACCATGGTCGATATGGGCAATAATAGAAAAGTTTCTGATGTGATTTAGTTTAGGCATGTTGTCCGCAAAACTGTGAGCGTTACGCAAAGCAGCCAACTTCGTAACAGCAAGTTGCAACCTCCTGCGCTAACGCGGGTTATTCCGATAAATTAGCGCGAATTGTACTCTATCCGGCGTCAGCTTGCTATGTGTTCTTCACCACAGCCAATGCCGGCAGGACTTCCAGGATATGGATCGGCAGCCGCTTGCTCTGGCGCTGCCCGTAGTACCGCGCCAGCATAAAACCCAGGCCGCCGCCGCAAAACGCCAGCAGTATCACCAGCCCTTCAGCCAGGCCGGCCAGCGTAGCCAGCGCGGCAGCACTTATCAACAGTAACAGCGGTAACAGATACACCAGCACAGCAGCGGTCAGCAGGCTTTGCTCAGCAATGCCAATCCGGATTTGTTCACCGGGCAATAAATCAAGTTCAGTGCTCAGAAAAAAGCGCTGCTGGCGGGGAGTCAGGGCTTTGGCCACTATACCTGCACCGCAGTCCGTGCTGGCATGGCAGCTATTGCAGGTACCTGCCGGCGTGGTGGTTAACCAGACACCGCCAGATTCAGCCGCAACGACAGTGGCAATTTCCTCAACCATCAGCGCACTGCTGCTGCCAGCTGGCGGGCGGTATCAATATTGACCGGGCCAATCACCGTGACTTCCAGCTGGGTACCACTTTGCACATAAATGGTCGTGGCCCCGTCCCGGTACGCCTGAGTAGGCAGGCGCTGGGTATTTTGCACAAATACGGAGACCTGGTGCAGGCCATCGCTCAGCAACCAGTAACTGAGCAGGCTGTTGTCCAGTTGTGGCAGGGCTGCCGGGTCCGCCACTTCGGCATAACCCGCCGGTAACCAGGTCAGCTGGTGCTGGCTGTGTGCCGCCACGGCAGCAACGGCAGTATCCAGTGCCGGTGGTAATTCTGTCTGCAGTAATGCCGTCAGGCCTTCCGGCAACTGCGGCGCGATCTGCATATGGGTGACCAGCCAGCGCTCCAGCGCCGTCTGCTGCTCTGACATCGTATCAATGCGCAGCGGGAAACCGGTCTGGTCATCCAGCCACAGCCAGTAATCGTAACGGCCGTTCTCTTTTGCCGTCAGCCGTAACAGCTGGGCCGTACGGCCGGACATCACAGAGTTACTGCCGGAAACCGCGTGGTACAGTTTTTCAATTGTTGCTTTGGGTTCAAACAACACCGCCGGCAATTCAGCAATACTGGCACTGTGGGTTACAAAAGGCGGCCGGTCGGCCAACAGGTAATACACCAGGGTGTCGCGGCGCAGTATATCTACGCCGCTGGTATCCAGCGGGATCAGATGTTCAATTTCATGTTCATCGGTTCTGCCGTGCAGCCAGCGGTAGGTATCGACCTTATTGCCTTTTAACACGACAAAAGAGGTATCAAAATTATACTGCTTTACCGCATGCTGGACCTTGTCAAACAACGCCCAGCCAGTTTGCTCGGCAGCTGCGGCTGCCGACAGGGTAACGAAAACTAAGGCACTACAAAAGCCAGAAAATCGCATTGTTATTGCTCGTGTTGCTGCTTACTGCTGTCGGTATCATCTGACTGGCTGGCCTGGCGTGATTGCTCCATCACCCGCACCTGTTGCCGGTGTGCATTTAGCAGCGCCTGCAAACGTTTTTGCTGCTCCAGCATGGCTTGTCGGTCCTGCTCGGCAAAACGGTCTTCCACTGTGGTCTGGCTTAAGCTGACCGGGGTGGCAAAACCCGCGATAGGTGCCGTTTGCAGCACCGGCATTGGCAGCATCGTATCCTGTTGCGGTTGCTGGTATTGCTGCATGCTCACGACCGCTAACATGGCAACCCCCGCAGCTACCGCGCCCTGCGCTACCGGCTGCAGCCAGCGGCCATTGGCCGCCTGGGTAGCACGTTGCCGTAAGCGCATCAGCAGGCTGCGGTCAGTACGTAAACGGAACTGGGGTTCATCAGCAAGTTTAGCGGCAAAATCTGCAGCAAAATCTGCCTGCAGCGGGCTTTGTTCACGCCGCAGCACAGCCCCTATTAACTGGTAACGATCCAGTTGCTGCTGTAACCCGTGGTCTGATAACAGGTTATCGAGCTGCTGTGTGTTCAGTGGCTGATTATCGCTGGCAGCAGAGAGCCATTCCCGATTTTCTGACGACATAATGTTTCCTGTCTTAAAATTACTGGTTTTTGCCCCGACTGCTAGCTTATTAACGGCTTAAGCTGCAGATCAATTGCCTCACGCGCCCGGAAAATACGGCTTCTGACTGTGCCTATCGGGCACCCCATCACATCCGCAATTTCCTCGTAACTCAGCCCTTCAAGCTCACGCAGCGTAATGGCGGTACGCAGCTCGTCCGGCAGTTTTTCAATAGTGCTGAACACCACATGGCGGATCTCATCGGACAACAGCAGTTGTTCCGGTGAATCCTGCTCTTTCAGTGCATCGCTGCCGTCAAAATACTCGGCATCGTCTGCATCCACGTCTGTTGCCGGTGGTTTACGGCCACTGGCAACAAGATAGTTCTTTGCGCTGTTTACCGCAATACGGTACATCCAGGTATAAAACGCACTTTCACCCCGGAAGCCGGGAATAGCCCGGTAGGCTTTAATAAAGGCTTCCTGCGCTACATCTGCTACGTCTCCGTGGTTAGAGACATAACGGGAAATTAAGTTCGCAATACGGTGCTGATATTTTCGCACCAACACATTAAATGCCGCCTTGTCGCCTTGCTGCACACGCTGGACAATCTGCCAGTCCAATTCTTGCTCGCTCATATCCGAGCTTATCCCCTGTAATACTGATTCTGATACTCACTGGCGCTGGTCTAGCGTACAGCTAGGACCGACAGACACAGAAATAGTTCTGCTAATCATGGCAAAAAAGCTACAATAGCCCGACTTCTACTGATGGCAAGTGTATCGCATGATGCAAGCAAAAGAATATCTGTGTGATGTATTAATTATTGGCAGTGGCGCGGCCGGCCTGTCGCTGGCTCTGCAACTGGCAGATACCGCCAGTGTACTGGTACTGAGTAAAGGCCCGTTGCGCGAAGGTTCGACCCTGTATGCCCAGGGTGGCATTGCCGCAGTATTTGACGAAAACGACAGTATCGCCTCGCATGTTAACGATACCCTGGTTGCCGGTGCCGGTTTATGTGATAAAACCGCCGTGCAGTATACCGCCGGTAACGCCAAGGCCGCGATGGAATGGCTGATTGCCCAGGGTGTGCCTTTTGATCAGTACCAGGATGAAGACGGCAGCCTGAAATACCATTTAACCCGCGAAGGCGGCCACAGCCACCGCCGGATCCTGCATGCTGCCGATGCCACCGGCCAGGCGGTGCAGATCACCCTGGTTGATCAGGTCAGGGCACACCCGAATATCCGCCTGCTGGAAAACTACAACGCCATTGATCTGATCAATGGCCGCAAGATCGGCCAGCAGCCGGAACACTGTTACGGTGCCTATGTCTGGAATAAAAACGCCGCCCAGGTAGAACTGGTACGGTCGCGTTTTACGGCGCTGGCCACCGGCGGGGCCAGCAAGGTGTATCTGTATACCAGCAACCCGGATGTGGCCAGCGGTGATGGCATTGCCATTGCCTGGCGGGCCGGCTGCCGGGTAGCCAATATGGAATTTAACCAGTTTCACCCCACCAGCCTGTACCACCCGGATGCGCCGAACTTTTTGATCACCGAAGCCATGCGTGGTGAAGGTGCCTATTTAAAACGGCCGGACGGCAGCCGTTTTATGCCGGACTTTGACGAACGTGCCGAGCTGGCACCACGTGATATCGTCGCCCGCGCCATTGATTTTGAGATGAAACGCCTGGGCGCACACTGTGTGTATCTGGATATCAGCCATAAACCGAAAGATTTTATCATTGAGCACTTTCCGACCATTTACGCC
>CAZEGA010000116.1:4094-6343 GCA_964511675.1 uncultured Rheinheimera sp.
ACCTGTATGCGGTAGGCGAAGTGGCCTACACCGGCCTGCACGGTGCCAACCGCATGGCCAGCAATTCGTTGCTGGAATGCGTGGTATTTGCCCGCGCAGCGGCACAGCATATCCTGAGCCAGCTGGACAGCAACAGCCCGTTGCCGGCCCTGCCGCAGTGGGACGACAGCCGGGTAAGCGATTCCGACGAAGAAGTGGTGATAACCCATAACTGGCACGAACTGCGGCTGTTTATGTGGGACTATGTCGGCATAGTACGCACCAACAAGCGGCTGGAGCGGGCGCTGCACCGGGTAGAGTTATTAAAAAGGGAAATTCAGGAGTACTACAGCCATTTTCGTATCAGCCATAATCTGCTGGAGTTACGTAACCTGGTGCAGGTCTCTGAGCTGATTATCCGCTGTGCCATGCAGCGTCAGGAAAGCCGTGGCCTGCATTACAACCTGGATTACCCGGACTTACTGCCTGACAGCGGCCCTACTATTCTGACGCCGCCGCTTTGATCCCCGCGCTGGTTAGTGGCTGCCCTGCCAGTTACACTGGTTAACCGCCCGGGCCAACGCCCGGAATTCATTGTCGCTGCATTGATCAGCAAACACCCAGCACTGTTCGCGGCGGTTATCCGGCTCATACTGCCAGCACAGCTTCAGCATATGCTGGCTGACCAGGCCGCCGCGGCATAACACTGCCGCCGCGGCATAACACTGCCGCCGGCTGCGCCGGCATAAACCAGCACAGCTGCCCGTCATCCAGTGTCAGCCGCTGCTCAGCCCGGCTGGCCAGAAAAAGCGGATACCACTTGCTGTAAAACCAGGCACATAACAGCGCCAGCACCAGCAGTAACAGCCACGGTGCCGGCGTTAATGCCATGATCAGCAGCGGCAGCAACGCCAACAGCAGCAAGGCCGCCTGATAAGCACGCGATGGTTTAAGGCAGATATTAAACGCGGACACGGTGCAGGATCAGCTGAACCAGCGCCTGCAGCGCCGCATCCGCTGATGTGGCATGGCCCATAAACCAGGCAAATAAATCCGGATCATCACACGCCAGCAGGCGCTCAAAATCCTGTTTCTGCGCTGCCGACAGTGCGTCGTAGCCCTGCTCGACAAAAGGTGCCAGCAACACATCCAGCTCCAGCATCCCCCTGCGACATGCCCAGCGTAACCGTGGTTTACTCATTAACTCTGCCATAACACTCCTAAATTTGCGTCATTGCTGCCCACACGGCGCGATTCTAACAAAAATTAGCTTACGGGGTTGAGCTTTTGCAGCTTTCCCCCAATGATAGCCCTATTCATGTTCAGTCCATATGCAGATATTAGCGCTATGCACACATCCTGGTTAACCGCCGAACATTACGCCGCTTTGTCAACTCAGGTTCAGGACGCCTTTATTGCCCCTTTGCCTGCCTTTGAAACCCTGATCATAGACGGAGTGGATAACCGCAAGTACCTGCAGGGCCAGACCACCTGTGATGTTAACAGCCTGACCGAGAGTAATTTTCTGCACGGTGCTCACTGTGATGCCAAAGGCAAAATGTGGTCGCAGTTTTATCTGCTGGCCGAGGGTGACAAACTGGTTAGCCTGGCCTTTCGTGATGAGCTGGCCGCTTCCAGCGCACAGTGGAAAAAATTTGGCGTGTTCTCCAAAGTCAGTTTTGCTTCTGGCCAGCAGCAATATGCGGTATTTGGTATAGCCGGCCGCAACGCCAGCCAGCTTATTCAGCAGCTGGGATTCAGCAACATTAGCCAGGGCCAGCTCAGCCGCCATGGCGAGCGCGCTCTGCTGGCACTGACCGGCGAGCATTTTATCCTGCTGACCAGCATAGCGGACGCCAAGGCCCTGATGCAGCAAGCCCTGCCCTTCGCCGCCCCCACGGTCTGGCTGGCGCAGCATATCCAGCACGGTTTCAGTTATCTGGAACAGGCTCTGATTGGCGAGCTGGTGCCACAAATGCTTAACTTACAGGCACTGAATGCCATCAGCTTTAGCAAAGGCTGTTATATTGGCCAGGAAACCGTTGCCCGGCTGAAATACCGTGGCGGCAATAAAAGAGCGGCCTATATCCTGAGCGCACAAACGGACGAGTCACCTGCCGCAGGCACCGCTATTGAAATTCAGTTAGGTGAAAACTGGCGCCGCACCGGCCAGGTCGTTAATGCTGTCAATATCAATAACCAGCTGTGGTTAATTGCAGTATTGCCCAACGACACAACAGCGGCAATGCTGGCCTGAAATTTATCACCGG
>CAZEGA010000116.1:6353-8787 GCA_964511675.1 uncultured Rheinheimera sp.
CACAACAGCGGCAGACACGTTACGGCTTGGCAGCGACAGTGCCCCTGTGCTGCACCTGATGCCGTTACCCTATTCGCTAAATTAAAGAGGTTTTCATGACCATTTCTCAGGACAAAGTTGTCGCCATGCACTACACCGTTACCGATACCCAGGGTAATGAGCTGGATTCTTCCGTTGGCGGCGAGCCTTTAGTCTTTTTATTTGGCCACGGCGCACTGATCCCCGGTTTAGAGCAGGCGCTGGTGGGTAAAACTGCCGGTGATAAATTTCAGGCCAGCATTGCCGCTGCCGATGCCTATGGCGAGCGCCATGACGCGCTAACCCAGGCCGTACCCAAAACCATGTTTGACGGTATGGATGTGGCTGTCGGTATGCGTTTTCGCGCTGCCGGCCCGGATGGCCACGAACAGTCAGTTATCGTACTGGAAGTGACCGCAGATGAAGTCGTGGTAGACGGCAATCACCCGCTGGCCGGTATAGACTTAAGCTTCGATGTTGAAGTAGTACTGGTGCGTGATGCCAGCGACGAAGAACTGGCTCATGGCCATGTGCATGGTATTGATGGCCACACCGGCCACTAAACCCGGCAAGACGCCAGCTCAGCAGCTGGCGTACAGGCTGCCATGACGCCGCTACCGGATAACCCGCTTATCGGCCCGGATGGCCAGCCGCAGTTTGGCCATTTTAACCGCCCGGTTACCGACCTTGGGCTGCAACGGTTTGACTACAGAACCGTTATGGATAAACCCGCGTCGGCTCTGGCGCGGTATTTTCACTATAAACAGTTTCAGTTTGTCAGCCTGTGCCACCCCGACTGGCAAATAGGCCTGGCCATTGCCGATATCCGCTATGCTGCTAACGGCTTTGGCTATTTTTACCAGCGTAAATACCGGCAACTGGATGAAATCAGCCTGTTAAAGCCGTTCAGCCTGGGCGTGCAAATGAGCCCATCCCCCATTGCAGGCTGTGCCAGCATCAGTGGTAAGCAGAATATCAGCCTGAACATCAATGGCCTGCAGTGGCAGATCCGGCTAACTGGCGCCCTTTTGCAGGGCGAATTCAGCATCAGCCCCCCGCCCGGCAGTATGCCGCTGGCACTGTGCACCCCAACCGGTTACAACGGCTGGACCTATACCCAAAAACACAATGCCCTGCAGCTAAGTGGCCAGCTACAGTACCGCGGCACGGCACTGGATCTTACGCCGGCGCTGGCCGGTTACGATTTTTCGGCCGGCTATATGCGCCGTGAAACCAGCTGGCGCTGGGGCAGTATCAGTGCGCATTTACCGCAAGGCCGTTTTGGCCTGAACCTGGCCAGTGGCGTAAACGAAACCGGCAGCACCGAGAACTGCCTGTGGCTGAACGGCGCAACACAGTTACTGCCGCCGGTGCATATTGCCCTGGATCGGCAACAGCCGCAGCAACCGTGGCGTTATTACAGTGACAATGGCGATATTGCCCTGACATTCGCCCCACAGCACTGCCGGCGCGAGCGGCTAAACCTTGGCCTGTTAGCCAGTAATTTTCGCCAGTACTGCGGTACGTTCAGCGGCAGGATCAGGCTGCAGAGCGGTGAAAAACTGCAATTAGATCAAATACCCGGCCTGGCGGAAGACCACTTCGCCCGTTGGTAACAGCCTGTTAGCACTGGCAGTAATTTCTTGACACCGGCGGCAAAGCCACATATTTTTAGCCTCTTGTGCAACCGGCGACCATGGCGTCATTACAGGCCAGAATGAAAGATCGTATTATCATCTCCGTATCGACTATCAATGGCAGCCGCCATTTCAATATCAGTAAGCTTTTCAAACGTAACGCCATTATTGCTATGTGGCTGTTACTGTTCGGCCTGGTGATTACCGCCGGTGTTATTGATTATCTGCTGCGCAGTGTCGAACAAAGCCAGGCGCAGCGGCAGCACCTGTCACAACAGGCCAGCACCTTGCGTGATGAAATTGTGCAGCTGCAAGGCAGCAAGTCGCAGCTGGAACAAGAGCTGGAGCTGAAACAGGATGAAATGCTGCAGGTGATTAACCGCGTTGGCGAAATAGAACTGGCCCTGGGGCTGGAGCAGCAGTACCCGCAGGATCTGGAAAACCGGCTGGATACTGCCTCGGTTAACTCGGTTGCCCGCCAAACCATGCTGCAGCTGGTGCCGAATGGTTCGCCGCTGGAGTTTAACCGCCGCTCATCCCGTTTTGGTATGCGCGAACACCCTATAGTGGGCAAACAACAGCACCACAAGGGTATTGATTTATCTGCCGGCCGTGGCACCCCGATTTATGCACCGGCCGATGGCGTGGTAGAGGTTGTCCGGCCAAATAAACAGGGCTTTGGCAACCTGCTGAAAATACGCCACGCCTTTGGTTTTTCTACCCTTTATGCCCATCTTGACGAATTTAAGGTAAAATCCGGCCCCTTTGTGCATAAAGGC
>CAZEGA010000116.1:8797-9752 GCA_964511675.1 uncultured Rheinheimera sp.
ATACCGGTTTATCTAACGCACCACATTTACATTATGAAGTACATTTCCTTGATCGGGCGCTTAACCCCCAGCACTTTATGGACTGGGATGCCACCAACTTCGATCTGGTATTTGAGAAGGAAAGGAGCATTAAATGGGATTCTTTAGTAAGCATGCTGGAAACGAAGGCAAGCACACAGTTACTACTGTCATCGCACAAGGATGTTCAGTTAACGGCCACGTCAGACTAAGCGGCGACATCCAGATAGATGGTTATATCGAAGGTAAAATTGCCTGCGACCGGACCCTGATCATCAGCGCCTCCGGCCGCATTAAAGGCGAGGTGACCGCCGACAAAATGATCATTAACGGCTTGTTCGACGGCGAATGCTATGCCAACAGTGTAGAAATTCTGCCCCAGGGTAAAGCACATGGCGTGATCCACTGCGACGACCTAAGCATTGAACGTGGTGGCAGTTTTCTCGGTAAAACCCTGCCAACGTCCTCCGAAGAAGTGGTCAGCCTGCCCAAAGCCGAACAGAAAAAGCCGGCCGAGCTGCCGGACGCCAAAGCTGAAAAAGGCTGAGCAGCCGCTCTGGTTGCCCAGCTGAGCAAAAAAACCACAATAAATCCGGTGCAATACGGGCCAGCTCTGCTACAATGCCGCCCTTTTTGCAGGCTAAGGCCCGCAGTTTTTTATTTTGCGGAGCACCAGCATGAGCAACACCCCGTTTTCCAGCCTGACTTTACCCCCGGCTTTAGTCAGTAACCTTACCGACTTGGGCTACAGCAGCATGACGGCGATACAGGCGCAGGCGCTGCCACCTATACTGGCCGGGCAGGATGTTATCGCCCAGGCCAAAACCGGCTCCGGCAAAACCGCCGCCTTCGGTTTAGGTTTACTGGCAAAACTGGACGTTAAGTAGTTCCGCGTGCAGGCGCTGGTGCTGTGCCCGACACGCGAGCTGGCCGATCA
>CAZEGA010000117.1:0-9700 GCA_964511675.1 uncultured Rheinheimera sp.
GACAGTGAGCTCAACAACCGCAGTATAAAACTGGCGCTGAAGCAGCTGCGTAAATTTGCCCGCAGTGGCGCCGAGACCGAGCTGGATTTACACGGTACCATTCAGGCCACCTCTGAGCAGGCCGGCTGGCTGGATTTGCGCTTTATGCGTGAGCGGCATAATGCGATAAAGCTGTTGGTGTTCTTCGATGTCGGCGGCTCGATGGATGATCATATAACACAGTGCCAGCAGCTGTTTGCTGCGGTAAAAACCGAGTTTAAACATCTGCAGTTTTTTTACTTTCATAACTGTGTGTATGAAGGCGTGTGGCGTGACAATAAACGCCGTCATACAGAGCAAACGGCGATTGACGATATTATTCACACCTACGGCAGCGACTATAAGCTGATTTTTGTTGGCGATGCCACTATGGGGCCGTATGAGATTGACTACCCGGGCGGCAGTGTCGAGCACTTTAATGCACTGCCCGGTAAGGTGTGGCTGCAGCGGTTATTAAGCCAGTACGCCAAAGCCGTGTGGTTAAACCCACAGCCGCTGCAGTGGTGGGGGCATTACCATTCTATCAGCATACTCCAGCAGCTTATGGCTAACCGCATGTACCCGTTAACGCTGGAAGGGTTAAACCAGGCTATCCGGGTATTACAGTAGTAATGTCGGGCATTAAATCACCGCATTTGCCTGCTTATGCCGGAATGGGGTAAATGCGCTGATTAAGCTGTTGTTATCATTTAAACTGTTCAAGTTTCTGCATAATATTCTGATACCGCAGATGGCTTTCACCCAAAGTATTTTTAATGCTTTCTGCCGCTTCGGTTAAATGGCGTCTGCTTTCATCATATTCATTCAGCGCCAGCAAAGTGCTGCCTAACGATGCTTTAATGTAGGCTGCACGTAACGAGCTTTCGTCATAATTTTTTAAAACACGCTCCAGGGCATCCAGCAGAGTCATTTTGGCTTGCTGGTGTTGGCCTTGTTCATGGTAGGCCAGGCCAAGGTTGGCAACAGACGTAATGGTAATGCTATTGTCTGGCCCATAGAGTTGCTCACTGGCCTGCAGGCCTTTTTTATAGGCCTCAATGGCCTCGCCATGGCGGAGCAGGTAGCCGTAGGCATTGTCCAGGTAGGCATGGCCGTAGATATAATCTATATGCCGCTGGCCATAGCGCCTTTCAATAATTTCAATGGCTTGTATATGTAATGGTATGGCTTTTTCATACTGCAGCAGGTCACTATAGCCAGCTCCCATTTCATTGAGTGTCAGCGCTAAAGCCGGGTGATCAGAATGGTACATTTTTTGTTGTATGGCATACATTTGTTCCAATAACTCTGCCGCTTCTGTGAACCGCTGATTTATCGCATAAGCGCCTTGCAAGGTATTTAAAGCCCGGACATATTGTGCTGATTGTGGCTGAAAATGCTGTTGCGCGAGGTTAAGAGACGCCTGAGCTTCTGCCAGTTGTTGTGAAATATTACCTAAGTGCTGATAGTTAGCCGACTTATAGTTTTTTATATTAATTAACAAAGTATAAGCCTGCTCTTGCGATGCCAGTATTTCTGCCTGCTCTAAGTAACGAAGGGAATCCTGAAGCCGATCCTGGAGAAAGGCCAGCCGACCCGCATGGAGATAATATTCTGCTAGCAGCTCAGGGGGCAATTGCATGGGCTGAAGCTGATCTAACAGCGGTTGTACGTCATCCAGCTTGCTCTGGTTAAGTTTGACCGATGCCATCAGCAGCAGCTTCTCAGACTGCAACCGGCTGCTTGCCGGTATACTTTCCAGCAGTTGCCAGGCATGCCCGGGTTCTTCAATTCCCTTAAGTGCAGTCGCCAGATGCAATTGCAGCCTGTGTGTGGTTTCCAGGCTGGTATCCATACCGGCAAGCAGGCTGGTTGCGGTTAACAGCAAATCGCTGGCACTAATCGGGTTACCGTCATAAGCACTGGGGTTGGCAACGGTAAATACCTCTACCATAAAGTCGGCAACCATTTCTGCGGCCTGCCGTTCTGCTACCAGGCTGATATTCTTTTGCCACAATGCCAGACTAAAAAACATCCCGCTCAGCAGCAATATACTGCTTAATGCACTAACCCAGGGCTGGCGTTGAATAAATTTGCGCAGCCGGTAGCCAGAGGTTGCCGGGTATGCCGATACCGGCCTGTGGCGGGTAACGGCAGTTAAATCCTGTTGTATATCCGACATTGACAGGTAACGCAGCTCATTCTCCGGTTGAGTGGCTTTGCGGATAACAGCGCTAAGCTCCTGCCGGCAAAATACCGGTAGTGGTATTGCCGCCAGTGTAAACGCCAATACCTTGCCCAGGCTATACACATCCGACAATGTGGTCAGTGGCTCGCCACTTAATTGCTCCGGGCTGGCGTAGGCCAGCGACAGGGCGCGGATATAACGCTGTACATAAAGCGGGGTAGCTTCGGTTTGCTGTTTTAAGCGCGAGATACCAAAATCAATCAGCTTTGGCATACCGTGTTCGTCTACCAGAATATTGGCCGGTTTTAAATCGGCATGAATAATCTGGTAAGTATGGGCGTAGTGCAGGGCGTCGGCTAAGTGAATAAACAGTGTTAACAGGGTATTCAAATCCGGCTGAGCGTTGCTAAGCCATTGATCCAGCGGCAGGCCTTTTACATATTCCATAACAATATAGTGTGCAGCCTGGTCGTGGTGTTGCACTATACCACCGTCAAACACCTTGGTAATACCGGGGTGGCTTAGCCGGGCGGTCAGGTTGGCTTCGGCAAAGGCGCTGTTTTGTTCGGTAACCGGGTAAATCAGCGGGTTCAGTACTTTAATGGCTACCTGTTGTTCAAACTGGCCATCCTGGCGCGACGCCAGATACACACAGCTCATGCCACCTTCGGCAATAATACGCTCCAGTTGCCAGTAACCAAGCCGCTGGCCGGTAAGCTGTGATGAAATATCGCTGGCACAAACCTGGGCGGCGGCCTCTGACACCGCCTGGCTTAGCCCCAGGGTGTCGTCGCCGGCCTGACGGGCAGCGCTTAGCAAGGCCCGTAGTTTAGCGGCCAGCTCAGCAGAGGACTGTTGCAATTTCTCCACAAATTGTTGCTGGTCATCCGGTGTCGGCAGGGCGGTTACGTCTAAATACAGTTGATATAAGTTCATTTACAGCAAGCCTTTTTTATTGGTTAAGTTGGCTAAAATAAGATAACGGGTTTAAAGCTGTGCCCTTATGGCATTGCGGATAAGGGTAGCTTAATTGCCCGTATTGTCGATAAATTTGCAGACGGGCGGTTTATCCTGGAGCTGCGTATTTTAAAAAGTTGACAGCAGCGGCTCTGAAACGCGTATCTTGAGGCCAGCTGGCTATAAACATTGTAATGTTGAACGCTGATAACTAAAATGTATCTGACAGACCATATGCCTGTCACCATTTTATCCAGTTTAAGGAACTCAGGTGAGGCCAGCTATGCATAAAACGATTATGCGGTGTGATTATCCTCAGCTCGATAAATTGCTTTGGGATATTCAGGCCGAAAGCATTGACCCAAAAACAGCGTTCTCTATTTACGAGCAGCGCTGGTTTTTTGTTGCCGAAAATGCCTTAACCAGGCGGGAAAAGGATTTAATTAAAAGCCTGACCAAGCGCTATGGTAATGGTATTTTCATGCCTGCACATGCAGCATAAACCTTATCGGCTTCCTCGCCATAACGCGATTTTGTCAGTATTACATCAGTTTAATACTGATTTTCTTGTTGCGAACAGAATTGCATTTGGTGGTGGAACACGCATTGCTCTTGAACTGGATGAATACCGCGAATCTGTTGATATAGATTTTTTATGTCCCGATCGAAACGCTTACAGAGCCGTTCGGGAGCAGGTTACTAATGTTTCACTGGGGCAGTTAGTAAAGCGCGATTTTGTTTATCTGCGCGAAATCAAATTCGACAGATATGGTGTCAGAACCTTTATCAGATTTGATAACACGGATATCAAACTTGAAATTGTCAGTTGTGACCAGTATGACTTGTCAATTAATCCCCCAGGTCTGTTCCCTGTACCCTATTTAAGCAAAAACGCATGTTTTTATACTAAGCTGCTGGCGCATACTGACAGACCAATGACAGAGCCTTTTAAAGATATTTTCGATTTACTTATGATGCACAAATACTGGGGGAAAATACCAGAAGATGTCTGGGCGGGGGTTGATGCTATTTATTCAAAGGCTGTGCTGAATACATTGGTTAAAGCCGTAAATGATGTTATCAGCAACCCGCAGCAATACGTAGATTTTGCAATTCAAAAACTCAGGTTAACAGAGCCATTGGCAACCACTTTGGTGTATGACGATGCCAGGGTGTTTCTTGACTCTTTTCCCTGACGCCAAAAGCAAACAGTTTTGTGGCTGGAAATTGCAGCAATTAAAGCTGTGCCCTTATGGCATCGCGGATAAAGTTCAGATCGTTGTAAGCTGTCTGCTCAGAGATAGACAGCACCTCAGCAATGCTTTCTACATCAAGCCAGCCAAAGTAATGCAGCGTGGCTACTTCAACCTGCCTGGGGTAATGTTGCTTAAAGCGGTTTAAAAAATGATCCAGTTCAAACAGCCTGGCTGCATTTTTATCCTGTACGTGCGGGCAGGGGGTATTATCGGCACCGGGAGGCAGGCGTTTCTGCGTTTGTTGCTTACGTAACAGGTCAATAATGACTGAGCGGGTAACCTGGGTGAGTTGACGTATTAGCCTGCTTTGCTGATCGCCAAGCTGGAAGTTATTGCTTTGTTTCAGTTTTATATACACCTCATGTACCAGCGTGGTAGTCGAGTTGTAATCCAGCGTATTGCGGCAAACCGAAATTTTTTCTTCCTGCGCCAGCTGCTTTAACAGGGAATAAACCTCAGCCTGATTTACCAGTTGATCAACTGCAGATCCATGTTCCGAAAAATTCAACATATGCTTTTTTACTGCTTTTTTTCTTATTTCATCTCAATCTAACCAATTCAGATCCACTGTCAATAGATTCAGTCAGGAAACCAGCCATCTGATATTAAAAAGCTTTACACAGTCGTTTCTTTTATCGTTAAATAACAATATGTTTGTAAATAAAAAAGACTAAATGCCTGGGTTGTTGCGTGTTTTTATTGTTGTCGCGCTGTTAGTTCTGTCTGTATTGCCCGCTATGGCAGGTACGGCGGCCGATTTTCGCTATCTGGATTTGCGTCTGCCGCAAAACAGCGTGCTGGACATATTGCAGGATCAGCAGGGCTATATCTGGCTGGCCACCGGCACCGGGCTGGCCCGTTACGACGGCTACCGGCTGCAAACCTTTTTACATAACCCAGACGACCCCAACTCGCTAAGCCAGAACCTGATCCTAAAGCTGCTACAAGATAGCGACGGCAACATCTGGATCGCCACTAATAACGGTATTAGCCGCTATCGCGATGGCGAAGGTTTTCGCCGCTATTTATTTCAACCCGGTGCTACCGAGCAGAGCAGCTCGCACCGCTTTGAAACGCTATATATTGACCCAAATGGCCAGTTATGGGCCGGTAGCGTTCAGGGGCTGTTCTGGTATAACGCCGCTGCAGATCAGTTTATTGCCGTGACGCTGCCTGCTGCCATATCTGCTACTGTGCATAAGATCCGCTGGCAGGATAAGGATAACAGCCTATGGTTTAGTGGCAGCTTCGGCCTGGCCCGGCTGCAACCCGATACAATGCAAACCGAATTACTCTATGGCCAGCATTGGGTAAGTGACTGGCTACATGATAACCAGCAGCGGCTGTGGCTAAGTATCGGTAACCCGCATATTCCGGGCAGCTCCTTATTATTGCAATTTGCCAGCGTATTACCCAATACCACACCGCTACAATATCAAACCGATGTCTATTCTTTTCGTCGCGACAGCCACGGTCAACACTGGGGCTATGGTCATAACAGCTTATTTCGCATTTTGCCCGATGGCCAGCTCAGGCATTACCAGTTGTCAGAAGGCAATCATCTGGTATATGGCTGGCTGGAAACCGCCGACGGCCAGTTACTGGTAACGGCGAATAAAACCGTATACCGCTACCGGCGCGAGGCGGATGATTTTATTGCGATGACAATAGCAGCAAAAGCCACGTTTAATAATGTAGACAGGCTGTTTCAGACCAGTGATGGTACTGTCCTGCTAAGCACGGGCCAGAGTGGTTTATACCAGTGGGCGCCTTATGCTCGTAAATTTCAGCATATTATTGCGCCGGAGCAGCAACTGGCTGCGCAGTTACCATTTATGGCGGGTCTGCATGTGGTACGGCTTATTCTGGAAGAGCCGGAGCAGCTATGGCTTGGCAGCGGCTCCGGCCATCTGCTGCGGGCCAGGCCTGTCCCGCAGCATGGACAAACTGATGCCGACTGGCAGTCGTACCTGACGCCAGACCGTATGGTTAGTGTCCATAGCCTTTACCGCACCGGCAGCGGCCGGTTAGTGCTGGGTAAAAGTGATGGTTTGTATCAGTGGGATGATATCAGTCAGCAGTTTAACCTGTCGCCATTGCAGGCCGTATTACCACAAAATATATCTCATTGGCCGGCACCCACTCCGGTTGCTCAGGTGCTGGATATTAAACAAGACCAGCATTGCCTGTGGCTGGCCACCAATGCCGGCCTCGGCTGTGCCGACGCCGACGCCAGCCGTATGCTGCGCTGGTACGACAGCAGCCAGTACCCGGCGTTTGACAATAATTACCTGTGGCGTATTTATATTGCCCGCGATGGGGCCTTATGGCTGGCCAGCACTCAGGGCCTGCTGCGCTTTAACCCGCAAACCGCCGAGCTGTTGCAGTTTCAGCATGACCCGGCCAATGCCAACAGCCTGGCGCATAACTGGGTGCATGGCATCTGGCAAAGCGCCGATAACGAATTCTGGCTGGCCACCCGCGAAGGCGGTTTAAACCGTTTGCTGTGGCAACCTGGTGCCAGGCCGCAGTGGCAGCGCTTTGGCATTAAAGATGGCCTGCCGACCGAAGTGCTGTACGGTATTTTAGGCGACGACGCCGGTATGCTCTGGTTATCGTCCAGCCAGGGTATTTTCCGCTTTAACCCCAAAGACTACAGCGTGCGCGCCTACCAGCTGGAAGACGGCCTGCAATCGGACGAATTTAATTTCAGCGTGAGCCATATCGGCCCCAGTGGTCGCTTTTACTTTGGTGGTGTGTCTGGCATTAATGCGTTTTTCCCTGAGCAGGTGCAGGATAACCCGGTAGCGCCACGGTTACAGCTTAGCGGCCTGAGTGTTAACGATCAGCCGTTTAACCTGGCGGCCAGCGGCCAGCCGTTGCCCTTACAGTTGCAGCTGTCACACCAGCAGAACCACCTGGCCTTTGATGTGCTGGCACTGCATTATGCCGACCCGGCCCGTATACAATACGCCTGGCAATTGCAGGGGGCCGATAACGACTGGGTTCAGGCCGGTACCGGGCGGCAAGCCCGCTATGGCGCCTTGCCGCCGGGTAAGTACCAGTTCTGGTTAAAAGCCGCCAACCCGGACGGTGTCTGGAGCGAGCCGCAGCTTATGTTATCGCTGCAAATTAAGCCGCACCCGCTGCTGAGCCTGTGGGCTTATATTGGTTATGCGCTGCTGGTGCTGGCGGCTATCTGGCGTTATAAAGTCTGGCGCGACCAGACCGAGGCTTATCTGCAAAGCCAGATCACCCAGGGTATTGGCCGTGAAGCGGCATTACAGCAACATTTACGCTTGCAGTTTGAATATACCGCCCATGAAATGTGTACCCCGTTAATGCGGCTGGGCACTCAGTTAAGCCGCAGCCATACGGCGCTAAGCAGCCAGAACCTGGACGCCGCGCAGCTGTGCCTGCAAAAAGCCGAAACGGCGCAGCAGGAGCTGCAACGGCTGATCAAGCGCCAGCTGGAACTGGAAGAACTGAAACTACAGCAGGGCGATACGGCTGTGCACCTGGCCGCCCGGCCGGTGATCGACGCCGAACTGCAACGCTACCGCCCTTACGCCGAAGAAAACGGTCAGCAATTAAGCGCCGAACTAAGCGATGCCACCCTGTATGCCATGCCGGGCGTACTGGAACTGGTGTGCAGCAATTTGCTTGGCAATGCGATTAAATACACTCCGCCGGGCGGGCAAATTCGGCTGCAACTAGGCCAACAGCCGCCGTGGCTGCAGCTGACGGTAACCGACAACGGCCCCGGCATTCCGTTGGCCGAGCAACAAAAGGTGTTTTTGCGCCATTACCGGCTGGCCGGCCAGCAGCATATTGCCGGCAGTGGCGAAGGCTTGTTTTTAATTAAATCCTGTGTCGAAAACGCCGGCGGTCAGATAGAACTGCACAGCGAACCGGGGCAGGGCTGCTGTTTTACCGTGCGCCTGCCTTGCGGCGATGCCAGCCAGATCAGTACGCCCCGGCATGCCGGGCGGTTGCAACCGCTGGCTGATACGGTTCTGGCAGCCGCACCATTGCCGCCGCGCCACCCACAGCGGGGAGCTATCGGCAGCGAAACCGTACTGCTGGTGGAGGACGATCCCGGCTTGCGCGACGATATAACCGACCTGCTCACCCTGCATTACCACTGCCTGGTCGCCGACAGTGGCGCAACCGGCCTGCAACTGGCGCGGCAGCATTTACCGGACATTATTATCAGCGACGTGATGATGGAGCAAAAAGACAGCGGTTTCAGCCTGTTGGCCGAGCTGAAAAGCCATATTGATACCAGCCATATTCCGGTAGTGCTGCTGACGGCGCTGAACGACGAACAAAACCGCTACCGGGGTATGCGCTATCAGGCCGATGCTTACCTGAGCAAACCGACCAGCGAACAAGCCATTCTGGCCAGCCTGGAAACCTTGCTGAACCAGTGCTGGCGGCTGGGCGAACATATACGCCGGGCGTTGCACAGTGCCAGCCAGCAACCGGAGCAACTGACCGAAGCCGAATGTCTGAACGCCAAATTGCAGGGTATTTTTCAGCATATTTACTCCAGCCCTAATGCCAGGGTAGAGGATATTGCGGCTGCTTTCGGTAAAAGTCGCAGTGTTTTACAAGGTATGGTCAAGCAGCATTTAGCCACCGACCTGAAAGAAAGCTTGCGTGCATACCGCTTTCAACAGATGCTGAGCCTGCTGCAACAAAAAACCAATACCTGCAGCATTGAGCAAATTGCTGAACAGTGCGGCTTTGGCAGTATGCGCAGCGTACAACATTACTTTAAAAAGCGCCTCAATATGAGCCCACAACAATACCGCGACGGCCAGCGCCCGCTGAACCGGCCTGCCATCGAGTAAAAGATCGATCATCGAATCATCGATCACCGATTCGATGATTCGATGATTCGATGATTCGATGATTCGATCTTGGATCCGCACCCAAAACCCAGCTGGTTCTGCCATTCCCTGCTAAAAAAAGCCAATCTGTCGCCAGATTAAGCAATTCTGTCGCGTATCAATCCTTGCATCAATGCTATGTTCGGCCAGAACTTCAGGCTGTTTTGGCCAGAAAAAAATATTTTCATTTTCGTTGGAAAAATTCGCTGCAAATACGTGTCTTGTTTTAGCGCGTAAAGGCAAGGTAAGTTCCGGCACAGTATAAAAGCAACAAACCCGTACATTCACTGAGTAAGAGGTAAACTATGTCACGATATCATCAGACGTTAACTGCTGCATATGTGCTTTGTGCCGTATCAACGTTGACTGCATGCGGAGGCGGAACG
>CAZEGA010000118.1:0-9572 GCA_964511675.1 uncultured Rheinheimera sp.
TTGGCTACGAGCTGGTGCTGGTGGCCAAACACCGGCTCAAATACAATGCGCTCTTTGTTGATCGGATCTGGCGTGATCAGCAAATCAATATCGTAGTTAAACAGCGCGGCCATGCCGCCAAACTGGAATTTTTGTTTTACATCTATGTCCACGCCCGGCGACTGTAGCAGAAAAGGCTGCACCACCTTAAGCAGCCACTGGTAGCAGGGGTGGCACTCCATACCAATGCGCAGGCTGCCTTTTTCATTATCGGCAAACTGGCGCAGGGTGTCGTCTAGGCGTTCAAACTGTGGCAGCAGCCGGTTCGCCTGCTCTAACAGGTAATTTCCGGCTTCTGTCAGGCGGATATTGCGGCCATCTTTTAACCACAGGCTGATATTGCCCTGCCGCTCCAGCTTTTTAATGGTATGGCTTAGTGCCGACTGGGTCAGGTGCAGGCTGCTGGCCGCCGCGGTTAACGAGCCCTGGCGCGCTATTTCGCGCAAAATGCTCAGGTGAATTTTTTCAATCATGCCATTACCTATGAATTAATTTCATTTAACTATGAAAATATACCATTTTAAATCATGTATGCTATAGCGTATCTTTTTAGCCATCTGGATGGATAAATGAGGATTTAACGATGGCCACGACAGCAAAGGTAAAGCTACACAATTTAGGGTTTCCGCGTATTGGTAATAAGCGCGAATTAAAATTTGCGCTGGAAAGCTACTGGAAAGGCGAAAGCAGCGCCGAACAGCTGCTGGCAACGGCGGCGCAGTTACGCAGCAAAAACTGGACACTGCAACAAGCATTGGATCTGGCGCCGGTAGGCGATTTTTCGCTGTATGATCAAGTGCTGGATATGAGCTTTACGCTGGGTAACCTGCCCGGTCGTGTCGCGCATTTGCATGGTAGCGAACTGGATAATTACTTCCGCATTGCCCGTGGCCGCTCGGCAAATGACACGGCTTGCCAGTGTGTGCACGCCGGTGAGATGACCAAATGGTTCGATACCAATTACCACTATATCGTGCCGGAAGTTACTGCCGACACCCGCTTCAGCCTGAACAGCACCCGCCTGCTGGCTCAGCTGGCTGAAGCCAAAGCGCAGGGCGTGAATGCCAAACCGGTGCTGATCGGCCCAGTAACCTACCTGTGGCTGTGCAAAGAGAAGGATGCCTCAAACCGGCTGGATTTACTGGATAAATTGCTGCCGCTGTACCAGCAGTTACTGGCTGAGCTGGCACAGGCCGGAGCAGAATGGGTACAGATTGACGAACCGGCATTAGTAACAGAGCTGGATGCTGGCTGGCAGGCTGCGTTCAGCAAAGCATATCAGGCGCTGCAGGGCAGCCCGGTTAAGCTGCTACTGGCAACCTACTTTGGCACCCTGGAGCAAAACCTGGCGCTGGCGGTTAACCTGCCTGTAGCCGGTATTCATTTTGATGCGGTGCGTGGCCGCGCCGAAGTCGCGCAACTGGTTGGCGCACTGCCAACAGATAAAGTGCTGTCGCTGGGTGTCATTAACGGCCGCAATATCTGGAAAACCGATTTAAATGCCACGCTGGATTACCTGCAGCCGGTTGCCGCTAAACTGGCCGATCGGCTGTGGCTGGCACCGTCATGCTCGTTGCTGCATGTACCGGTCGACCTTGCTAACGAAGAAAAGCTGGATACTGAAATACTCAGCTGGCTGGCTTTTGCCCGGCAAAAACTAAGCGAATTGTCTGTTTTAGGCAAAGCACTGAACGAAGGGCGCGACAGCGTAGCAGCTGAGCTGGCGGCGAATCAGGCGGCAATCGACAGCCGCCGCAACTCGGCCCGGGTGCATAACCCGGCGGTAAAAGCGGCGGTCAGCAGTATTACCGCAGCACAGGGCAAACGCCAGAGCAGCTATGCCGAACGTGCGGCAAAACAGGCGCAGCACCTGCCGTTACCGCTGTACCCGACAACAACCATAGGTTCATTCCCGCAAACCAAAGAAATCCGCCAGGCGCGGCTGGCGTTTAAAAAGCACAGTATTACTGCGGCTGAATATGAAGCGAAAATGCAAGCCGAAATCGAATACGCCATACGTGAGCAGGAAAAACTGGGCCTGGACGTGCTGGTACACGGCGAAGCCGAGCGTAACGACATGGTGGAATACTTCGGCGAACAGCTGAACGGCTACGCCTTCAGCCAGTTTGGCTGGGTGCAGTCGTATGGTTCACGCTGTGTAAAACCGCCTATTCTGTTTGGTGATATCAGCCGGCCGCAGCCGATGACAGTGGCCTGGACCAAATACGCCCAGTCGCTGACCGACAAGCCAATGAAAGGCATGCTGACCGGCCCGGTCACTATCCTGAACTGGTCTTTCGTGCGCGACGACCAAAGCCGCCGCGACAGCTGCCTGCAACTGGCACTGGCCGTACGGCAGGAAGTGCTGGATCTGGAAGCGGCTGGTGTCAACGTTATTCAGATTGACGAAGCCGCGCTGCGCGAAGGTTTGCCACTGCGCACAGCCGAGTGGCAGCAGTATCTGGACTGGGCAGTGGGAGCATTCCGTATCAGCGCCAATGGTGTAAAAGACGAAACGCAAATTCACACCCATATGTGCTATTCCGAGTTTAACGATATTATCGAAGCCATCGCCCATATGGATGCCGACGTCATTACCATCGAAACCTCGCGCTCGGATATGGAACTGCTGGACGTATTCGAACAGTTTGCATATCCGAACCAGATTGGCCCTGGCGTATATGATATTCACTCGCCGAATATCCCAGGCCAGCAGCAGATTATTAAGCTGATGCAAAAAGCGGCAGAGCGCATACCGGCGCAGCGGCTGTGGGTCAACCCGGATTGCGGCCTGAAAACCCGGCAATGGGCAGAAGTGCTCCCGGCGCTGCAGAATATGGTGGACGCTGCCAGGGCTTTACGTAGCGCTTAAGCGCTGTTGCACTAAACGCGGAAACAGCCGCTGGCTAACAACCAGCGGCTGTTTTGTTTATTAAGGTGCAGTTAAAGCGCCGGGCAGGTGTACAGGTATGCAGTGCCACCGGCAGATATGACTTAGCAACTGAGCCAAAAACGCTGCCTCGGCCAGTTATTGTAAGCAAGGTTAAGTTAAGCTAACTTTAAATGCGTTTAACCTACTAGCGCGGAAAAGCATTCGCCGGGGCTCGTCATTTCCCGGAGCCCGGAGAGTAAAGCATTAGCATGTAAGGAGAACCCATGACGATAGTGTACAACTCCAGGATTGATACCTGGTTACTTATTATCCTGAGCGCGGCTATAGCCGCATCGCTGTATGCCAGCATCCAGCTTCTTTCAGCCGGGACAATCACGGCCTGGCTGTCGCTGCTGCTCACTGCTGGTGTTGGAATTATCCTGCCATTGTGGCTGCTACTTGGCACCCGTTATACCCTGCAACCAGAGCAACTGACAATTCGCAGTGGCCCGTTCAAATGGCAGGTTCCTCTGGCGGACATTACCAGCATTACGCCTACCAACAAGCTGCTATCCAGCCCTGCGCTATCGCTGGACAGGCTCCGTATTGATTATGGCCACGGCAGGTCCATTATGATTTCGCCACGTAACAAAGAGCAGTTTATCAAAGACGTCGAAAAGCTACGTTGCGAGGCACACTAACCATTTGTTCAAGCCGCCGCTGCGCGGTGTGCAACACTATGCTCGCATTTAGTTCATTTGGTAAAGATGATCTAATCAACATACAGCCGCAGGCTGCAGCCTGTGGTACCTGTGGTACCTGTGGTGCTGGCCGGACAACAGTCTGCTGCTGTAGCAGCATTAACACTAAGCCGCTGTTGCCACAGCGACAGCGGGCAGCAATACCAACCGGCCCGGCTTGGCACTGAGCTGTGATAATTAGTGTTGTAAATCAATAGTATAAATACTCCTTTGCGGCGTACTCCCTGTTGGTACAGATCCTGCGATTGTTTGTTGTTCCAGCAAACAAACAAGAGAGACTAACAATGAGTATTGAATTTATCTGGCGCTTACCTGTCGCCGGTGATGGCCGTGCCGCCCATAGCACGGAGTGGAACCGCGGTGACTACCAGGCCACAGACAGCCATCGCAATCAGTTTTCCCGCCTGAGCGTAAACCGGGATGGTTACACCTATTTCGACCATCTGCTGCAAATTGCCCGTGCTGCCGAAATCAGTGGTTTTAACGCCTTGTTTATTGGCCAGAGTACGGCCGGGGAAGAACCACAGATTGTCGCCGCTGCGCTGGCGCGCGAAGTGCGGCGCTTGCAGTTTATTGTGTCGCTGCCACCGGCGCTGGTGTCGGCAGTGTACAGCGCCAAAATTGCCAACAGTTTTCAGCGTTTATCCGGCGGCCGGCTGAACTGGCATTTACAGCATGCCGGGCTTGATGCCCCGGCCTGGCACGGCCAGCACTGGAGCCTGGCTGAACAACTGGCCCGCAGCGACGAGTTTCTAACGCTGACTAAAGGCTTCTGGCAACAGGCGCCATTCAGCTTTGAGGGTAAATATTTTCTGGTTGAGAACGGTGGTTTTCCACCTGCATTGCAGGGCGAGCGTTACCCCACTGTCTATCTTGATGGTGATTCCGCTGCAGCACTGCAGCTTAGCGCCCGCCATGCCGATGTGCATATTCTGCCGGTGGCACCGCTGCCGGAAACCGCACAGCAGATAGCGGCGTTGCAGCGCTCTGCCGCCCAGCGGGGCAGGCAGCTGAAAGTGTACCTGAGTGCCGATGTTGTGGCACGGCGTGATGACAGCAGTGCCTGGCATGAGCTGCAACAACGCTTTGCTGAAGCCAGTGCTAAAACGGTTTCGCTGCATGGCGGCGGCAGTGCCGTAACCGATTTCCACAGCCTGCAGCAGGACTCGCTGCTATGGCGCGGTTTTGACTATCTGCGCGATGGCCAGGCCGCCGGTCTGGTGGGCAGCTACGACACTGTGGCGGCACGGTTACTTGACTACATCAATCTGGGTGTGTCGGGTTTTGTACTTGGTGCCAACCCGCATCTGGAAGAAGCCTGGCGGCTGGGCGAGCATCTGCTGCCGCGGGTACGCGAAGCCCTGGCACAGCAAACAGTGCCGGATACCAATCTGGCTGCAGCAATTTAAGGAGTAATATTATGGTTCAGTTTCATTGGCGCATTCCTATTCACGGTTGCAAAGGCGATATCGGCAAAACCCATTATACCCGCGGCACCTGGGGGCCGCTGACACCCGGTAACCAGACACCGGGGCTTATCCACGGCCAGTCTGACGGCGTGCCCTATCACGATTACCTGCTGGAAGTGGCACGGGCAGCAGAGCTGGCCGGGTTTGACGGCGCGCTGATCCCGTCGTTTCAGGATTCGGAAGATCCCTGGGTTATCGCAGCGGCCATTGCCCGGCATACCAAAACGCTGCGTTTTATGATTGCCTACCAGCCAATGTGGTTTCATCCGTTGTATGCAGCCAAGGCATCGGCCAGCCTGCAACGTTTATCCGGCGGCCGCCTGCTGTTTAATATTATTACCGGCGGTGGCGGGCCGGGCCAGCTATGGTGGGGCGACCGTATTGCCCATGCCGACCGCTATCAGCGTACCGTGGAATTCCTCGATGTGTTTAAAGGCGTCTGGGGTGGCAAACCGTTCAGCTATCAGGGCAAGTTTTATCAGGTGAATAATGCTTATCTGCCAGAGCCTTTGGCTGGCCAGGTCTGGCCTGAGTTGTATTTTGTCGGCTCGTCTGATGTGGCGCTGGCGGCGCAGGGCAAGCATGCCGACTTTGACTTAAGCCACCTGGAACCCTGGGATGGCCTGATCAATAAATTCAACCGGGTACGCGAGCTGGCATCCAAAGACGGCCGCAATGTAAAACCGGCGGTACGCTTTAATATTATCGCGCGCAAAACCGAAGCTGAAGCCTGGGATGTGGTGCGCCATGCCTGGTCACAGGTTGACTGGGATGCGATAGAAGCCAAACAGGCGAAACAGGGCAAAGGCGATGGTGTAGGTTCGTGGCGCATCAAAGCGCAACGCGGCCAGAAGGTGGAAGACTTGATTGTCGAAGGCTTATGGGGTGGTTTTGGCACCCTGGGCAGCCAGGGCTCGCCGCTGGGCTTTGTTGGCAGTTATGAACAGGCAGCTGCCTACATTGATAAGTATATTGATGCCGGCGTGCGCGGTTTTATCCTGTCCAGTACGCCGGCACTGGAAGAAGCCTTTCATGTCGGCGAAGAAGTCTTGCCCAGAGTGCGGGGCCGTAGCGCGCTGCTACAGCGACAGTCCGGTTAGCGCCGGGCTGGGTTTGTAAAAAAGGCTCCTGCAGGAGCCTTTTCAGTTGTTATAAACTGCGGATCTTACAAACGGCAATCCTTGCCCAGATTGGCCTGAATTATCTCCCTGTCGGCTTCGTCGGTCTGGCCGTCGAGGTTGAAATCATACCAGCTCGAATAACCTCCGCCCTGTGCCGGATCAGCCCAGTAGGCCCATTCGTTCAGATCGGTATCGTTAACCTGCAAATCGCCGTTGCCGTCACCTGGGCAGCTGATGCCGCTGTCCAGCAGGGTGGTTAGCGCTGCGCTCAGCGTGCTGAAATGTTGCTGTTGCTCCTCCGTCAGCTCGTCCGGTGTTTTACCGGCCAGCAGGTTGTCTTCGGCCCGGTCCAGTTTCAGCTGAGCCGGGTTGGTGCTTTCGTTGATTTCATAAAACTCCTCGGTAAAGGCATAAGCGTTGGTTGCGCAGTCCAGCCGGCTGAGCCGCACCAGTTTGTACTGCTCGTCACGCAAGGCGCTCTGATGCTGGGGGAACAGCACCACAGGCGAGTCCAGATAGGCATTAACCGCACAGCAGGAGCCTAAACCTTCCGCCGGCACGCCGGCGACCTCGCTGCCGGGGCCATACCAGACGCCGCTTTGATCTTCACAGACGCCTTTTTGCGGGAAAATCTGCACGCAGGTATTGGCAGCCGGGATCACACAGGGTGGCGGTGCTTCGGCGCTGAGGTTGGTGCCCTGTTCGGTAAAGTTGTTGCTGCGGATACTGCCGTGTTCGGGTTCGGTCAGGTAAGGCAGCACCGGCTGCGCATCCAGCTGCTGGCGCCAGGCTTCGGGCAGGCGATCTTCGCCGATACCGGCAATTTCGCGGAACAGGCTGTACAGGTCGGTGGTATTGACCATATGCGGCACATCCCGGTCCGGGCTTTGCACAATGGATTCCGGCCCGGCGACGATCAGCGGCACCCAAACGCCGGTCTGGTACAGCGAGCCTTTGGCACGTAGCGGATCAAACGGCAGTTTGACAGTGGGCATATAGGTGCCGTTATCGCTGACAATCACCACCACCGTATTGCTGTCCGGGTTGTATTGCAGGCTGCCGTCGTCCAGCCGGGTTGCAATACCGGTTTCTACCAGCAGGCGGCCGATTTCATGATCCATCGCTTCCAGCATATGCTGCGCCACAGCGCGCTGCTGCACGAATTCGGCCGGATCGCCCGGATCGGCAATGCCCAGCTCCGCCAAACGGTCGGCCACCGGCGTACCGCAGCCAACCAGGCTTAGTGTTGCATCCGGATGCGGCAGCAATGAGGCCGGCGGTGGCTGCAACGGCGTATGCAAGGAGGAATAACCCAGGCTCAGCATCCAGGGTTGATCGGGGTTTTGCTGCCGGTTTTGCGTAATCCAGCCGATGGCGTGATCGGTTTCCAGAACGGCACGGTAACCTCGGACGCGCGGGTCGGACGCCGGAATAGTCTCATCGCTGCCATCCGGTTTGTTGATTTTCCAGGCACCGGTGTAATGGCCGTTCTGGGTGGTAAAATCCAGCCCGGCCCACCGGCTTTCGCTGTATGCGGTGGCAAGCGGGTCCAGAATACCGCCCTGTTCCACGCAGCTGCGGCCCGGTGTCGGGTAAGTGTCCGGGTCGTCCATCAGCAGATGAGTGCCATCGGGCAGGTAACAGACGCCGGAATCGGCACCGTGCTCGGCATCGGCCAGGGTGTTGGGCACAAAACCGCAGCTGTAGGTGCCTGCCGGGGCCACACCGCCGGCGGTGGTGTCAATCGGATAAGGTGCGCCGTCCAGGTAACC
This sequence comes from uncultured Rheinheimera sp., assembly GCA_964511675.1. GTDB lineage: Bacteria > Pseudomonadota > Gammaproteobacteria > Enterobacterales > Alteromonadaceae > Alishewanella. The sequence goes on from CAZEGA010000118.1 coordinate 8,035, forward strand.
GGCAAAATAATCCCAGCCCAGTTCCCGCATCGCCGTATCGCCAAGCGGGTGGTTGTCGGGGTTCAGATCAGAACCGGTCAGGTGCATTTTGCCGATCAGCGCACTGACATAACCAGCCTCTTGCCGCAGCAGCCTGGGCACGGTCAGGGTATAAGGCGATACCTGCGAATTGGCCAGATCGTTGGATACTATCGCATTACGCACGCCGCTGCGAAACGGATAGCGGCCTTCAAAGAAGGTAGAGCGGGTGGGGGAGCAGGTTGGCATCGACCAGGTATTGCGAAAGCGTACCCCGGCATTGGCAATTGCATTGATGCTGTTGGTCTGTGCCGGTACGGCACCGCCGTAACCGAATACGTCCAGTTGATCGACACCCAGGTCGTCCAGCACGATAAACAGGATATTAGGCGGCGGTGTATCGCCGGTGCCCGGGTCCGGGCTGTGATCGGAGCCGGAACCCCAGTCACAGCCGCCGATGGCCAGCAAACACAGGCTGGCCAGAGGGAGCATACGCGTTTTCATAGTTAGTTCTCCGTTGCTGGCAGAAGCTGCGGGCAGCTCCTGGGTATCATTAAAAAGCCAGAGGTCAGGGAAATCCTGATGGCGCCAATACGCAGCCTCGCTGCAGGCCGGTACTTTTATCATTCGGGCTGACACAGGTTGCCAAGATTAGCCTCAATCACGGCTTTATCGGCTTCGTCAGTCAGGCCGTCGTAGTTAAAGTCATACCAGCTCGAATAACCGCCGCCGCGCGCCGGATCGGCCCAGTATGCCCATTCGTCCAGGTCTGTGTCATTCACCACCTGGTCTTTATTACCATCGCCGGGGCAGGCCGGCGCAGCTGCCAGCAGCGTATCCAGCCGGGCGCTCAGCGCCTGATAGTTCTGGCGCTGGAACGGCGTCAGCGCATCGGCAAATCTGCCGGCCAGCAGGTTGTTATTTTCGGTATCCAGTTTCGGCAGCGGCACTGCCTGGTCAATCGCATAAAATTCGGTGGATTCGACGTCCACCATGTCATCGGTGCTGATGTCGTAATCCTGGGTTTTATTTTTCACCAGTTTGAAACGGTCATTGCGGATCGCCATATAGCGGGTCCAGCCCATTTGCCGGCGTTGTTGCGTGTAAGCGGCCGGATCATGCCGGTAAATCGCCTGGTTCACCTGCCAGCAGTGCGTCAGGCCGCCGTTGCTGTAGCTCAGCACTTTCGGATGATCGGCACCGATACCCCACCAGATGCCGCCGTTGTCCTCGCACACCGCCTTGCTCACCGGCGTATGGGAGCACAGCGTATTGATTTCGCACGGGCCGTTGCGGCCCTGCGCCAGCTGGATATTCAGGCCACCCTGGGTAAAGTTGTATTCGCGCAGGCTGCTTTGGGCCGGGTTTTGCAGGTAAGGCAGCATTGCCACGCCATCCGTGCCCTGCGGCAATACGGCGGCCGGTTCCAGCCCGGCAATTTCGCCAAACAGCTGGAATACGTCGGTGCTGTTAACCATATGCTCAACATCACGGTCCGGCTGTTCTACCAGCGGGCCGGC
>CAZEGA010000119.1:0-374 GCA_964511675.1 uncultured Rheinheimera sp.
CAGCCGGGCACAGCGACGAGCCGGTATCGGCACAGCAGCAGGGCAGCCTGTACAGTGACCGCTATATGTTTACCCTGTACGAGGATAAACGCGCCTACCGTGTCGGCGATATTCTTACCGTCGAACTGAACGAGCGCACCCAGTCCGGCAAAAGTGCTGACGCCAGTATGGATAAAAGCACCGGTATTAATGTCGGTGTGCCGCTGATGGGCAATTTAAATACCTCCGAGCTGGCAATGGAGCTGAATTCGCGCTCGCGCTTCGATGGTGAAAGCAGTGCCAGCCAGCAGAACTTCCTGCGGGGCTCTATTACGGTGCGGGTAACAGAAGTGCTGGCCAACGGTGCTCTGGCTATCCGTGGCGAAAAATGGATC
>CAZEGA010000119.1:384-9486 GCA_964511675.1 uncultured Rheinheimera sp.
AACCAGGGCGATGAGTATATCCGCCTGCAGGGGCTGGTGCGGCCGGAAGATATTGATGTCACCAACCGGGTGTCATCACAGCGGATTGCCGATGCCCGTATCAGTTATTCCGGCAAAGGTGAACTGGCGCGGGCCAGCCAGGCCGGCTGGTTTACCCGGCTGTTTAACTTACTTAACCCGTTTTAGGCCAACAAAGGCGGAATGAACATGCGTATTGCCATATTTTTGCTGGCGCTGCTTAGCAGCGCAGTACACAGCCGGCCCCTGCTGGATCTGGTTGATATCCAGGGCGTCCGCGATAACCAGTTAGTGGGTTATGGCCTGGTGGTGGGCTTGCCGGGCTCCGGCGATAAAGCGCAGATTAAATTTGCCGCCCAGTCGCTGAACAATATGCTGAAGCAATTCGGTGTACAGCTGGATGAAAGCAGCTTGCCCAAGTCGAAAAATGTGGCGGCAGTAGCGGTAACGGCCACCCTGCCGGCCAATGCCAGCCCGGGACAGACGCTGGATGTTACTATTATGTCGCTGGGTGATGCCAAAAGCCTGCATGGCGGCAGCCTGATGCTGACACCGCTGCGCGGTGTCGACGGTAAAGTCTATGCCCTGGCGCAGGGTAACCTGGTGGTTGGCGGTATTAATGCCACCGGCCAGAGCGGCTCGTCGGTCACGGTTAACGTACCAACGGCCGGTATTATTCCTTCCGGTGCTATTGTCGAGCGCAGTGTGCAACAGCTGTATACGCCGGCAGCGGAAGTAGTGCTGAACCTGAAACAACCTAACTACCAGACCGCGCGCAATATTGTCACGGCGATTAATGACGTGTTCGGCCCGGATGTGGCGCGGGCAGAACATGAGGGCAAACTGCTGGTCAGTGCGCCACTGGACGCCAACAACCGCATTACCTTTATGTCGATGCTGCAGGAGATCAGCGTAAACGAAGGCCGGCTGCGGCCACGGGTGGTTTTTAACAGCCGCACCGGTACTGTGGTAATGAATGATTTGGTACGGGTAAAGCGTGCTGCCGTCAGCCATGGCAGTTTAACCATTACCATCAGCGAGCAGGCGGGAGTCAGCCAGCCGCTGCCGTTCAGTGGCGGTAAGACCACGCCGCTGCAAAACAGCCAGGTCAGTGTTGACGAACGCAACGCCAATATGATGCTGTGGCCGGAAGGCAGCTCGCTGGATGCCATAGTACAGGCAATTAATGCACTGGGGGCGACACCGGCCGAGCTGATGTCGATCCTGATTGCACTGGATAATGCCGGTGCCCTTGAAGCCGATTTACTGGTGATCTGAATGACTATTAGCCCACTTTCCGGCCAGCAGAGCCTGGCCATTGATCCGCGCACCTTCAGTGCTGTAGATGCCAACCAGGACCCGGCCACAAGGCTGGAGCAGGCGGCACAGCAGTTTGAGGCAATTTTTCTGCAGCTGGTGTTAAAAAATATGCATGCCGGTACCGATGCCATTGCCGGTGATAACGGCATGTTTTCCGGCAACGAGGCGCAGACATTCCGCGATATGCACGACGCCCAGCTGGCACAAACCCTGGCCGGCAAACAGCAACTGGGCCTGAGTGACGCCATAGTACGGCAGTTAGGCGAGGGCCTGAGCCAGAGTGAAAATAAATTTAAGCAACTGGCCGAAGCTGTCGCTTTACCTGATAAGGCGGCGCTGAATCTGGTAGCGCCAGAGTACAGCAACCCAGCGTTCAGCCAGCCATTGTGGCGTACTGAAGACGGCGGAAACAGTAACTTATGAGTATGCTTTTAAACGGTGTATCCGGCCTGAATGCCGCTAACAGTGCGCTGAATGTGGTAGGCCAGAATGTGGCCAATGCCGCCGTCAAAGGTTACAGCCGCCAGACCGTGTATCTGGAAACGGCGGCCGGCGGCCTGAACGGCGTTAAGGTAACCAAGGTCGACCGCATCGTTAACAGCTTTCTGAATGACGATATCTGGCGCACCAGTTCCGATACCAGCTATTACCAGGGTTTCCAGAGTTACCTGGGCTATCTGGAACAACTGCTGGGCACCGAATCACTGAACCTGAATGACAGTGTAGCCGATATCCGTGCCGCGTTTAATGCGGCTATGTCGGCACCGGATTCCAGCGCTTACCGCCAGCAGGCACTGTCATCGGCCCAGGCGCTGGTGCAGGATATTGCCCAGATCAACGGCGCACTGTCTGATCAGCAAAGCAAACTGGGCAATGAGCTAAGCAACCTGGCCGATAACAGCAGCTCGTTACTGCAACAGATAGCCGAACTGAACAGTCAAATCAGCAAAGCGCAGGCCCTGGGCTACCCTACCGCCGAACTGGCCGATACCAGGGAAAGCCTGATAACGGAATTATCCGGTTACCTGGGCGTGGACATTACCGACATGGCGGATGGCCAGCTGAATATCAGCAGTAAAAACGGTGCGCCGCTGGTGATAGGGACAAAAGCGGCAGCGGTCAGCGTAACCAGCACCAGTGTTAATGTCAGTTTTAACAACCAGATATTTGGTTTAAACGAATTTGTCGGTGGCCGCATTGGTGGTTTGCTGCATGTTGACGCCAGCGTGTTACAGCCGGGTAAAACCGAACTGGCCAATATAGTGCGTAATATTGCCGACTCGGTAAACACGGCGTTGTCCGAGGGCTTCGACTTAAACGGCCAGCCGGGTGAAGCGCTGTTTATTTACAATGCTGCCGATGTGCTGGGCACCTTTGGCGTTAACCCGGCACTGGACACGGACGGGCTGGCCTTTACCGGCCGGGTTGATGACGGTTTTGGTAACTGGGTTCCGGCCGGTGGCCGTGGCGACAACGGTAATATTGCCAATCTGATATCGGCGATGACGGGGGCGACAACGGGTTACGACACCCTGATTGGCGATCTGGCTATTCAGAGCAAACAGGTGCAAAGCAGCATTAAAACCGCCCAGGTGCTGAATAACAATGCCATAGCGGCGCGTGACAGTGTCAGCGGGGTAAACCTGGATGAAGAAGCAGCCAACCTGATGTATTACCAGCAGTTATATGATGCCAATGCCAGGGTGATCAGCACGGCTGATCAGTTATTTAAAACCCTGATCAATATTTTCTGAGGTGGCGGCTATGCGCGTAAGCAGTAATCAATACCATTTAACCACTATCCGCAATATCCAGCAGGCCACGGCGGAATACAGCAAGCTGTCCACCCAGCTGGCAACCAACCAGCGTATCCAGCAGCCGTCGGATGATCCGCTGGGCTCGGTTATGTTACTGACGCTGAACAGCGAACTGACCAAGCTGGAGCAATACAAAGCCAATATGAATGCCGTGCATTTTAATCTGGGCCAGCAGGAAACCCAGTTAAGCAGCATAGTAAACACGCTGTTTTCGGTACAGGAAATCGTCACCACAGCCGCAGACGGTTCTATGGGCCAGGCCGAACTTGAGGCATTTGCCCAGGAGCTGTCGGTATTGTTTCCGGCCATAGTCGATTTACTCAATGCCAAAGACGGCAATGGTAACTACTATTTTTCCGGCAGTTTAACCGATATACAACCGTTTGAGCGGGATGGCGGCGGTGTCTTCCAGTATCTGGGGGATGACCGGGTACGCCATGTTGCGGTGTCGGATAACTCCAGCGTGCCGTCGAATATTCTCGGCAGCAATATCGTGCCGGGTGTGACCTTTTTAAACGAAATGCAAACGTATCTGGATCTGATCAGCACCGCCCCTGTTGCCGGTGTGGGCGATGAATCACGCGCCTTGCTGGGCCATATCAGCAATTTTATGGCCAGCGTCAGTGGTGAAATTACCCGTATTGGCGGTACTTTGGCCTCGCTGGACGAAATGGCGCTGGGCAATGACGACATTGCGCTGTTTACCGCAAACCTGCGGGATGACATTAAAGAAGTAGACTACCCCGAAGCCTACGTTAATATGAACCAGGCTATGGCGTCTTATGAGTCATCGCTGAAGGTGTACTCCAGTGTGTCCAGATTAACGCTATTCTCCTACGTCTGAGGCAAAACGACTGATGCAGGCAATTTCTCATGCAGAACAGGTCAGTAAAAGTGCGCTGGGCAAGCTGAATGCGGCCGACCGTGCGGCTGTAGTAAAAGCGGTGGCAGCTGATGAGGCTGCTGCTGCCGTGCCGGTATCGCGTCAGGCCAGGCAAATTCATGTACTGAGTAAATGGGCGCTGGCCGCCGATGTCAGCAAACAACTGAGCCAGGCTGACCATACCGAGCGCAATATCCGCCTGGCGTATCAGGAACTGGAAAACCTGCGCCGGCAGTTAAACTCACCTGCGCACAGCAAATTATCTCCGGAGCAGCAACAACAGGCACAGCAAACGCTGGCCCAGCTGGAACAAAAGCTGGCACAGGGCAGCGCCGGCATCAATGCAGATTTAACCCTGAACAGCACTGCCGCCGCGCCGGTTAAAGCCACGCTCAGCCATAAAATTGACTTGCTGTCAGAGCGGCGCCAGCACGAGCAGGTCAATATTTTACTGGGCCGCAGCGGCAGCGCCGTGCGTATTGATCTGCCCGGCGGCCGCAGTGCAGAGCAAAACCTGCAGACCGTGCAGCACGCTTTTGCCCGGCAACAGATTAAAGTTGAGGCCGACAACCAGCAAGTGTTGTATTTTTCTGCGGCCGCGCGTGACGCCCGTAAATTGCAGGAGCCCTGGTTAGTGACCGGGCAGGGTGTCAGGGTCGCTGCCGGTAATCCGCTCAGTGTTGCCCTGCAACCGGCCGAGTCTGCACTGGCCCGTCTGGGCAAGGCGGCGGGTTCTGCCGACAATGTACAGGCTTACAACCAGCAAATTCAGCTGGCGCAGCAAAAGTTAAAAGATGCGCTGAGCAAGGTGCAGGCCCAGCGTGCCGCCTTGCAAGCGCAGCTGACAGCGATCCGGCAACAGCAAAGCGACAGCACCGAGCTGAACCAGCTGAGCCAGCAACTGCGTATTGATATGCAAAGCGGCAATAAAAGCGCTGTTGCGGCGGTGATGTCACAGGCCAATATTACCCGCAGCCTGGTCGAGTTTGGCCTGGGCTGACCACGGATGACAACGGAGTGTTTTGCGCTGAATATGCAGCTTATTGCCAGCCGCTGGCCCGCGCTGGCCGCTGTGCTGCACCAGGCCGCAGACGATAAATACCGCCCGGCAGTGCAACTGGCCGAGGGGCAGGACACTACCCTGCTGATAAACGGTATACAACTTACCAGCCGCCACAACCGGCAACAGGAAGCCTTGCAGCAAACCCGCCAGCTGCCGCAACAGTGCCCGCACATTACGCTGTATGGCACCGGCCTGGGTGATATGCAACAGCAGTTACTGGGCCGGCAGCAACTACAGCAGCTTAGCGTGTGCATTCTGAACGAATATATCTTCGCCCTGGTACTGCAACTACTGGACCAGCGCCACTGGCTCAGCGACCCCAGGGTGGTGTTACAACTGGCCGCAGAGCAAGACGATCTGCAGCTGCCGTTTGCGCTGTTACCCTCGGAACTGGTACTGGCCAGTGACAGCAGCCTGAAAATCCGTGACCGGCTGTATGCCGAGCTGGAAGCCGGCTATGCCGCCCGGCGCCTGCAACAGGATATCAGCGCGTTTCTGCCCCGCTTGCAGCAAAATCAGCCATACTGGCAGCAGGATCTGCCGGTACAGGCGTTATTTAACACCCTGCCTGCCGCTAAAGAGGTGTATGTTATTGCTGCCGGGCCGTCGCTGGATCAGCATTACGGCTTTTTACAGCAGGCGCAGCAACAACCGCAGGCACCGCTGCTGATCTGTGTGGATACGGCGGTGGCCGCTTTACTGGGCCGGCACATAAGGCCGGATATTATTGTCAGCCGGGATCACAAAATCAGCCTGCGGCATTTACCCTGTAATGCCTTAACCGCAGCCAGCAGCCTGGTGTACTTCCCGCTGGCCAACCCTGAGCTGTTACAGCAGTTCCCGGGGACACGTTATGTGGCGTTAAGTGACAGCGCAATCTTTGATCCGCTGCGCCGGCAACTGACGGCAGCGAATTTGTTCAGCCATGGCAGCGTGATCCACCCGGCGGTGGATTTGGCCGTGCAAATGGGCGCTAAGCGGGTGTTGCTGTTTGGTGCCGATTTTGCCTTTAGCCACCATAAAACCCATGCCGGCTGGCAAAACGGCGCTTTGGGGCCGGGTTATCAGGCCGCGACAGAGCAGGTGCTTAACGGCTATGGCGACAAAGTCCCTACCTTGCGCAACCTGTTAACTTACCTGACAGGGTTAGAGCGTTATATCCGCAGCCAGCCCGCCGTCAGCTTTGTTAATACCTCCAAAGCCGGGGCGGTAATTGCCGGGGTGCCTTACCATACGGAGCTGGCAAACTAATGCACACACTTGCCCACAGCAGACAACAGGCGCAGGCGCTGGCCTTGCAGTTCCGGCTGGGCCTAACCACGCAGGCCTCGCTGGATCTGGCCAACCTGGCCGGGCAGCTTATTACGCAGTTTGCGGAAAAAACACCACAGCATGGCGCCCTGTTGCAACAAATCTTAACCGCCCTGCTGCAGTGCCAGCAAAAACGTGACTGGCTGGGGCTGGCCGATTACCTGGAATATGAACTGCAGCAACTGCTGCAGCTGGCTGCCAGCCATTAACAGAAAAATTTCTGCAAATAAATTTCAGTTCTGCTTTGCCGTTGTCGCTTTACAGTTATGAGCATCAATCACAGGAGATTTCACGATGGCTTTATCAATTCAATCCAATATGGCGTCAAAGGCAATTCAAAACCAGCTGAGCCGTACTAACAACGATTTATCAGTAGCGCTGGAGCGTTTAGGTTCTGGCTTCCGTATCAACTCTGCCAAAGACGACGCGGCCGGTCTGCAAATTGCCAACCGCTTAAATGCCCAGGTGCGTGGCCAGGAAGCGGCGATTTACAACGCCAACAATGCTAACTCTATGCTGCAAACCGCTGAAGGCGCGTTTGAAGAAATGACCAATATCGCCTACCGGATGAAAGAGCTGGCCACCCAGGGCGCCAACGGTACCAATAACTCTTCAGAATATACTGCATTAAGCGCTGAGTTTACTGCACTGTCTGATGAATTAACTAACATTATGGCTAACACCTCTTACGGTTCAGGTACAACATTATTAGACAGTGCTGGTAAGTTCTCTGCAGCTGTTACCTTCCAGATTGGTTCTACTGCTGCTGAAACGCTGGAAATTGATATCTCTGGTGAACTGGGTGATGTTGATACTGCAATCGGAGCATTCACCGGTCTGGGCGATCAGACTGACTCAAGCGACACCATGGGTGAAGTTGATGATCTGATCAATGCTATCGGTGCCGCCCGAGCCAATCTGGGTGCGACCATGAACCGTCTGGATCATACTATCAATAACCTGACCAATATGGTGGAAAATACCCAGGCTTCAGCATCACAACTGATGGATGCCGATTTCGCCAAGGAAACGTCTAATATGACCAAACAGCAGCTGCTGATGAACTCAGGTATTTCGGTACTGAGCGCCTCTAACAGCACTACGCAAATGATTGGTTCACTGCTGCGTTAATTGTTGCGGCATAACTTGGGGCCGGGTTGCTGTAAAGTGCCCTGGCCCTTGTTTCTGACAGAAGGTTGGCATTATGGCATCTTATTTAAGTATTGATCCCCAGACTCTGGCGCGTCAGTACACCCAGATTGACCGGGCGGGTAAAGATAATTTACTGTCGGCCAAGTCTAAGCAGTTTACTGCCCAGCTAAATGCCATTAAAAAATTACAAACCTCTATGGGTAGCTTTCTTACCCAGATTAAAGATTTTCGTACAGCCGACAGCAGCATGCTGGCCAATACCGCCAGTAGCAGCAGCGAGTCGACTTTAGCGGTAAAAGCCAGCGGTAAGGCGGTGGCAGGCAGTTACGATATTTTTGTGCAGCAACTGGCGCAAACCCACCAACTGGCCATGTCGTTTGATCCCACCGCGGCGCTGGCGACCGACGGTGAGCTGAATATTGATTTGGGCGGCAGCAGTTTTTCGCTCGATTTAGCCAGCCTGCCCGCCAATGCCAAATTAGCGGATTTGGCCAAAGCCATTAACAGCCATGCCGACAATCCCGGCGTAAGTGCCACCTTAATGCGCAGCGGCACAGAAACCTTTCTGGTGATTTCCAGCAATGAAAGCGGTGCGGCTAATGAACTGACACTGAGTTTCAATGCCGGTGCCGACCCGGCCGGTGCCGATATGACTGCAGCGCTGGCAGCGAAACAGGAACTGAAAAAAAACCAGGACGCCATAGTGCGTTTCGGCAGCGACAGCGCCATCAGCGTAACCAGCGCCAGCAACACTTTAACCGATGTGATTGAAGGTGTGACTATCGATCTGGTGAAAGTGCAGGCTGCTGACGACAGCCCGGTGAATATAAAAATTGGCCAGGATCAGCAAGCCATTAAAGCTAACCTGCAAAAATTTATTGATGGTTATAACGGTATTGTCAGCAGCATCAGCGGTGACGCCAACCTGAAAAATGACAGTATGGCGCGTAGCGTGCAAAGCCAGTTCCGCGCGGTGTTTCAGGGGGCCATTGACGGTAAAACGCTGTACAGTGTCGGCCTGGAGTTTGACCGTAACGGCAAGCTGAGCATTAACAGCAAGCGCTTTGAACAGGCGCTGGCAGACGATCCGGCGGCGCTGGAAGCCATGCTGACATCAGACACCGGGATACTGGCCAAACTGGAAAAAACCATAGAGCCGTACAGCAAAGGCTTTGGCTTGCTGGGTGACAAACAAAAAACCATTCAGGCCAGCCTGGATTTAATCACCGAAAAGCAAAAGCGGCATGATTATTCCATGGAACTGACCTTTAAGCGCTACCTGACCCAGTTCACCCAGATGCAGATGACGATAGCGCAACTGGAAAGCTCAATGGCGCAGTTCTATTAGTGAGAGACAGCTTATGTTAGATTTTGGTAATGGTTATCAGGCTTACAAGAGTACCGCAGTGGATGGTAAAGCTGCCGGCGCTGATATTCACAAACTGGTGCTGATGTTGTTCGAGGGGTTTCTTGACGAGCTGTCGCGTACCGAGGGCCATATTCAGGCCAGGCGCTTTGATAAAAAAGCCGCCGGTATA
>CAZEGA010000120.1:0-2981 GCA_964511675.1 uncultured Rheinheimera sp.
GGTAGCTGCTGGCCAGGCGGATACCCCGGGTAGGAAAGCTGCGGCTGTTCAGCGTATCCCAGATCAGCTCGGCCTGCGGGCCATAACGCCGGTAGCCTATTTGCCGCTGTCCCAGTTGTTGTGCATACAAACTGGGTAACAGAAAGCCGCCGTCACGCCAGGTCCAGCCCAGTTGCAGCCGGGCATGGTCAGAAATATTCCAGCCAGCGGCAAACTGCAGTACGTTTTCATGGTTTTTCAGCTCACCGGCCGACAACTGCTGTTCGTCCTGCAGAGCCTGTATATCCCGCCGGTGCTGATAATCGGCCTGGGTATAAAGCCCGCTGTCAGCCAGTGGCCAGTACAGCCCGGTGCTGACATATTTGTTACTGCCCAGTGCCAGCTCGGCACGCCATTCGGCGCCCCACTGTGACAGGTTGGTACGGGTGTAAGACGCCGCCAGCTGATACAAATGGGTAGTGCGAAAATCATCCTCGGACATCAGCCGGAAGTTAGCATAGCCGGGGCCCCAGCTTTTTTCCTCGGCTTGCACAGTCAGCAGGGTCCCGCCGTGGTCTTCGGTGGTAAGTTGCTGGGTGATCCGCTCAAAGGTGTCCAGACCGTACATCTGCCGCAGCCCACGCCTGATGCCGCGCTCGCTGTAGCTGTCACCCGGTTGCAATGCCAGCCGCGCCAGCAGCAGCTCGTCTGCCAGCCGGGAATGGTTACTCAGGGCAATACGATCAATCTGTATGTCCTGCGGCTCTGTCTGCTCAAACCGGCTGAACCAGTCGCGGTATATGCGCTGTGGCTGGCTGAAACCGGCCAGGGCCTGCACAAAACGGATAGCACTTTGCCGGCCAGAGGCAATAGCTTTGTCAATCTGGCCAAAATCCAGCGTGCTGATCTCGACCAGATCCGGTTGCAATAACAGATCCCGTTCGGTCAGTAACTGCAGTTGCTGCTGCACCCCGGCCCGCACCAGAAAACTGGTCAGTTGCTCGGTGATGCTGAACGCCGACTCCATTTGCTCGCGCCGCAGCAGTGGCGAATCAATACTGACTGCAATAATGCGATCGACCCCCAGCTGACGCGCCACGCTGATTGGCAGATTATTGACCACGCCGCCATCCACCAGCAGTTTACCGTTCAGCTCCAGCGGCCTTACCACGCCGGGAATACTCATCGACGCCTGAATGGCCAGTACCAGGGAGCCATCACTGAGGATCACCTCTTCCTGCGTCAGCAGATCGGTGGCGACAGCCCGGAACGGCACCGGTAACTGATCAAAGTGTGACAGGTTGGCAAAGATGCCAAAGGTGCCGTGCAGGATCTCCGCCAGCGCCTGCCCGCTCAGAATACCCTTTGGCAGCTTAACGCCTGCGCTGGACACACCCAAATCCAGGTTGATCGGATAGTTGTCGCTTTGCTCTTTGCGCCGCAGCGGCATTTCATCGCGGTACACCCTGTCACGAAACCCGGCCGCCCAGGGCGTATGCTGTAATTTTTCTGCAATTTGCGCCGCACTGTGGCCGCTGGCATACAGGCCGCCAATAAAAGCGCCGATACTGGTACCTACTACCAGGTCAACCGGAATTTGCTGGCGCTCCAGCTGTTCAATCACGCCAAGATGGGCGCCACCACGGGCACCTCCGCCGCCCAGCACCAATGCCACACAGGGTCGCTGCTGCACCCTGGCCTGCTGGCAGATATCTGCCGCCAGCGCCCGGTTCGGGTTCCATAACAGCAAGAGCACAGCACACGCTAACCAGACTGAGTATTTTGTCATGTCGCTCCCTTGCCTTTGTCCGGTGTACTCACCGGCAGGCTGCGGTTTAAGACGGGCTGGTCAGCAAAGCCGACAACCTGCGGCTGAGCGGGGCAAAAATTAACACCAGCGGAAAAGCACAGACATGTGCATACAGGTAAGCACGTAACCAGGCACTGAAAAAGCCGTCAAACCAGCCAAGGTTTATCAATGTCAGGATACCTGACATCAACAACGCCATAAAACCAGACATAATAAAAGCAAACAGCAGCGGCTGAAAACGGGCAGGAAACATTGTGGGCTCCACTAACAACAGTACGGGCTTAAACAACGGATGCAACTTTAGCATAATATACCGCACTTAGTGTTTACGCCACGCCCGGGGGCTGCTATAACGCGCCACACCACTTCTTCAGCCGGCGTAAAATGTGATGAACACAATGGTTTTTCTTGATGCAGGCACTATGGCCGACACCGATCTGACGCCACTGGCGACAACCGGCCTCCCGCTGATATGCCACCCCGATACGGCACCGGCTGACATAGTCACCAGATTACAGCACGCCAGCGTTGCTATGGTGAACAAGGTACAGCTGACTGCGGCCATACTGCAGCAACTGCCTGAGCTGAAACTGATTTGTATTGCCGCCACCGGCGTCAATAATGTTGACCTCAGCAGTGCCAGGGCGCTTGGTATCACAGTATGCAATGTGCGCGGCTATGCCGACACGGCCGTACCGCAGCATGCTATCGCGCTGCTGCTGGCATTAACCAATAAGGTAATGCAGTATCATCAGGCGGTTTACGCGGGCCGCTGGAGCCAAAGCAGGCATTTTTGCCTGCTGGATCACCCGGTAACAGAGCTGGCAGCAAAAACCTTTGTCGTGGTGGGCTATGGTGCCCTGGGCCAGGCCACTGCCCGGCTTGCCGCCGCCTTTGGCATGAATATCGTAGTGGCAGAACACCCCGGCGCTGCTGTCTGCCGCCCGGGCAGGGTGCCGTTTAGCACAGCGCTGGCCCGGGCAGATGTGATCTCGCTGCATTGCCCGCTGACACCCGACACAGCACAGCTGTTTAATGCCAAGGTATTTGCTGCGGTAAAACCCGGCGCCCTGCTGATCAATACGGCCCGGGGCGGCCTGATTGATGAAGCCGCACTGCTGGACGCCCTGCAAAGCGGCAAACTGGGCGGTGCCGCCCTGGATGTATTGCAGCAGGAACCGCCGCCGGCGGC
>CAZEGA010000120.1:2991-9391 GCA_964511675.1 uncultured Rheinheimera sp.
GCCGCCGGCAGATCATCTGCTGCTGACACACCCGCTACCCAATCTGCTGCTCACCCCGCATATGGCCTGGGCCACGGCAGAAGCACGCCAGCGCATGGTGCTGCAGTTGCAGAGCAATATCCGGGCTTTTTTCAGTGGCAGGCCGCAGCAACAGGTATAGCCCTGGCGGGCTTTACCGGCTAAACTGCATCAAACTTAATTAATCCTGCTGCCATGCCAAGACTTTTCGCCCTGTTACTGCTGCTGTCGCCGCTGGCAGCACTGGCCACTGATACCTTGCAGCAACGGCTGGCAGAAGCGGGCAGTAATGCTGAGCAGATCAGCACTACCTTGCTGGCAAAACCTGCCGGTAAGCTGACAACCGAAGACTGGCTGGTACTGACCGAAGCCCAGCGCCGCCTGCGCCATAAAGAAGCCGCACTGGATGCTGTTAACCATGCGCTGCAAAGCAGCCAGCAACCTTACCTGCAGGCCCATGCCTACCTGCTCAAGGCCCAGGTATACGGTATTTTGTATCGCGATACCGCCATTGCCATTACGCAGCTGGAGCAGGCCGAACTGCTGTTGCAGCAGGCCGAAGACAGCGACAGCCTTACGCTGTACAGCGATGTGTTACAAAGTTTTGCCCAGGCCTATAACCAGCTGGGTGATATTCCGCGCGCGGTTGCATATGCCGAAAAAAGCCTGGCGCTGGCATTGCGCCAGCAGCAACCGGAAGCCGAACTCAGCGCCCGTATCATCCTGGGGCGCCTGACCCTGCAGAACAATGCCTTTGGCCAGGCCTATCAGCATTTGCAGCAGGCATTAGTGCTGGCGACCCGGTTACAGAATAATGATGCGCTGGCGTCTATCCATTTCCGGCTTGGCATGGCCTACCGCAAAATTAATGATCATGTGCAGGCACTGCACCATTTACAGCATGCCAAAGCACGCTATCTGGCGCTGCAAAACCCGTCCAGCTATGTCTATACCCTGATTTATATTGGTGAAACCTATCTGGAAGATGCCGCCACAGCAGAGCAGGCCGCAGACTATCTGCACGAAGCGCTGACGCTGGCCAGACAGCAGGATGATCTGCTACGGATTGGTATAGCGACACTGGGGCTGGCCCGGCTGGCGGTATTGCAGCAGCAGCCTGAACAGGCGCTGGTGCATTTTAATGCCGCCATGCAGTTATTCCGCCAGCAAAATGTGCAGACCTATCTGCAGGAAACCAGCCTGGCGCTGGCAGAATTATTGCTGCAACAAGACCAGCTGCAGCTTGCACATCAGTTACTGGCCGAGCAGACAGAGCATATTCCGCAGGCAGCCAGCTACCTGCGTTACCGTTATCATAATCTGGCAGCACGCCTTTACGCCCGGCTGCAGGACTGGCCACAGGCTTACAGCAGCCTGTCACAGGCCAGCCAGCTTAAATTCGAACAGCTTACTGAACAAAGCGCACTGCAACTGGACATGCTGAACAAAGAGCTGACCAGCGCGTCGGCCGATAACCAGCTGCAACACCAGTTGCAGCAACTGCAACAGCAACAGCGCCAGGCGCAACAGCAGTTGCAGTTCAGCTGGCTGGCGGCAGCAGCCCTGTTGTTAACTGTGCTGTGGTTGGCAACACTGTGGTGGCGGGCCAGACAACGCCAGCTATCGGCAACGCCCGGACTGTCAGACTGGCAGCAATTTTGCCAGCGCCTGCAGCAGATGCAACGGGACAACCTGTGGCTGCTGGCAATCACCACACCGCAGAGCCTGCAGCTAAAACGCCGCTACGGCGAACAACGTATACAGCAGTTGCTGCAACAGTACCTGCAACAATTACCGCTGCAGACGGTGCAGTCCAGCTGTGTTGGCAATGAGGTGCTGTGGCTGGCCGTGCACGGCGAACCTGATGCTGTCGCACAGCTGCAGGCGGACTTTTTACAGCAGCTGAGAACTCTGCTGCCCGCTCATCAGGCCAGCTTACCATTGCTCAGCCTGGCATTACCGGTTACCGAGCTGCTGGGCAGGCGCTGGCAGGCGGAAGATATTAGCGCCCTGCGGGAAGCACTGTGGTTAAGCCTGGCATGTTATGAACACCAGAGCGCAGCGGAATATAACTGGCAGCTGAGCCTGCGCAGTAAGCAGCCACAGGCCTGTGAGTGGCGCAGCAATATGGTACGGCAGGACCTGCTCAGTGCACTGCGTCTGGGCGATATCAGCTTATTCTGCAATAACCAGCTGTTAGCTGTGGCGTGTTTTGATCTGCCGAACTGATCAGGCCGGGTGGTGCAGCCACAGTGCTGCCGGTAATTCAAACAGTTGCGGGCGGCGGCGCAACGGACAGTCAAAACCTAGCCTGACTGCCTGCAAGGCCAAACCGGCAGCATCCTTATTACCCTGGCCATATTGCGGGTCGCCCATTACCGGATGCCCAACTGCGGCAAAATGCCGGCGGATTTGATGTTTACGCCCACTGATCAGCTCAATCTCCAGCCAGCTTTGTTGTGTCACGGCATCAAACTGGCGCAGGCGGAACCGGGTCAGGCAGGGCTTGCCGTCCAGCGGCAAACTGACCTCGCCCTGCTGCAGCAGGCTGCCTGACAGCTGCCCTTGCACCCGGACCAGGTACTCTTTGCTGATGCGCCGCTCAGCAATCAGTTTACTGAACGCGGCCGCCGCCGTTTTGCTATGGGCAATTAACACCAGGCCACTGGCTTCCCGGTCCAGCCGGTGCAGCAAAAATACCGGACGCTTAGCGGCAAAATGCTGTTCCGCCGCGCGCAGCAACGCCAGATGATCGCCCCATTCATTGCCCTGTGTCAGCATACCGGCCGGTTTGTACCAGACACTGTACTGCTGCTGATCGCTTATCAGCTGTGCTGCAGCACACTGGCGCTGCAGCAGGTCGTCGTCATAATGCAACTGCAGTTGCTGGCCGGCCTGCAAACCGGTCTGCGCCCGGCGCAGGCGCTTTTGCGGCTTGCTGTTTAACAGCACCGCCCCCTTAGCCATAGCGTCTTTCAGGCGGCCTTTAGACAATTCAGGTACGCCCTGCCCCAGTAAATCTATTGCCATCATTGCTTCAGCAGCTGTCAGCACCCGTACCAGTTTCATTGCTTTACAAATCCTTTACGTTAGAGTTCAGCCAAAATTCAGCGCCGCAGCCTGTAATAGTAACAAAGCAAACGGAGATCCTGTTATGAATAAAATCACCTGTTATCTGATGGCTATGCTGCTGGTACTGCTCAGTGCCAGCGCAACAGCGCTGAACCAGACCGCTGAACGCCATGGTGAACACCAGACCATACTGAAAAGCAACAAACCCGCACAAGCCAGCATCCAGGCCTATCAGAGCCATGTCTGGTTTCACCGGGTTGAGCTGTTTTTAAGCGGCGATCTGAATGCCAACGGCTATTACCACCGGCTGGAGGTGGAATTTGATGCCGATACCTCACGCGCTTATCAGCAGGTATTTGCCGAATTCAGCCTGCTGCCCAGCTATGGCAGCGAGCTGATTTACTACACCAGCTCGGTGTTTGAGCTGTACCGCGACAGCGCCAATGACTGGCTGGCTATAGATACCATACTGGACGAGCGCTACCCGGCCGACAAATACCTGTTAACCATCCGCTTATATGACGCAAACAGCGGTTACCTGCTGGCAGAGATCTCCGGCTTCGACGATGTCAACCTGGACCTGCTGCCGCTGGAAGACTACAGAAGGGACAGCTACATTAACAGCAGCACAACCATTGAAGTATCTGGCGGCACCACTGGTATTGCTGCGTTACTGGCATTATGCTTGTTATCTGTATCAAGACAAAGAACTAAGGCTGCATGAAAGCTGCGTGGTTACTCCTGGTATTATTGGTACCGCTGTCACAGGCGGCACCACTGCGACTGACATTACAGCAACAGGAAAACGAGCTGGGTTTTCATTACCATTTTAATATCGACGGCCAGCCACAGCAGTTAAGCTTCAATATCACCCAGGCCGTACTGGCGGAACATTTTCGCCAGTTCAGGCCATTCAGACCCGCCTTGCTGCAACACTATTTATGGCGCGATATCCAGCTGCATGTGGCACAGCACCCCGGTATTACATTACAGCGCAGGCACAACCCGGACACGCTGGAATACCGCCTGCACGGCGGGGATCATAACCTGATACAACAGTTAAATACCGAGCTGGCGGCGTTGCATGCAGCCCAAACCACCGCCTATCTGCAACGCGAATATTATGCCCAGATCCGCCTGCCAGGCGGGCAACAGGCTGTTATTCCGGATCATCCGCGCCTGATGCAAGACAGCCTGCCCGCGCTGTTGCCTGTCGCTACCGCCTTACATGCCAAAGTGCTCCACCTGGATATTCGTCAGGCTATTGGCTACATCAGCCAGTGGTTGCAGCAAATCCCTTACCAGGCGGTATCTGATCGCCGGCAGTCTGCTGGTGCCAGTTTCAGAGCGCCACTACAACTATTGCGCGAGAATCGTGGCGACTGCGACAGCAAGGCGGTGCTGCTGGCCGGGCTGATCCGTATGCTACTGCCGGATATTAAACAGGCCATGATCTACCTGCCGCAGCATGCGGTACTGGCGGTGCAGATACCGGCCCGCAGCACTGACAGCACAGTAACGATTAATGGCCACAAATATGTACTGATAGATGCCACCGGCCCGGCCTTGCTGCCACCGGGGCAGATAGCGGAACACTATAAGGTATTTACCCAAACCGGCGGCTTTGCCTACCAGTTACTTTGATGGCGTCTGCCGTTGTGCCAGCTGGCTGATCCGCTCAAAAATATCACGCCAGCCGTGCGGAATATGCCGTACCCCCTGAGCCTGGCCTTGCAGCAAGCGGTCGATATGCACCTGCAGGCGGTTAAACGCCGACAAAGTGCGGCGCCGGTAACGGTATTGCATCGCCGCCAGCAGGCTGGCAAGCATAATCAGATAGGTAAACCAGTACCAGAGGAAGTCTTTTACCCCGGCGGCAAACAGGCTGGCTTTTTGCTCCAGCAATGCCAGGGACCATGGCATAGTGTTCAACCGTTGCACCTGCAGCATGTGCCCGCTAATCATCTCCGGCGACAAGGAGGTTGAGCTGTGGATCACATCACCGGATGAATCCAGCAACATAAACTGGATACCGGTATTTTGCTTATGCAGCGGTGTCAGCATGGTTTGCAAAGACAGGGCAAACACAAAGCGGCCTAACTTCACATCATTGAAGTATAACGGCAAGGTCAGCGCCGCCTGTTGCGGCAGGAACTCACCGTAAAAAGCCATATCCCGCTGATAGGGCATCTCCGCAGGTTGCTGGCGCAACCACTGCGTAAACTGATCGGCCACATAGTCCGGCCATCTGGCCTGGCCGTTTACCGCAAACCCCCGCTCCGATATATAGTACATACCCACCAGGTGCGACTGCGCCTGTGACGCCAGCTCAAAGTACGGCCATAAACGCTGCAGCATCTGTAATTCAGTCTGTTCAGCTGTCACACTCAGATGGCTGTTTTGCGCACTGCCCAGCTGCAACACGGTAATCTCAGTATCATGCTCTGCCGGCGGTAGGCCCAGTTTAATAATGGCCATACGGCGTATTGCTTCGGCAAAGGTCAGCACGGGGGTAAATTCACTGTCCAGCCGGGCCGTGATAATGTTTAGTTTGTCCTTGCTACGCAGTACTTTGTAATCGACACTGCGCAGGTAATGGATGGTCGCCCCGGTAACAGACAACAGCAGCACCAGGATCAGGCCAAACAGCATACTGCGCCGGTATTCGTGATAGACAGGGTTATTCATGCAACTCCTTTTGCATTGCAGTGTATTTCCGCGCGGGAAGAGACAAAAAAAGCCTAGTTGAACTACCGTATTAGTCAACCAGGCCGGATGCTTTAAAGATTTGCTTCAGCGAAAGACGCCAGCCGGCTGCGCACCACACCATTCAGGTTAATGGTGGTACTACCCTCAAAATTCTTAAAGCGTTCAACAATATAAGTTAAGCCTGAGGTTACCGCGGTCAGATAGTTACTGTCAATTTGCGACAAATTGCCAGAGCAAATCAATTTGGTGCCTTCACCACAGCGGGTAATGATGGTTTTCAGTTGCGCCGCACTCAGGTTCTGGCATTCATCCAGGATCACTATTGCATTCTGAATACTGCGACCGCGCATAAAGTTGACCGATTTAAACTGAATATTGGCTTTTTCCATAATGTAATTGACACTGGCGTGCGGGTGCTCGTCCGTTTTGTGCAACACCTCCAGCGAGTCGGTTATCGCCGCCAGCCAGGGCGCCATTTTCTCCTCTTCGGTGCCGGGTAAAAACCCTATCGATTCAGCAATTTCTGGTGTATTACGGGTAACAATAACCTTGTCGTACATGCCTTTTTCTATCACCAGCTCCAGTGCTGCGGCCAGCGCGA
>CAZEGA010000121.1:0-1844 GCA_964511675.1 uncultured Rheinheimera sp.
ATTCTGGTTTAAGCAGGTTTACTGTGCCGCCGGGGCTGTAACAGCAATAGCCGCCAGTGTAGCTTCCGGCATTAATGCCTGCCACCAGTAATGGTTTTGTGCCACGCTGCCGTGCAACTGTGATAATGATACCCGTTGACCAAACTGTGGCGTTAACAAGGCGGTATCGGCCTGCCGGGCTGCAGCAGTAACCCGCTCTAATGGCTCATACCAGGCGTGAAAGGCCAGATCAAAAGTCCCGTTATGTACCGGCACCATTACCTGGCCTTTAACATCCAGATGCGCCTGCACACTTTGCTCCGGCGTCATATGGATATGTGCCCAATCGTTGTCATAGGCACCGGTTTCAATAAAGGTAAGATCAAAAGGGCCGTACTTATCGCCTATCTGTTTAAAACCGTCAAAGTAGCCGGAATCACCACTGAAATATACCGAGCCGGCGGCGGTTTTGATCACCCAGGAACCCCATAATGTCGTATTAGCATCGCCAATACCGCGGCCGGAAAAATGCTGGGTCGGCGTAAAGGCAATCAGTGCCCCGTCGGTGTTCAGCTCCTGCCACCAGTCAAAGCGCTGTATTTTATTGGCTGCTATTCCCCATTGCTGCAAGTCCGTTTCCACCCCCAGCGGCACCAGGAATTGCCGGGTTTTTGCTGCCAGTTTTTTTACGCTGGCTTTGTCCAGATGATCATAGTGGTTATGCGAAATCAGTACTTTATCAATAGCAGGTAAGTCATCAATACTGAGCGGTGCCTGGTGAAAACGTTTTGGCCCAAGCAACGAAAACGGTGAGGCGCGCTCGGAGAACACCGGGTCCAGCAGCCAGTACTTACCATACACTTTTAGCAGTACCGATGAGTGCCCCAGCTTGACAAAATGCACATCATTATCCGGCAAAGCATCCAGCTGCGCCCGGCTTACCAGCTGCAACGGTATCGGCATCGCCGGAGTTTTATCTGTTGCCGGCTCGGTAAAATAGCGTTTAAAGATTGCCACAGTTTGCAGCAAACCGGGCTGTTCAAAGGAGTGCACATTGTAAAACCGGCCATTCTGGTACTGGCTGGCATGGGTTAAGGTTGCGCTATCAACGCTGGCCACTATTTTTGCATTCACTAGTATCACTCCTGCCACTAATACGACAACACTGGCCAACAGCCAGCTTGCTACTTTCACGACTATACGCATAAACATCACCAAATATAAACTACACGGTGTAGTTTATATCAAAGGCACGATAAGTAAACTACATAGTGCAGTTTTTTTGTCATCAGGCTACAATAGCGGGGTATAACCGGGACAGAACAATGAAACTAACCGAGAAAAAAAGACTGCAAATACTTGATGCTGCTGAAGAACTGTTCCACAGTACCGGGGTGGAACACACCAGTATGGATCAGCTGGCACTGCAGGCTAACGTATCAAAGCGCACTGTGTACAACCATTTCGCCACCAAGGATTTGCTGTTTCAGGCTATTTTGCAACGCATGTTCGACAAGCTGGCGCAAGGCAGCGAAGTGCGTTTTGATGTGTCACTCCCTATTGCCCAGCAGCTGCGCCGGATAGCCGAAGACGAAGTGGCGATGCTAAGCTCTGAGGCCTTTTTGCGCGTGGCCAAAATTGCCATTATGCAGGTGATGCAACGCCCTGAACTGGCACAGCTGATGAATGACAGCGCACTGGGCTGTAAACGCTATCTGGACGTTTTTCTGACCGATGCCTGTGCAGCCGGTGTGCTGCAGATTGCCGATATTCCGTTTGCCAGCAAGCAGTTTATTTATCAGCTTAAATCTTTTGTGTTTTATCCCAGCCTGTTTGGGCTGGAGCAGCAAACCCAAGCGGCACAG
>CAZEGA010000121.1:1854-4495 GCA_964511675.1 uncultured Rheinheimera sp.
GTTGCGCTGATTCTGGTACGTTATCAGGCATAAAACAATTAAAGGCGCTATGCCCCGGCTACCCAGGCCTGTGGCTTACTATCGACATTATCTGTAACGGGACAACAAAGTATGGACAAAATTTACCATATCGGCACTGCCGGCCAGCCATGGGGCGAGGCAGAAACAGCGCAGTGGCTGAGCGAACAAAGCATTAAACGCAGTTTTTTTGCTGATGTACTGCCTGCTATCGAAGCGCTAACAGCAGCGTTTGATATCACACAGTACGGCGAGCTGGATTATCAACAGATCAGCGGCAAAACCTACCCGCTGTATGCGCTTAAAAGCCGCAACTGGCAAAATAACCGGCCCACGGTGTTAGTTACCGGCGGCGTGCATGGCTATGAAACCAGCGGCGTACATGGCGCTTTGCGTTTTCTGCAAACCGCAGCACAGCGCTATAGCGACAAGCTGAATATACTGGTGCTACCCTGCATCAGCCCCTGGGGTTACGAGACAATAAACCGCTGGAACCCACAAGCGATAGATCCAAACCGCAGCTTCGGCAGCGATGGCAAAGCCACCGAAGCCCGGCTGGTTGTGCATTATCTGGCCAGCCTGCAATGCAGCTTTGCCCTGCATATTGATTTACACGAAACCACCGACTCCGATAACAGCGAGTTTCGCCCGGCCAAAGCCGCGCGCGATGGCACGGTAAATAAAAACTGGAATATTCCGGATGGCTTTTATCTGGTAGATGATGCCGAACACCCCTGCCCGGCGTTGCAAAAAGCCATTATCGACAGCGTAGCCAAAGTGACCCATATCGCACCAGCTGATGAAAACGGCGAGCTGATTGGCGAAAAAACCGAACAGTTTGGTGTGATTAACTACGCCAAAGCCGCGCTGGGTTTATGCGGTAGTGTGACCGATGCGCCGTTGGTCAGCACAACAGAAGTATACCCGGACAGCCCAAGCGCCACGCCGGAGCAATGTATTCAGGCGCAGGTGGCGGCTGTAGTTGGCGCACTGGATTATTTACTGCAACAGAACTGATTTAAAGCGAAGTAAGACTCTCTGTTAGCGCTGGAATTGCACAACAAGATGCGACCAGAACCCTTTTGCGCGCAGCCACAGAGTGTTTGAGTCGCCACTTTAGTGGCGGCGAGTTGCTGTGGCGAGCACAAAAGGTGTTGTGGTGAAAGCATCTTGTCCCGATGTTTTCACCTAAAACAATCAGTTTTTCTCTGGAATACGCTCCAGCACTGCCAGCAGTAGCTCCCAGTATTGGCCAACAGTGGTGATATTAACCATTTCATCCGGGCCATGCGGGAAACGGATGGTGGGGCCGATGGACACCATATCCATATCCGGGTATGGCTTTTTAAACAGGCCACATTCTAACCCGGCGTGGATCACCATAATCACCGGCTCTTTGTGATAAATGTCTTTGTAGGTCTGATTTACTATCGCCATTACCGGGGATGCCGGATCTGGCTTCCAGCCCGGATAGGCACCGCTGAATGTAACCTGCGCCCCGGCAAGCGTTGCCAGTGAACTTAACATACCTTCAATTTGCGTACGGCCGCTGTCGATTAACGAGCGGATTAAACACAGCACCTGAATACTATTGTCTTTGGTGGTAATCACGCCCATATTCAGCGAGGTTTCGGTCACACCGGCCACTTCATCGCTCATACGCATAACGCCGTTCGGGCATACGTTCAGTAAATGCAGCAGGGTGTTTTGTGCCGCTGGTGTCAGTACCTGCGCCGGAGTGGGCACTTCAGCCAGGCTTAATTTCAGTGCCGGCTCAACTGCGGCTAATTCCTGCTGTAACAGGGCGGCAAACTCTGCGACCTGCTGTTGCAACTGCGCCAGCTTTGCAGCCGGTACGGTCAGGCTGACGCTGGCTTCGCGCGGTATGGCGTTGCGCAGCGAACCGCCGTTAAAAGCCGCAACGGCCAACTCCAGTTGTGCGGCATGGCCGGCTAAAAACCGCGCCAGCAGTTTATTGGCATTGCCACGGCCTAAATGAATGTTGACCCCGGAGTGGCCGCCTTTTAAGCCGGTTAAGCTTAAATTAAACGCCGTTACGCCAGCAGCAACACCCTGCCACTGGGCCGGTACCGTGAATTCGGCATCTACACCACCGGCACAGCCCATGTAAATTTCGCCTTCCTGCTCGGAATCGGTATTGATCAGGATCTCCGCTTCCAGCATGCCCGGCTCTACGCCAAAGGCTCCGGTCATACCGGCTTCTTCGTCTACCGTTAACAGCACTTCCAGCGGGCCGTGCTTAATGTCGCAGCTGCCCAGAATCGCCAGCGCCGAGGCCATACCAATACCGTTATCGGCGCCCAGCGTAGTGCCATTGGCTTTTACCCAGTCACCATCAATATAGGCCTCTATCGGATCGATAGTAAAATCATGCACTTTGTCGGCGTTTTTCTGCGGCACCATATCCAGATGCGCCTGAATTACCACGGTTTTGCGGTTTTCCAGCCCTGCCGTGGCAGGTTTTTTGATGATAAGATTACCAACCTTATCTTGCTGTACGCTTAAGCCTTTATCACGCGCCCAGACCTGAATATGCTGGCTTAATGCCTGTTCATGCTTGGATGGGTGTGCAATGGCACAGATTTGGGCAAACCATTGCCAT
>CAZEGA010000121.1:4505-9383 GCA_964511675.1 uncultured Rheinheimera sp.
GTTATGGCAATGGTTTGCCCAAATCTGTGCCATTGCCATAACGGCTGCGGATATAACGATGCTAATGCTGACACTACAGGCTCCTGAAACTAACTGCCACAACGGTAATAAAGGCGGCTATTTTAGCACAGGCCGCACCGGGGTTGACACCGGCAGCGGTTACTTGTCCTGTGCTACAGCCTTGTCAGCTTTTATTGCCGTTTTTACAGCAGCCGCGTTACAGTCAGCACCAGTATCACCACTGTTGTGGTTTATCGGTATACACCGGCAACACCCCGGCCCTGAGCAGGGCCCCCAGATCCTGATCCAGCGGCGCAATACCGTCATGCTGCAACAGCAGATAACCATCCCGGCCATGCTGCTTCACCCAATACAGGGCCTGATCGGCCAGTTCCAGCCCATAACGCCAGTCTGTCTGTGCCGTGATAGTGACCGCGCCCACAGAGCAGGTTGGCCGGATCTGCTGCAGCACCGGCTGTGGCCACTGGTACTGGCGCACGGTATGCAGCAAACGCTGTATTAACTGCTCAATATCGCTGTCATGCTCCAGGATCAGCAGAAACTCTTCCCCTCCCCAGCGAATAAGGTGATCAGAGCGGCGGCTGGCATAGTTGATAATCTGGGCTATCTGTTTTAACACGGCATCGCCGGTATGATGCCCCAGCTGGTCATTAATGCTTTTAAAGTGGTCCAGATCGAGTAATACCAAGGTCAGCATTTCATCGCGCCGGGCCGAACGCGACAAAATCAGTTCAATATTACTGTCAACATAATGCCGGTTGTATAAGCCGGTAAGGGCGTCCTGCATGCTCAGTTGCTGCAGCTTGTCATTGGCCTGACGCAGCTGTTCTGTACGTTGTGCAACCAGTAACTCCAGCAACTGCTGGCTGCGGGCCAATGCTGACAAACGCCAGCGGTACAGCGCCCACAACAGCAACGCCAGCAACACCAGCAACAGCCCCCTGGCTAACAGCGTTTCGTGCCAGTGTGGCAGCAACCTTACCTGCATGCTGGTGGCATCGCTCCAGCGATAATCAGCCGCATGGCGCACCTGAACCCTGAACTGATAGCTGCCCGGTGGCAGGTTAGTGTAAAACGCCTCCCGGCGGTTACCGGCCTCAACCCAATCCGGGTCATACCCCAGCAACTGATAGCGTAACAGCATTGAAGCAGACTGCAGATAAAACGGCGCGGTAAAACGAAAGTGCCAGTCACGCTGGGCGGCATTTACGGCAACGGCGGCACCGCTATAGAGCTGATCCTGCGCAGTCAGGCTCTCTATTACCGGTACTGGTACCGGGGTGTGGAAACTCAGCTGGGTCAGGGGCAGACTTATCACCCCATCCAGTGTCGGATACCACAACCGGCCCTGGTGCACAGCCCCCTTGCTGCTGCCGGCACCGTTGCAACAACGGTGCGAGTCTGTTGCTGCACTGGGCCTTCTGTCATCTACCAGCATATAGAGCTGCTGCACCCGGCCCTGCAACAGGCCGGCGTAATCCACCCGGTAAAAGCCCTGAAAATTGCTGAGCACCAAAAAAGAACCAAGCTGTTCAACATGCAGCACGCCATTACCGGGCAAACCATTGTGCTGGGTAAACCTGTGCCAGTTACCCGGTTGCCCCAGCACAAAACCCTGATCAAAACTGCCAACCAGTATATTGCCATCGGCCAGCTCCATTACAACAGTGATAAAACTGTCTGATAACGGCATAGCCTCCAGCTTGGCAAACCCCTCGGGCGTGCGCAGATACAGGCCATTTTCCGTACCGACCCATAACCGCCCTGTGCTGTCCGGCAATATTCTTCGTATCCGGGCCTGGCGCAAAATGTCCGGTACATCCTGCTGCTGCAATTCATCGTCTTGTACATAAAACAACCCGCCATTGGTCCCTACCCAGATCCGTTTGTCTTCCTGCGCCAGGCTGGTAACCAGCAACGGTGCAGCGCTGTGATAGTTGCGCTGCCAGGCCAGGGTATCGCCATCCAGCAGGCTCAGCCCTGCCCGGGTGCCAACCCATAATCTGCGCTGGCTGTCCTGCAGCAGGCTGTAAACCAGAACGTCAGGTAAATGCTGATTCGCGGTCAGCACCTGGTATGTACCGTCTTTTAGCAGGGCCAGGCCCTTACTGGTCCCCACCAGCATATGCTGTTGCCAGGCCTGCACCGCCCAGACATAAGGGTCCGGAATACCCTGTGCCGTACTGAAACGCTGGGTAGGTACTTTACGTATGCGTTTTAAACCATGGGCCCGGCTGCCCAGCCACAGGTTCTGATGCTGGTCCTGCAGCATGCTTTCAACCCAGATAAAATCGCCATCCTGATTCAGGATATCGTCTGCCGGTACTAACTGGCCGTTATCCAGCCGGTAGGTTTTATCGTAACTGGTTATCCAGAGCTGCTGTTGCGGATCAAGATACAGCAGCTCTATACGGGTATCGGCACCCTGGCCGGGCAGTGGCAGCTGCGACCACAGGCCATGCTGCCAGCTGAATAGCCCCCGGTTTGAGCCCAGATACAGGGTGTCATCAAGCAGCACGATTTCTGACAGCTGTAAGGCCGCGATATGCTCCGGCGCCGCAATCCACTGATACTGTTGCTGGTGCAACACACCAAAGCCATGCTGGCCACCCACCCAGACCTGATCCTGCTGCTGAAACAGCTGAAACACCGGCCCCTGGTGCTCAGGCACAGGCAGTAACTGCTGCTGCCAGCGGTACAGCCGGTCGGCCCCCACCAGCACAGTGCCATCGCTCAGCTCGGCAAAGCCGGATACCGGCCCCTGCAGCGGGCTAGCCTGATCCAGCCGGCGAAACTGCCCGTTCTCCAGCATAAACAAGCCGTTAGCCGTGCCTACCCACAGGCGTTGCTGACGGTCAATATGCAGGGCCAGAATAAGATTGGATGACAAAACGCCGGTATTGGCAGTGTTAAACACGCTAAACTGATGGCCATCAAATTTTACCAGGCCATTTTGCGTGCCCAGCCAGATAAACCCCTGCTGATCCTGCACCATTGCCGTCACCGAGATTTGCGGCAGGCCCGATTCAACAGACCAGATCCGGTATAAATAACTCTGTGCTGTCATAGTGTCGGCCAGCAAGCCGCTGCCGGGCAGGTAACACAATAAACCGGCCAACATCAGTAATACGCGTTTGGGCACGATCAGAAATAGCCTCTGCAGAAAAATTCAACCTAACAACCACTTTACTATAGCGGGCTTTTCTCAAAACAGCGCAAAGCTGACGAGTGGCGCAATTTTCTGTATCAACGGTTATCTTGCTGCGATGGTCTTACCAGTGTAAGCTCTGAGTGTTCTCTGATCACCAAACTGCACGGACCCTGCTATGTTTTCTGCCTTAACCAAAGCCAACTGGGGCTTACGGCTATTTGCCTGGCGCTATATACCGCTGATTGGCTTCTGTAAGCCGACCATTATCCGTATGGACAACAGCACGCTGGAAGTTACCATGCCACACAGCTGGCGGACGAAAAACCATCTGGGCAGTATTTACTTTGGCGCCCTGGCGATAGGTGCCGATCTGGCCGGTGCCTTTTTAGTGTTCAGTAAGGCGAAAGCGCGCGGTGTTAATGCCAACTTTGCCTTTAAAGACGTGACAGGGCATTTTTTAAAGCGGCCAGAGGCGACCGTGCATTTTACCAGCCATGACGGCGCTGTTATTGATGCCATGATAGAGGAATCGCTGGCCAGCGGCGCCCGCATTAACAAACCGGTGTCGGTCATAGTGACCTGCCCCAGCCTGCATGGCGACGAGCCGATGGCCACCTTTACCCTGACGCTATCGGTAAAAGCCAAAGCGAAGCAGCAGTAAGGCTGACCTGCGGGCTTGCTCTAAATCAACCGTTGCAAACCAGGATGGCTGACAAATTTGCGTGCAACGGACGCAACGTCTAAAATCCGCACTCTTTGCCTAGCAACAGTGAACACTATGCAACATTTAGCCGGTAATCTGTTTATTATCTCGGCGCCCAGCGGCGCCGGCAAATCCAGCCTGATCCAGGCGCTGCTGCAGCGCCACAGTGATATGCAGGTCAGCATATCCCATACCACCCGTGCATCGCGCCCGGGTGAACAACATGGGGTGCATTATCACTTTATCAGTGCCGATGCCTTTAAAGCCTTAATTGCCGCCGATGAGTTTTTTGAATGGGCCGAAGTGTTTGGCAACTACTATGGTACGTCCAAAAGCAGTATCCGCGACTTGCTAAGCCGTGGCATAGATGTGTTTCTGGATATCGACTGGCAGGGTGCGCGGCAGATCAAGGCGCAGGCGCCCTCAGCACAAGGCATTTTTATTCTGCCCCCCAGCCTGAGCGAGCTGGAACAGCGGCTGAACAAACGCGGCCAGGACCCGGCTGCAGTCATCGCCAAACGTATGGCACAGGCCCAAAGCGAAATGAGCCATGCCGCTGAATACGAATACCTGATTATCAACGATAATTTTGCTACCGCCCTGGCCGAGCTGGAACAGATCGTACTGGCGCAGCGCAACCGCTACGGCAGCCAGGCCGCCCGCCACAGTGGCCTGCTGACGCAACTGTTGGCGAAAGCAGCAAACTAGCGTAAACTATGCGGTCTTGTGAAAGCCCGGACACCTGGAGTGATAAATGGCACGCGTAACTGTTCAAGATGCAGTAGAAAAAATTGGTAACCGTTTTGATTTAATTCTGGTGGCTGCACGCCGTGCCCGTCAGTTAGCGGTAGAAGGCAAAGAACCAATGGTGGATGTCGAAAACGATAAACCAACCGTTGTTGCCCTGCGCGAAATTGAAAAAGGCCTGATCACCAACTCGGTACTGGACGCCCAGGAACGCCGCGAACAAGAGCAGGCCGCGCGTGAACGCGAAGCCGCCGCA
>CAZEGA010000122.1:0-9374 GCA_964511675.1 uncultured Rheinheimera sp.
TGGGAACTATGTTTAACAATAAAATTCGCAAGAGTCTTGTTGCAACAGCTCTGGCCGGTACTTTCGCTTTATCGGCGAGTGCACTGGCAACAGATTTAAAAGCGTTGCATCAGGAAGGTAGTCAAATCCAGCGCGCAGCTGCGCAGTCTCAGGAAAAAATCAACAATATTTACGAACAATCTCAGGAATTACTGGGTGAGTACCGTCAGGTTGTTGATCAGACAGAAAACTTAAAAGTTTATAATGATTTCCTGGCAACGCTGGTTGCTGACCAACAGCGTCAGATTAACTCTATTCAACGCCAGATCAACGGCTTGGAAGATACCCGCAAAGGTACCGTTCCGCTGATGTTCCGCATGATTGATGCGCTGGAACAGTTTGTTAAGGCAGATATTCCGCTGCGTACCGACCGTCGTTTAGAACGTGTTGAGCGTTTACGTGAAGTGATGGGCCGTTCAGATGTGCAGTTATCTGAACAGTATCGTCAGATTTTAGAAGCCTACAGCATTGAAGTGGGTTATGGCTCAGAAGTTGCCGCATTCCAGGGCACCCTGTCTACCCGGGGCCAGGAAGTGACTGTGGATTTTGTACACGTTGGCCGCTTGTCGTTAATGGCGCAGTCGCTTGATGGTAATTCAGGCTGGGTGTGGAATAAACAAACCGCTAACTGGGACGCGTTACCAGGCTCTTATATGACATCGGTAACTCAGTTTATCAAGATGGCCCGTCGTGAAGCCTCTCTTGAAATGGATCGCGTACCACTTATCGCAGCGGAGTAAGAACACATGAAACAAACATTTAAGTCAATGTTAATCGCCGCAGCGGTGACTCTGTCCGCTGGTGTTGCTTTTAACGCCAGTGCCAACACTGAAAAGTTGGACCAGTTATTAGAACAGCTGAAAAAAGAACGTACTATTGAAGGCCGGGTTAATCAGGAGCGTGAACGCGCTTTCCTGGCTGAGCGTGCTGACAAGCAAGCGCTGCTGAATACCGCGAAGAAACAGTTTACTGATGAAGAAAACCGCGGTAAGCGTTTACAAAAAGAATATGCTGACAATGATATTCTGATTGGTCAGAAACAGCAGGAATTAGAAAGTGCCCTGGGCACCATGGGCGAGTTGTTCGGTGTGGTTCGCCAGTCCGCTAACCAGTCTATCGGTACTATTAGCAGCTCAATCGTCAGTGCGCAGTATCCAGGCCGTGATGTTCCGCTGCGTGCAGTGGCATCAGCAACTGAATTGCCTACGTTGACTGAGATGGAAGAGCTGTGGATGGCCTTACTGACTGAAATGACAGAGTCAGGTAAAGTTGCCAAGTTTGATGCTCAGGTGGTTAAACTGGATGGTGGTGTTGAAACTAAGCGTGTAACGCGTTTCGGTACTTTTCACCTGACTACGGATTCTGAGTACCTGATCCTGAACAAAGATACAGATCAGATCCAGCCGTTAGGCCGTCAGCCACAAGGTAAAATCCACAACTCTGTTGCGGAATACCAAAATGGTAAGAAAGGTGAAATCGTCGGTTTCTATGTTGACCCGACTAAAGGTAACAGCTTACTGCGCTTAAACCAGCAACGTTCTACACTGATGGAATACTACCATGCCGGTGAAGAAGTGGGTTATGTGATCACTGTTGTATTCTTTATCGGTTTATTACTGGCGTTTGAGCGTTACATCGTATTGACCGCTGTTGGCGCTAAGATCCGTGCCCAGCTGAAGAATCTGGCCAACCCATCTAAGAGCAATCCTTTAGGCCGTATCCTGAGTGTGTACCATGAAAATAAAAATGTGGACGCTGAAAACCTGGAACTGAAACTGGATGAAGCTATTCTGCGTGAAACGCCAAAAATTGATCGTGGCATTGGCTTGATTAAATTGTTCTCTGCTGTAGCCCCATTACTGGGTCTGTTAGGTACGGTTATCGGTATGATCCTGACGTTCCAGCAAATTACACTTTACGGTACAGGCGATCCAAAACTGATGGCAGGCTCAATCTCTCTGGCGCTGGTAACAACTGCACAGGGTCTGATCGCAGCTATTCCTCTGTTGTTCGCTCATGCTTTGGTATCATCAAAAGCAAAAGAAGTTCTGCATGTTTTAGATGAGCAGGCGGCCGGCATAATTGCTGCGCACGCGGAGAAGGAGAAAGCATAATGATACTCCAGCTAGCAGAGCTGTGGGAATCTGTGCAGGATTTTATGCATACCGGTGGCGACGTCTTGTACGTTGTCGCCCTGGTACTCTTCGTCATGTGGGTATTGATGATAGAGCGCTACTGGTTTATCAAGGCAGAGTATCCGAAAATTAAAAAGGATATTGTTGCCCGCTGGGACGCCAGAGCAGATACCACTTCCTGGTATGCACATAAAATTCGCGACAGCTGGATTTCTGAAGCTTCAGTTAAATTAGATCAGCGGATGTTGCTTGTTAAAACGCTGGTTGCACTTTGCCCGCTGGTAGGTTTGTTGGGTACTGTTACCGGGATGATTGCTGTGTTCGATATCATGGCGACACAAGGCACAGGTAACCCAAGAACTTTGGCGACAGGTATCTCTATGGCAACTATTCCGACTATGTCAGGTCTGGTTGCGGCGATATCAGGTGTATTTTTCAGTGCGCGGTTGGATGTTCAGGTTAGGCGAGAAAAAGCAAGCCTGGCTGACAGCCTGCCGCATCATTAAAGAGAGTTTTTTATGGCCCGCAAACCCGTACGCGAAGCTGAAACAGCAGAGATCGATATTACGCCGATGATGGATATCGTGTTCATCATGTTGATCTTCTTTATCGTAACTACCTCTTTCGTAAAAGAAGCTGGTATTGACGTAAATAAACCTGAAGCAGCGCAAGCTGTCAGCAAACCAAGTGCAACCATCTTTATTGCTATTCGTGCGAATGGTGAAGTCTGGATGGATAAACGTACTGTTGATGTTGAGCGTGTTTCAGCAAACATTGAGCGGTTAAGAGCTGAGTCACCAACCGACACTATTATTGTCCAAGCTGATAAAGAAGCTAAGCATGGTGTTGTGATGCAAGTTATGGATCAGATTAAAGCCGCTGACCCAGCACTGGTGATAAGTATAGCCGGGGAGACTAAGTAATTATGTTACGTTTCCTGACATCGTTAATAATCGGTGCGGTGGTAACGTTTCTGTTGTTCTTAATGATGGCCACTTTGTTGAAGACGAGTGGCAATCGTGAAAACGTTGAGCAAGAGCGTATAGTAATAGAAATTGTTACTACACCACCTGACTCAGAGACACAGACTCGTCGGCCACCGCCACCACCGCCGCCGCCGCCGCCGGCTCAGCCGCCTAAAGCGCCTCAGATCCAACCTGAGACAACAAATGCTGCTGGTGCTATAGGGTTTAATATGCCAGGCCTCAGCCTGGGAAATACCGGTACAGGCTTGGGTGATCCATCCGGCATGTTACGCGACGGTGATGCCACACCTATAGTGCGTATTGAACCGCGTTACCCGGTGCAGGCAGCCCGTGACGGTTTGCAAGGTTGGGTAAGGTTACGCTTTAGTATTATGGAAGACGGCAGTGTGGACGAGGTTGAAGTGATAGACGCTGAGCCGCGCCGTGTGTTCGACCGTGAAGCTATACGTGCACTGCGGCGCTGGAAATACAGCCCGAAAGTGATCGACGGTAAGCCAATGAAGCAAACCGGCCAACAGGTACAGCTTGATTTCACCTTAGATATGGCAGGAGGTTAATATGAAAAAGTTTAAGAAACTTACCTCGGCTCTGGTTGTGATGACAGCCCTGGGCATAACTGCTGCACCAGTATTGGCTGCCGTACAGCCTAATCTGGCTAAAGTGGAAGAGCGTAAAGCACGTAAAACCCAGATAGTGGGCGAGCGTGTCGGCAAGATCCTGGTTAAAGCATTCGAGTTATATAACGAAGAGAAGCTTGATGAGGCGATTGCTGTTCTGCTGGATGCGAAGTCGAGCAATGAATTTGATACTGCTACGGTAAACCGGTTTCTTGGTAACCTGTATGCGACCAAAGACGAGAAGCAGGCAATTAAATATCTGACGCTGGCAATAAAGCCGGACATACTGACGTTTAATGACCATGCCGGCTCAATGAAGTTGCTGGCTGATATGCTGTTGCAGGATAAGCAGTATCAACAGGCAATTAAAGCTTATGAAGACTGGATTATGTTCACTGGTGAGCAGAATTCGGATGCTTATATGCGTATTGCCAATGCTTATTATCTGATGAATCAATATGATAAGGTACTGGCTCCGGCAGATGATGCCATCCGCTTTGCCGCTAAGCCAACTGAAGGCCCTTACCAGCTGAAAATGGCGGCGTTGTATGAGAATAAACGCTATAAAGAGCTGGTTGCTGTAGTGGAAACTATGGTGCAGTTATTCCCGGAGAATAAACAGTTCTGGGTCTATCTGGGTAACTTCTATACGCTGACAGAAGAGTTTGACAAGTCCTTAGCGACGTTGCAAATGGCCTATAGTATGGGTTATCTGGAAAAGGACTCTGAAGTAAGGATGTTGGCGCAGATGTATGCGAACAACAACATTCCTTATAAAGCAGCAGTGGTGATGGAAAAGCATGTGAAGAGTGGTCTGGTTAAGAAAGATAAAACCAATCTGACTTTTATTGCTTCAAACTACCAGTCTGCCCGTGAGTTTGGTCGTGCTGCCGAATATTATGGTGAGCTGGCCAAGCTAACTAATGAAGCTGATGCTTACCGCCGGCAAGGTTCAGCTTATGCTGCTATTCAGAAGTACAATGACGCTATTGCGGCTTTTGATAAAGCACTGGCGCTTAACGTAGACAGACCCTCTACTGTTTATATGAGCCTGGTGGATGCTTACTTCTATCAGAAGAAGTACAGAGAAGCTTATGCTGCATTGATGAATGCGAAGAAAGACCCTGCTATGTCACGTCAGGTGCGTAGCTGGGAGTCGTATATCAAAGATAAAGCCAAGCAGAAAGGCATTACGCTGTAAAAATAAAACCCCACTTTTTAGTGGGGTTTTTTCTGTTATCAGCTTTCTGTTTCGACGTTGCGCAAATCGTGTAAGCGGTATTTATCGATCAGCGCATACAATGTTGGCCGTGTGATACCCAGGCTATCTGCTGTTTTAGATAAGTTGCCATTTGCCAGCGTATAAGCCTGGCGGATAGCATGGGTCTCAGCCTGCTCACGCACTTTGCGCAGGGTATCGGTTTTGCTTGTTTGCTGGCACAGCCCCAAATCATCTTCAGTAATATATTTACTGTCTGCGAGAATAACGGCTGATTTCAGTTTGTTTTGTAATTCGCGGATATTACCTGGCCAGTGGTAGTGCAACATCGCCTGCATTGCTGATTCGCTAAAACCCTGCACCCGGGTATTGAACTCTTCGTTAAAGCGATGCAGTAACGCTTTGGCAATAACAATAATATCGTGACCACGTTGGCGCAGGGCAGGGATGATTAGGGTGATTTCGCTGATGCGGTAGTATAAATCTTCGCGGAAACTTTGTTCTGCCACCATTTCTGCCGGATTGCGGTGCGTGGCGCATATTACCCTGACATTCACTTCTATTTCCTGGCGGCCGCCAACACGCTCTATCACCCGCTCTTGCAGGAAACGCAGCATTTTGGCTTGCAGGCTAAGTGGCATATCGCCAATCTCGTCCAGTAACAGGGTACCGCCATTGGCACATTCAATTTTACCGAGGGTGGTTTTATTCGCTCCGGTAAAAGCGCCTTTTTCGTAACCAAATAATTCACTTTCCAGCAGGTTTTCCGGAATAGAGGCGCAGTTAATGGCAACAAAAGGTTTGTTTATGCGTGGGCTCTGACGATGTATGGCCCTGGCAAACACTTCTTTGCCGGTGCCGCTTTCACCCAGTAACAGGGTGGTAATTTCGGTCGGGGCAATTTTTTCGACAGTGCGGCAGGCTTTTAAAATGGCGTCGCTGTTGCCTATGATATCGTTATTATTAACATTAGCAGACTTAAGGGCGTGATTTTCCGTTTCGAGTTCACTGATCTTAAAGGCCCTGGCCAAAATGATATTTAATACTGCAGCATCTATAGGTTTCTGATAATAGTCGTATGCGCCAAGTGCTATGGCTTTAAGTGCGTGTTCGTTGTCGGTATTACCGGTGATGACAATCACTTTACAGTCTGGTTGGCTGGCAAGAATATCATTCAGGCAAGCGAGCCCCTCGGAGGCATTGGCAGGATCTGGTGGTAAGCCTAAATCCAGTGTCACAACGGCAGGTTCATACCGGCGCAACTGTGTTAAAGCGCTGGTTCTGTCCGTGGCAAAGACCAGTTCGTAATCGCAGAGGCTCCATTTCAGTTGTTTCTGAATGCCTACATCATCTTCAATAACCAGAACAGTCTTCATGCAACGATCCTTGTAGTTACAACCTTGTAGCGGTTGAGGGTAATGGCAGCTTTAAGGTGAAAGTCGTTCCGCTACCTTCACAGCTTTTAACCAGCAGTTGTCCATTGTGTTGTTGGGCAAAGTGTAGCGCATCATAGGCCCCTACGCCCATACCTGAATTGCCTTTTGTCGAATCAAACGGTTTAAACAGCCTTAAGCGGATAAAGTCTTCAGACATACCACAGCCATTGTCTGTGATTTGCAGCACCAGGCAGGCATCTTCTGTACTGAGTGTCGCAAGAATGTTACCGTTCTCTGCTGTGGCATGCTGGGCGTTATCAAGCAGGTGGTAAATCACGCTGGCGAAACGCTCTTTATTCAGCTGTAACTGACATGGCTGCTGTACCTGCAATTGTGGCAGCGGTTTTTTGGCGGCACAACGCTGTGTTATCACCTGTTGAATGACTTCGGCGGCATCAAACGCCGTCGCTGATTCACTGTGGTTGCGTTTATTGCCCAGCTGCGACAACATATTGCCCAGACGTTGCTGCATGGATGCCAGGGTATCGAAAGTGTCAGCTATAAAGGCGGGATTGTGCCGGTGCTTATTAGCATTGTCCAGGATCAGGTCGATTTGGGCTTTAACGTTTTTCAGATCATGTACGACAAAAGCCGACATCCGGCTGAAAGCGGCAAACTGTGCATTCTCGCTCAATGTTTTACTGGCTTCCATTAGCAGCAGGCAGCTGGCAGCCTGTTCAGTGACCAGCATCAGATAATCACGTAACTCCCAGTTTAGCTTTTGCTTATCTATATCCGGGGCATTAATCATACATAACCCCCATAATTCGCCATCAGCATGAATGGGCAGCAGTAACTGGAGATCGAGATTTGTCAGGTCCTGCTGTGCCCTGACAAAGCTGTCATCGGGATCAGACAGGTCAACAATCCAGTGTTGTAACGCATAAGTAGCGGTATAACGGGTGATGAGCGTTATTTCGTCCGGTGTCAGCGGTGCACGGTTGACCATAGCCAGCAGCTGAGGGCCTGAGTTTGGTAACAGTTGTACCAGGCAGCCGCGGCTGTAGCCTACAGCGCTGAGCCAGGCCTGTAAAATGGTGTCATATTGATTGGCCTTACTCAGATCGATCTGGCGTAACAAGCGTGTCAGTTCCAGCCATTTCAAGCGGTAGTCGAACTTGTTAGCAAAAAAGTGCTTTTCGATATATACCTTGAGTTTTCTGCGCAGTGCGCCGGAAAACAGCAGCAATGCCAGCATGGCAAAACCCAGGGCAATAAAGGTGGTTTGAAGCAGGTTTGACCAGTTTCCGCCAATATAACGAATATAAAAACCGGCGATGGCAATCAGGCACAAATACACGCCGGATGCCAGCACTAACGAGCTTTGCAGCACAATATCACGGGAGACATATACACTGATGCCCCAGGCGCTGATCCGTCTGACAGACAGGAGCATCAGCGGGATCAGCATGGCACAAACAAAACCTCTGGCTGCCCATAACTGACTGTCAACCTGACCGAACAATGCCGATTCAGCCAGTAATACAAAATCAAATAACAGGCAAAGCCCAAGGCTTATCACCATCGGCTTGTACTGCCACTTATCGTCACCGGCTTTGCGGTATAAGGCTTCGAGGAAGGCAAGCTGTAAAATACATAACGCCAGGCTCCCGGTAAACATCAGGTTGTCTGATACCAGTTGCCAGTAACACAACGGATACCAGAGCAGCAGGGCCGCTGTTAACAGCCGGGCGGCCTTGTTGCGGGCCAGTTGACTGAAACTGGCCGAGCCAGAATGGAGTACCGCAAGTAAAAACAGCAGCAATACATAATAACGCAGCAACTCAGACAATATTGACAGCCGGGTGCTGTAGGGCGCTGCCGCAGAAAACAGGTAATAACAGGCCCAGCCGCTACAGACCAGGGTCCAGCCCAGCAGCAGCAAGCGGGGCAGGTTTTTGACTCTGGTAACCAGCAGCAACAGAAAGAAGATGATATTGGCCGTTGCCGCCAGCGCGTAGCCTACTTTGTCCAGTGCAATGTGTGGCAGAAAATCCATTTAATCTGGTCCGCTAAATAAAACGATGTCAGGTTTTGTCTCAGTTTTCTAATAACGGCAGCAGAAACTGTACCGGGATGGCATAACTAATGGCGCTGGGATCACTGAGCACGGCTTCCCGGGTCGATTTTACAAAAACTTTATTAATAATGCCGATAACCTGTGCGCTGTTAACGTCATACAAGGGGCTGCCGCTGTTGCCCGGATAGGCGGTCGCATCAAGCTGATATACCAGATAGGGTTGCTTTAACCGCATTAATGCCGCTGCCTGCAGTTGGGTGGAGTTATCCGCCGGAATGGCAATCGGGGTTATTGCTGAAATGATCCCCCGGTGTGTCGCCGGATACAGCCCCAGCACATTGGTGATTGGAAAGCCGGTAAACGCGATTTCAGTGCCTTCAGCAAGCATTTTGGCATCACCGAGCCGGGCAGCGGTTAATGCGGTATCGATAGAGAGCACAGCCAGATCATAAGCCGGTGCGGTTTTGGTCTGGGTAATCGTATGCATCTGTATATTGCTGCCAGTGCCGGATAAGACGACATAACTTTCATTTCGGGCACTGTTTAATACCGGCGCAATGACATGGTAGTTAGTCACGATCTTTTTGCCATCAGCTACAGCAAAACCGGTGCCTGTCAGGCGGATACGGGGGGCACCCAAAGGGTCGTGTACACCTATGGCGACAACCGAGGGTTTTATTTTACTGATACTGTCACTGAGGCTGGCCAGCGCCGGGCAGCAACATGCCAGCAGTACTAACAAAGCAGGCCATATCTTATGTATCATTCAGACAATCCATATCTAAGCTGTTGTGCTGTTGCATAATATTAGCGCAGTTTATCGTAAATAGCTGCCGCTATCTGTGGCAAGCGCCAGATTATGTCCCATACTGAACCAGTAGTTAGCAGGCCTAAGGATCGGACTGACATGCCAAATACAACC
>CAZEGA010000123.1:0-5738 GCA_964511675.1 uncultured Rheinheimera sp.
GTAGGTTTGTACGTTTATCGCATCGGCACCACAGGCGGCGGCGGCATCCACCATACTCAGGGCTTTTTGCAGTGACTGATCATGGTTGCCTGACAGCTCTGCGATGATAAAGGGGGCTTCAGCCGGCCCGATACTGCGCTGGCCCAGTTTAATTGTTGCCATTATTTCCTCTTAGCAATGCTATAACCTCTGCTGCTACCCGGGGGGTACCCGCATCGGCAGGTACAACTGCACTTGCCTGCCGGCTGATACGGGCAAGCAGATCCGGTTGGGACAGGTGGTAGCATAACTGCTCTGCAAAACACTCTGCTGTCATATCAGCAGCCTGACCCAACCAGACACAGGCGCCAAGCTGGTCCAGGTAAGCCGTTGTCGCCTGCTGATTTTCGGCAACGGTTACTACCAGTCCTGGCAGGCCACAAATACATCTTTCCCAATGACTGCTTCCGCCAGCCCCCAGCATGAGTCGTGCCTGGTGCATCAGCTTTGCCATGTAATCGCACTGCACATGCAGCTGCGCATTGGGCAGGCGCCTAACCAGCTGTTCCAACTGGGTACGCCACGGATTATTTGCGCCTATCACTATATCGGCGTGCAGGCTGGTTAGCTTTAGCTGTTGTAGCGCAGATATCGCCAGAGCGGTCAGATTTTGTGCATCGCTGCCGCCAAAGCCAATCAGTATGCGTTGTTTGTCGTGCCCATCGCTGTGCTGATAAAACTCATCACGTAATAAGGCATAAGCCGGGCCAAGTAACTGACGGCAATACGGCGGCACCAGTTGTTGGTAGCGCGAAGCCGCATCTGGCAGCAGGTTCTGATCCAGCAACAGGTCGCAGTCCAGCGGGCGGTTGGCCAGATCATCAATCTGCAAAATATAACGACAGCGCTGGCGCAGTTGCTGGCAATAGCGGGCCGCCAACGCATAGTGATCAACAATCAGCAGAGCATAATTCTGGGTCAGCAGCGCCAGCGTCTGGGCGGCATCGTCAGACTCTTCTGTGCCGGCATCAGCATCGCAGGGGGGCAGGCGTAGTAGTGTAAAGCCTTGTGCTGTAACAAGCTGATGCAGGGCACCTTTGCCGTCGCGGCTGGCAAAATCACAGCTTATACCCTGACGGCGCAACGCATTAGCCAGTGTCAGGCAGCGCATTATATGGCCGCTACCTATGCTGACAGACGCATCAGCGCGGAACAGGGCACGCATATCAGCCATTGTCCTGCTGCAATATCAGATACAACAACTCGGCGCGGCGCCAGTCTTCTGCGGTGTCGATGTCCTGCACCAGATGGTCAGGCAGTACCAGCATACTGCTGAACGGCGAAAAGACCGCTGCAGCATCCAGCCAGGCTGAGGTGCGGCCAAAATAAAACTGCCCGGCATCATGATAGGTGGGGGGTAAATCCTGCGATCTTTTGCCTATGCTGGCCGGGTCAAACGGTGCTACTCCCTGGCCTTGCTGAATAAGCGCGCGCTGGATTGGAAAAGAAAACCGCGCGGCTGAAAACACATAGTTAAGCGTTGGGTGTTGCTGTAGCTGGGTTAGCGCCTGTTGCAACAAGACTGCGTTTAACAGTGGGGTCGTGGCATAAATACAGCAGCAGTAATCCGGGGTGATACCCTGTTGTTGTAGCTGCTGTAACTCGTAGCGGATAACGGCACTGGTGCCGGTATGATCGTCGGCCAGCTCCGCCGGACGGTAAACCGGTACTTCGGCACCGTATTGTCTGGCAATGCCGGCAATTTCGCTATCGTCGGTAGATACAAGAATACGCTCAAAGCAGCCGCTTTGCTGCGCGGCTAATATAGGGTAGGCCAGCATGGGCTTGCCACAGAATTCTTTTATATTTTTGCGGGGTATGCGTTTACTGCCACCACGGGCCGGAATAATGGCAATGTTCACTGCAGCAGCTCTGTCAGTTTATCGGCAATATACTGTTGCTGCTCGCCGCTGAGTTCCGGAAACATCGGCAGGCTGATAATCCGCTCGTAAAAATCTTCGGCCTGTGGAAAATCACCCCAGTCAAAACCCAGGTTCTGGTAATACGGCTGGGTATGGATCGGAATATAATGCACATTTACGCCAATACCGGCGGCACGCAGGCCATCAAATACGGTTTTGCGCCGGCTTTTATCCTGCAGCCGGATAATAAACAGATGCCAGGCACTGATATTGTCATCGTCCAGTGCCGGCAGGTGTAGCGGTAAGTGTTGTAACAGCCGGTGGTAATTAGCCGCCAGCAACTGGCGTTTCTGGATAATCGGTAGCAGGCGTTTGCTCTGGCTCAAGCCCAGCGCAGCCTGTAAATCCGTCATCCGGTAATTAAAGCCCAGTTGCAATTGCTGGTAATACCAGGCGCCGTGGCTGGGTTCGGTCATCAGGTTTTCATCGCGGCTGATACCGTG
Source organism: uncultured Rheinheimera sp. (assembly GCA_964511675.1). GTDB lineage: Bacteria > Pseudomonadota > Gammaproteobacteria > Enterobacterales > Alteromonadaceae > Alishewanella. Next base: position 2,405 of record CAZEGA010000123.1, read on the forward strand.
GCTGCGCAGCAGGCGCATTTTATCGGCCAGAGTGCTGTTGTTGGTCAGTGCCATGCCGCCTTCTGCTGTGGTGATAATTTTTACCGGGTGAAAACTGAACACGGTAATATCGCTGTAGCGGCCATTGCCAACCGGCTCATCCTGATAGCTGGCGCCGACAGCATGGGAAGCATCTTCAATAATGGCGAAGCCAAACTCTTTGGCCAGATAATAAATTTGCTGCATATCACAGCTGGCACCGGCCAGATGCACCGGTATCACCAGATGCGGCAGCGTATCTGTTGCCCTGGCGGCTTCCAGTTTTTGCCGCAGTTTATCTACCGCCATATTGCCGCTGTCGGGCTCAACATCAACAAAATCAATATCAGCACCGCAGTAACGGGCACAATTGGCTGAAGCAACAAAGCTGACCGGTGAGGTCCAGACCCGGCTGCCGGGGCCAGCGCCTAATGCCAGGCAAGCCAGATGTAACGCCGAGGTGGCGCTGTTTACTGCTATGGCATGGCTGGCGTTACTCAGCTCACATAAGCGCTGTTCAAAGGCCGGCACCGCCGGGCCCTGGGTTAAAAAGTCACTTTGCAGTACCTCGGTTACCGCATCAATATCTGCCTGGGTAATATGCTGGCGACCGTATGGGATCACGGCTGTGAGTCCTGATTAAACCGGCAGATCTGGTCAATATCCAGAAATTGCGGGTTGGTGTCTGACACATATTCAAAACCATTAGCCACCAGGGTACCGTTTTCGCCCAGGGCATTGGTGGTAAAATCGTTGCTGCGGTGAAAGAACTTAATGGCCGGCGCGATAACATAGTGGTCAGCAAACTCAAAGGTATGATAGGACATATCGCCCGGGCACATCATTTCATGCAGTTTTTCACCCGGGCGGATGCCGACAATTTTCTGCGGTAAATCCGGCGCCATAGCGGTGGCTAAATCGACAATCCGGATAGAGGGAATTTTAGGCACAAAAATTTCGCCGCCGAGCATTCGCTCAAAGTTTTTCAGCACAAAATCGACCCCCTGCTGCAGGGTGATCCAGAAACGGGTCATATGTTCGTGGGTAATCGGCAGGTGATCGCTGCCTTTATCTATCAGCTGCTGAAAAAACGGTACCACAGATCCGCGTGAGCCGACCACATTGCCATAGCGCACCACCGAGAACCTTGGCCGGCTGCCACCGACCATATTGTTGGCCGCCACAAACAGCTTATCGGATGCCAGCTTGGTGGCACCGTACAGATTTACCGGGTTAGCGGCTTTATCGGTCGATAGTGCAATGACTTTTTCGACATTGGTTGCAATGGCGGCATTAATCACATTTTCGGCGCCATTGATATTGGTTCTGATACATTCTGTCGGGTTATATTCTGCCGCAGGCACCTGTTTTAACGCAGCGGCATGGATCACATAGTCAACACCGTGCATAGCGCGGGTAAGGCGGTGTTCATCGCGCACATCGCCAATAAAATAACGCATACAGCTTTGGTCAAACGTTTGCTGCATTTCAAACTGTTTCAGTTCATCCCGGGAATAAATAATGATTTTCTTCGGCTTATAGTGTGCCAGCAGGGTTTCGGTGTATTTATGGCCGAAAGAGCCGGTGCCGCCGGTAATCAGAATAGTTTTGCCGTTAAACATAAAATGCCCTCAGGGATCACTGGGTTACAGTGCTATGTTGCTGCCCCTGACGATAGCATAAACTGTGCCGTAGTATCTAACATATTCAGTTTGAACGCGAATGCCTGCCGGTATATTGCCGCAGCAGAAAAATTTAATTAATAGCGTTCAGGGGCCGCTTTGACTAAACTATAACCAGTTTTCACAGCAAAGTGGTGGCGGTATGAAACTTAATGCGCCGGGTAGTTTAAACAGTTTAAATCAGGCCCAGTTACAGCAGGAAAATCTGCTGAAAAAGCTGGCAACAGCCAGACGAATTAACAGTGCAGCCGATGATGCTGCCGGTTTGCAAATTGCCAATCAACTGAGCAGCAGCATTAATGCCAAAGCCCAGGGCGAGCGCAATCTGTATGACGGTATTTCATTATCACGGGTTTACGAGCAAAGCCTGCAAGGTATAAATGATAATTTTGCTGAGCTGAGCCGGCTGGCGGTTGCCGCCGGTAATGGTATTTATGGCACAGAAGAGCGTGCGGCGTTGCAAAGCGAGGCCGATGCCTATGCCGCCAATGCCCGGCAAATTATCGACAGCTCGGAATTTGCCGGTAAGAAGCTGTTTGGCGAAGATGCCAGTATCGCCTTTGGTACCGGTTCTGGCAGTATTAATCTGAGTACTGCAGATGTGGCAGCAGGCTTACAAAGCCGGAATGCGTTTAATATTGATTTATCCAGTGCGGCCAGCGCGGCGCAGGCGCTGGATAATATTAGCCAGGCGCGTGATTTTATCGGCGGCTTGCAGGCTCAGACCGGGGCTGAGGCGAACCGTTTTGCCAGTGCCGCCAGCAATTTAAATGGCCAGCAAATTGCTGAATCGGCAGCACGCAGCCGGATAGAAGATCTGGATTATGCCAAAGCCAGCAGTGCAAAAACGGCGGCAGATATTTTATCGCAAACCTCCATCAGTGTGGCCTCCCAGGCCCGGGTGCAGCAACAACAGGCTTTGGATCTGCTGAGCTGACTACAGTACGCTATTTTTTTGACACAGTGTCAAAAAAATAGCGTTTTTCCTTGCAAGCCTGTCTCCTGTTAGTACAATGCAGAAAAACATAATAAAAAAGCAGTGGTATGGCGCAAACTCCTTTACTGTACATTGTTGATGAACAACACGACCGCAGCAACAGGTTAAGCACGGTATTAAGCTTTATTCACGAGCCCCACCAGCTGTTAAGCCTGCAGCAGCTTGAACTGCGTTTAGCCGCAGCAGAGCCGGCAGTGGTACTGTTGGGGGCTGTGACGCAGCAGGAGCAGGCCAGCCTTATTCAGCGCTATCCGGCTACGGCATTCTTATTACTGGGGGAAGCCCTGCAGCCATTACTGCAATTTGCCAATGCCGTTGGTTTGTTAGCCGAGCCTTTTGCTTATGCGTCGCTGACACAATTGCTGCGTGACAGCCAGCAATACCACCGTTTATTGCCACTGCAGCGCCAGGATACCACTGCAAAGTTTGACGGCATGGTGGGCAGCTCGGACTGCATGCAACAGGTGCGTTTTTTAATTCAGCAGGTGGCAAAAACCGATGCCAATGTACTGGTGCTGGGGCCTTCCGGTACCGGTAAAGAAGTGGTGGCACGCAATATTCATTTACTATCGCACCGGGCAACCGGGCCTTTTGTACCGATTAACTGCGGTGCTATACCGGCCGAGCTGCTGGAAAG
>CAZEGA010000123.1:5748-9285 GCA_964511675.1 uncultured Rheinheimera sp.
ATATGCCACTGAATATGCAGGTGAAGTTGCTGCGCGTGCTGCAAGAGCGTACTTATGAACGCGTTGGCGGTACCACACCGATTAAAGCCGATGTGCGTATCGTGGCGGCGACACACCGCGATTTGGAGCAGATGATTGCCAATGACGGTTTCCGCGAAGATTTATACTACCGGCTGAATGTGTTTCCGATAGAAACACCGTCTCTGGTACAACGGCCGGAAGACTTACCCTTACTGGTACAGGAACTGATACGCCGGCTCGGCACCAGCCACGAGGCGCAGGTTAAGTTTACCGAGCATGCCATGCAAAGCCTGCAACTGCACAGCTGGCCCGGTAATGTGCGCGAGCTGGCCAATCTGCTGGAACGGATGGTAATTATGTATCCGGATCAGGTGGTGGATGTCGCCGAGTTGCCGCAAAAGTACCGCCATCTGGATGTGGACAGCTATGTACCGCAGTACCCGGAAAGCCTGCAGGAGCGCGATTTACTCAATGAAATGTTCCAGTCTGCGGATGACGATGATGAAACCGGATATACCAACGGTGTTATCACAGACGCCAATCCGCAGGACTTACCCGAGCAGGGGCTGGATTTAAAAGAGTATCTGGCAGAACTGGAAATCCGCTTTATTTCCCAGGCCCTGGAGCGGCATGAATTTGTTGTGGCACGTGCTGCTGAAGTATTAGGCTTACGCCGCACTACGCTGGTGGAAAAAATGCGTAAATATAACCTCGGCAAAGAAGAATAACTGCCGCTGTCAGTGAATTGACGCTATTAACTATATGAAAAACATCAACTTTAATATGGCATAATGCCTGCATTGTACTACCTGAACGTGTTATCTCAGGGGGTATGCATGATAACGGCCAATGCTTATGAGCTGGCGCCAGCCGGTCACAGTCGTCAGCGCCACAACACTCAGGCCAGTGCTCAGAGTAGCGCTGAGGGGGCTGAGCGACCGCTATTACAGTTATTACACACTGAGTTACAGGACCCGGTATTACATGCCTTGCCGGCTGCGGTGATCCTGCTGGATCAGCGTGGTATGGTATATCAGGCCAATCCGGCAGCATTTGGCATGCTGGGTGAGCCGCTGGTCGGCCAGCTGTGGTTTAATGTCATAAACCGCTGTTTCCGCCCGCGCAGTGATGACGGCCTGGAAGTGTCGTTAAAAGATGGCCGCCGGGTTAAGCTTGAGATCGGCGCTTTGCTGGGCAAAACAGCCTATACCCAGCCCGGTCAGCTGATCATGCTGACCGATTTGACCCAGACCCGGCAGTTGCAAAGCCGGCTCAGCCACCTGCAGCGTTTGTCGGCGCTGGGTAAAATGATGGCCTCACTGGCACATCAGATCCGCACTCCCTTGTCTGCTGCCATGCTGTATGCCCGGAATCTGGCCAACCCACGTATGACGTTGCAGCAACAGCAGCAGTTTCAGCATAAGCTGCAATCCAGGCTGCAGGATCTGGAACAGCAACTGAACGATATGTTGCTGTTTGCCCGGCCCGACAGTGCGCAGGCTGTCAGTGCCTTTACTGCACAGCAACTGGCAGACGATGTACGTCAGGCAGCAGAAGCCTGTACGACCGCCTCGGGTGCCCGTTTTGATATTCAGTTGCCGGATACACCGTTGTGGCTGCTGGGTAACCGGAGTGCACTGTGTGGTGCCTTAATGAACCTTATTCAGAACAGTGTGCAGGCGGTTACGGCAGAGGCGCAGATCACACTGCATATTGCCGCCTGTGAGCATAAGCCGGGCTGGCTGGCGCTGACGGTCAGCGATAACGGGCCCGGCGTGCCGGCGCAGCTGCTGCCTGATTTATTTCAGCCTTTTGTCACCGGCCGTGCCAACGGCACCGGCCTTGGGCTGGCAGTGGTGCAGGCGGTGGCGGCATCACATCATGGCTCGGTGCATTACAGGGCGCATAAGGGTTCGGGGGCCTGTTTTGAAATGCTGTTGCCGCAGCATCAGTTAGCATCCGTATCACCGGGAGATGCCGCATGAGCCAGCATATTTTATTAGTGGAAGACGATGCCGGTTTACGTGAAGCACTGCAGGATACCTTACAGCTGGCGCAGTACCGGGTGCTCTGCGCCAGCAGTGCTGAAGAAGCCTTGCTGCTGCTGAAGCAGCATAAGGTACAGCTGGTGGTCAGTGATGTGCAGATGGGCGGTGTCAGTGGCCTTACGCTGCTGAAAACCCTGCGCGAACATTACCCCAAACTGCCGGTACTGATGATGACAGCCTATGCCACGGTGCAGGCGGCAGTAGAGGCTATCCGGCTGGGAGCGGTGGACTACCTGGCCAAACCCTTTTCGCCCGAGGTACTGCTCAGTACGGTAAGCCGCTATGCCATTACCGATGCGCCGGGCAATATTGAGCCTGTGGTGGCGGCAGCGGCCAGTAAACAGTTACTGGCATTGTGCGCCCGGGTCGCCAATACCGATGCCAGTGTGATGATCAGCGGGCCCAGCGGGTCGGGTAAAGAAGTGCTGGCGCGTTATATTCACCAGTTATCGGCACGCAGTGCCGGGCCTTTTGTGGCGATAAACTGTGCGGCAATACCGGAGAATATGCTGGAGTCTACCCTGTTTGGTTATGAGAAAGGCGCTTTTACCGGTGCGGTTAACGCCTGCCCCGGCAAGTTTGAACAGGCGCAGCAGGGCACGCTGTTGCTGGATGAAATTACCGAGATGGACCTGAACCTGCAGGCCAAATTACTGCGCGTGTTACAGGAGCGCGAAGTCGAGCGGCTGGGCGCGCGTAAAACCATTAAGCTGGATGTGCGTATTCTGGCGACCAGTAACCGCGATTTGCGCCAGGCAGTGGCAGACGGCCGTTTTCGTGAGGATTTGTTTTACCGGCTGAATGTGTTTCCGCTGGCCTGGCCGGCGCTGAGCGAGCGGCGCGAGGATATAGTACCGCTGGCGCGGCATTTACTGCAGCGCCATGCGGCAACCTCGGGCCGGCCCGGTGCACGCTTAAGCGCTGCAGCCGAGCAATGTCTGGCCCAATACCACTGGCCCGGCAATGTGCGCGAGCTGGAGAACGTGATCCAGCGGGCGCTGATCATTACCACAGCCGATGATATTGCTGCCCACGATATTATGCTGCAGCAGCTGGATTTAACCGCAACGGCCAGCCTGGCAGACGATGTGGCCGCGCCGGTGCTGCAGCCCGCAGAGGTGCAGCCGGTAGAGGTACTGCCTGACGATAGTGCGGCGGACAGCAACAGCTTTAAACAGAGTGTGCACCAGCAGGAGCACCGTATTATTCTGGCGACGATGCGCGAGTGTGCTTACCGGCGCACTGACGTGGCGCGTAAGCTGGGGATCAGCGACCGCACCTTGCGCTATAAGCTGGCACGTATGCGGGAGTCTGGTATTGATATTCCCGCCTGATATCCTGAGCCTTTAGTTTATAACGCCCTGGATAAGGTAATGCCGGTCAGTTAGCAATATCCCACGAACCGGCTTGCCCAGGCCAACACGCCGTAAACCCAGTCCCTGGGGGCTTGATTATAAACTTCGTCCAT
>CAZEGA010000124.1:0-2063 GCA_964511675.1 uncultured Rheinheimera sp.
TTATATTGAGCAGGAAAAAGAAGGCGGCCAGGCGCAGGGCCGGGTATTGCTGGCTACCGTAAAAGGCGATGTGCACGATATCGGCAAAAACATCGTTGGTGTGGTGCTGCAGTGCAATAACTTTGAAGTGATTGATCTGGGCGTTATGGTGCCCTGTGCTGAGCTGTTGCGCGTGGCCAAAGAGCGCAATGTCGATGTTATCGGCTTATCGGGCCTGATCACGCCATCGCTGGATGAAATGGTGCATGTCGCCAAAGAGATGACCCGCCTCGGCTTTACCCAGCCGCTGCTGATAGGCGGTGCCACTACCTCTAAAGCCCATACCGCAGTGAAAATTGAGCCGAACTATCCGCATGGTGTCGTCTATGTGCCTAATGCATCGCGTAGTGTATCTGTGGTGCAGTCGTTAATTACGCCGGATAGCAAGGCCGGTTACCTGGCCCGTATAAAAAGTGAGTACGAAGTGGCGCGCGAGCAGCACGCCCGTAGCCGCCCCGGAGAAAAACTGCTGAGCCTGGCAGAAGCCCGGGCCAATAAATTTAAGCTGGACTTAAGCAAGGTTGCGCCCAAGCCAAAACAGCCGGGTGTGCACCTGTGGCCGGATGTCGATTTAAACCTGCTGCGGGCTTATATCGACTGGACACCGTTCTTTTTAACCTGGCAGTTATCCGGCAAATACCCGGCCATTTTAAACCATGCCGATGTCGGCATAGAGGCGCGCAAACTGTTTAAAGACGCCAATACCATGCTTGATCGCATGATTAACGAAGGCCAGGTGACAGGTAAAGCGGTGTTTGGCTTATTTCCGGCCAACAGCCAGGGCGATGATATTATTGTTTACACCGACGAAAGCCGTACGACGGAAAAGCTGCGTTTGTATAACCTGCGCCAGCAGTTGCAGCTGCGTAACAATGCGCCTAATTGCTGTCTGGCAGATTTTATTGCACCGGTTGATAGCGGCGTAAAAGACTATATCGGCGGTTTTGCGGTCAGCACTGGCTTTGGTGCCGATGAATTTGCCGCAAAATTTGCAGCCGAACATGATGATTACAACAGCATCATGGTAAAAGCCCTGGCCGACCGGTTAGCAGAAGCCCTGGCCGAATACCTGCATTTAAAAGTGCGGCGCGAATACTGGGGCTATGCCGCTGCTGAAACGTTGGATAACGAACAACTGATCCGTGAACTGTACCAGGGTATCCGCCCGGCACCGGGGTATCCGGCCTGCCCGGAGCATACCGAAAAAGGCACACTGTGGCAGCTGCTGGATGTGGCAGAACAAACCGGCATAGTGCTGACCGAAAGCTATGCCATGTGGCCCGGCGCAGCGGTAAGTGGCTGGTACTTTGGCCACCCGGACAGCAAGTATTTTGCTGTCAGTAAAATTGGCGATGATCAGCTTAACGAGTATGCAGCGAAAAAAGGCTGGAGCCCGCAGCAGGCGCAAAGCTGGCTGGCGCCTAATTTGCGCTAGGGCAGCATTGCCCTGGCCGCTACCGGCAAAACCAGAATTAACAAAAATCAGGATTAAGTGGTTGTTATCAATCAGGCTATTGCTGCTGCAGCCATAACAATTTATCCGTTGCCATCTGCTAAAACCGGCTAAACTTAAGCAAAACAGCAGCAGGAGCGACTGATGAGCAAAAAATCAGGCTGGATAGCCGCTATATGGTGTTACGTAATCGCCTGGGCGACACCGCTTACGGTGCAGGCAGTACCGCTTAATGTGCTGGTGGGGCAGAATAAACCACCTTATATCCGGAAGGAGGCGGTAAGCGGTTATGAGCTTGAACTGCTGCGCGAAGTGGTACGCCGCATGGGGCATGAAGCGGTATTTGTGTTTGTGCCTAACTCGCGGATACGCACTTTGCTCGATAGTGGCAACGGTGATATTGCCACCCTGCAGCCGAATGATGCCGACGACCCGGAAGTGTTCCTGTCGCAGCCTTATATCCGTTATCAGAATGTAGTGGTGACCCGTAGCGCCGATGAGCTGACGATTGCCCATCCGGCAGATTTAGCCGACAAAGTGGTGGTAGCGTTTCAGAGTGCCGGTAAAGTGC
>CAZEGA010000124.1:2073-9242 GCA_964511675.1 uncultured Rheinheimera sp.
TGGAGACTATCGATCAAAGAGCCCAGGTTGAAATGCTGTTCAGTGGCCGGGCCCAGGCCATAGTGCTGGACCGCAATATTTTTCTGTATTATCAGCAAACTGCTGCCGCGCCCGTGGCAGTGAAAATGCACGAGTTTTTTGGCTCAAACCTGTACCGCGCTGCGTTCCGGGACCAGGCGCTGCAACGTGACTTTGACCGGGCTTTGCTGAGTGTGCAACTGGATAACTGGTACCAGCAATTACAGCAGACCTACTTTATGCAGCAAAATCAGCAACTGCCAAATCGCTTTTATTGTGACGATTAAACGTTATATGCCGCAGTTTGGCTAAAGCGGCTATTTGCGCAAGACCTTGTCCAGATAACCCATGGCAAATGCCGATAACACAAAGGTGATATGCATCAGCAGGTACCACATAATCTTGTCATTGGCGATGGTTTCTGTGTTCATAAAAACTTTCAGCAAATGTATGGATGAGATCGCGACGATGGACGCGGCCACCTTGTTTTTCAGTGAACCCGAATCCAGCTTACCCAGCCAGTTGAGTTTGTCGTCATGGCCTTCCAGATCCAGCCGGGAGACAAAGTTCTCATAACCGGAAAACATCACCATCACGATCAGGCCGCCGACCAGGGCAATATCAATTAATGACAACACCACCAGAATTAACTCGACTTCTTTTATGCTGAGAATAATGGGCAGAATGTGAAACACTTCCTGGAAAAATTTAATGCCAAGCGCCAGTAAGGCCAGGCTTAGCCCCAGATAAATAGGGGCCATTATCCAGCGTGCAGAATAAATCAGTTTCTCAATAACGTTTTCCATAGTACTGCTCGTATGATCCGGTCGGCGTATTATGTGGCCGGCCAGCCAGAGATCAAGCACCGCCAGGATTTTTTGTTGCTGAGGCGGGCGGTTATCGCAAAATCCGGTGGTTTACCGCAAGCGGCACAAGGCTGCAGGCCTGATGTGGTAGCGTGCGCCGGTGAAACTTTATCATTACCACTTATGAAAATATTATCTGCTTTACTGCTGCTGAGTGTGCTTGGGAGCTGTTATGCCCGGGCCACGGAAGGGTTTTGGTTACCACACCAGTTGTCTGCTGGCAGCCCGGCACCTGTTGCGCCTGCTGAACTGTATGATAACCCCGAGGCCCCGGCGGCGGTTAATGCTATTACGCGCTCTGTGGTAAAGCTGGGGGAATGCAGTGCAGTGTTTGTGTCAGCTGATGGCCTGTTGCTGACCAGTGCCCGTTGTCTCAGGCCTTATCTGCCGGCGGAGCTGCGTTCAGGTTTCGCTGCGGAGCAACGCCAGGATGAAATCCGTCTGTCAGGCCTGACGGCTTACCAGCCAACGGAACAGCAGGATATGACGGTTGCCATTAACCGCCAGTTAAATGAAACCGCCACCCCGGCACAGCGCTACCAGCGCCTGGCCGGGCTGGAGCAGGAGTTGCTCGGCCGCTGCCAGCAGCAAAACCGTTACTGTGAGCTGAACACCCTGCACTATGGTTTGCAGTTTGCTTTGCAGTATTACCAGCCATTGGCGGATGTCAGGCTGGTGTATCTGCCGCCACAACCGGACGACATGCAGGATGATACGCGCTGGCCACGCTATGATGCCGACTTCACCCTGTTAAGGCTGTACAATACGGCCGGCAAACCGGTATCTGCGTCTTATGCAAAATTAGCTGCGGCCGGTGCTGCCGAGCAACAGCTGGTGCTGGTGCCGGATTTTGTGCCACAAAGCCGCCGTTACAGTTCTGCCGAAGAAGTGCAATTTCTGTTTGAACAGTTATATCCACAGGCTCAGACGCAGTTAAAACGCACCATAAATGTGTTGCAGCACATCAGCAGGGTGCCGGTACCCGACATGACAAGGCTGCTGGCAGAACTGGAACAGCAGTATCAGCGGCGCCAGGCTATGCTGGCCGAATATCAGCAGGGAAACTTGCTTGGCAGCCGGCAGCAGCAACAGCAACAGATCCGGGACTGGATAACCACCAGCCCGGTACGCCAGCAATTGTATGGTGCTGCCCTGCAGCAGTTTCGTGATCTGCAGCAACAGCAGCAGCAGCTGATGTTGCGCGACCAGGTGCTGGAAAATTTGCAGTATGCCAGGCTGCCGGCTTTAGCGGTGCAGCTGTACCAGCATGCGCTGTTAACCGATGAAAAAAGCCGCGCTGAACACCAGGCGCAGTTGCAGCAGCAACTGGCACAGCTTGAAACCGGCTTTGATGCCAGAACAGATCAGGAACTGGCGCTGCATTTTCTGGAACTGTATGCGGAGTTACCCCAGCCGCAGCGGTTGCCGGCACTGGATCAGTATTTTGCGCTCAGTGACGGCTTTACCCGTGAAATTGTGCGGCACAAACTCTCTGCTATCTATCGCCTGACCGGCCTGACACGTGCCAGCGCAAGGCTGGCGTGGCTTGCTGCAGATGCGGCCAGATTCCGTCACAGTGATGACCCCCTGATTAACTTTGCCGTTGCGATGCAGGATACCTCACAACAACTGGCACAACAGCGCCAGCAACTGGCCGTGCAGCTTGAAATGGCCCGTGCTGCCTTGATGGAAGTAATCATGGCGTATAACGATGCCAGAGGTCAGCCGACTTACGCCGAAGCCAATGGTGGCTTGCGCTTAAGCCTGGGCAGAGTCAGTGGTTATCAGCCAAGAGATGCGGTCTGGTATCTGCCATTCAGCCGTATACAGTCGGCAGATGGCAGCAAAACCGCCATTCATGCCAATTTTTTATCCAGTGTTGACAGCTGCGGTGACATGACCGGCGCGCCCACGTTTAACCATAATGCCGACATTGTTGGCATTATGTACACCGGTGCCGGACAACGTTTGTTAGCTGACTGGCATTACGAAGCCGGGTTAAGCCGCGCAGTGCATGTTGACAGCCGCTTTATTCTCTGGCATTTGCAACAAAGCGCAGCCGGGCGCAGCTTGCTGCAGGAAATGGTGTTAGCGCACTAACTATTCGCTCTGTTATTTGCAGGTACTATTCTGCTATCTGCAGGCTGGCGATAGTGCCAGCCCCTCTTAATTTGCCCCGTTTTGCAGTATCATTGGCAACCAGTGCCTGATGCACTGAGTAAATGGTGATTCGGAGTCAAGGTGGAACAGCAGTTTAAGGTTAAACTTATTATAAAACGTGCCCCGGCATTGGCGGCATTTGGCTGGCTGAAACACAGCTGGCACATCTTTATGCAGGCACCGCTGGTCTGGATTATGATGTTTGTCATCCTGGCGGCCACCGCCATTTTAAGCCAGCTGCACCCTGTGTTGATCATAGTGGCCGTGTTGCTGCAGCCCTTTTTAACTGCGGGCGTATACAAAGCCATTGTCGCGGTACAGCACAAACAGCAAATTGATCTCAGCATGCTGTTTGCGCCGCTGCAAGAGCCGGCCTGCCGCGCAGTATTTATTCGTCTGGCGGCACTGAACATACTGGCGTCTGTTCCGGTCAGCCTGCTGTCGTCAGCGCTGGTGCAGCAACACCAGCAGCAAATTACCGACATCACAACGCTGATGGCGTTTGTTGGCAGTGCGGTACTGGTGTGGATGATTTTTGCCTATGCGGTGGCGATTGCCTATTTTCTCAAAGAGCAGCGGCTGCTGGCGATTATACAGGCCAGTTTTACTGCCTGCTGGCGTAATATTATACCGCTGGTAGTCTTTGGCCTCTTGAGTATGGGGTTGATAATGCTTACCATGCCGACGATGTTTATAGGTTTGCTGTTAGTGGTGCCGCTGCTGAACATTGCCTTCTTTTTGTCATTTAACGAGTTCTTTGCCCTGCAGCTAAAGCTGCAGGATGAAGGCATACTGGAAGTGTAATGCAGACAGAGCGTGCCATTTTGCAACAGCGGGCCCTGGCCTGGCTGAGCCGGCGCGATTACAGCGAAGCACAGCTAAGACAGCGGCTGGCGCGGCTGGGTGGCAGCAACGATGATATTAATAGCGTAATTGACTGGTGCAAGGCGCAGCGCTATCTGGACCCGCAGCGTTTTGTGGATATGCTGCTCAGAAGCCGGATAAACAAAGGTTATGGCCTGAACTATATAGTGCAGGAGTGCCGCCAGCAGCAGATTTCACGCCAGCAGGTGTTGCAAAGCGACACAGTGCAGCAAACTGACTGGTTCAGCCTGGCGTTACAGGTATACCAGAAAAAGTATGCCAACAGCAGGATCAGCGATTTTAACGAGCGGCAAAAACGCATGGCGTATTTACAGCGCCGTGGTTTTAGTAATGAACAGATTCAATTTGCAATTGAGCAGACAACGTAAAACCCGAGTGGACAGGATTTTTTCATGACAATGACATCGGCCAGTATCAGGCGTGCCTTTTTAGATTATTTTGCCAGCAAACAACACCAGGTGGTGGCCAGCAGCTCGCTGATCCCGGGCAACGATGCCACCTTGCTGTTTACCAATGCCGGTATGGTGCAGTTTAAAGATGTATTTCTTGGCCAGGACCAGCGTAACTATAACCGGGCCGTGTCGGCGCAGCGCTGTGTGCGGGCCGGTGGTAAACATAACGATCTGGAAAACGTTGGCTACACTGCGCGCCATCACACCTTTTTTGAAATGCTGGGCAACTTCAGCTTTGGTGATTATTTCAAAAAAGAAGCCATAGCCTATGCCTGGGAATTTCTGACCGGTGTTGTCAAGCTGCCCAAAGAAAAGCTGTGGGTTACCGTGTATGCCACAGACGACGAAGCTTACGATATCTGGCGGCAGGATGTGGGTGTTCCGGCTGAGCGTATTATCCGCATTGGTGACAATAAAGGCGCCGCTTATGCGTCAGACAATTTCTGGGCCATGGGCGATACCGGGCCCTGCGGCCCCTGTACCGAAATTTTCTATGATCACGGCGAACATATCTGGGGCGGCCCGCCGGGCTCGGCAGAGGAAGATGGCGACCGTTATATCGAGATCTGGAATATCGTCTTTATGCAGTTTAACCGCCACAGCGATGGCCGGATGGAGCCACTGCCTAAACCCAGCGTAGATACCGGTATGGGCCTGGAGCGCATTGCCGCCATTTTGCAGCATGTGCACAGCAACTATGAAATTGATACCTTTGTGGCACTAATTAAAGCGGCAGCAGAAGCGACCGGTGCAACGGATTTAACCGATAAATCGCTGCGGGTGGTGGCAGACCATATCCGTAGCTGTGCCTTTTTGATTGTCGATGGTGTGCAACCGTCCAACGAAGGCCGCGGTTATGTGCTGCGCCGTATTATCCGCCGCGCCGTGCGCCATGGTAACAAACTCGGCGCCAAAGGCGCTTTCTTCTATAAGCTGGTGGCCGCTTTGGCGGCGCAGATGGGCGAAGCTTACCCGGAACTGGCAGCAAAGCAGGCTGTCGTTGAAAAAGTGCTGCAACTGGAAGAAGAGCAGTTTGGTAAAACGCTGGAACGTGGCCTGGCCATTCTGGAAGATGCCCTGGCCGGGCTAGCCGGCACTGAACTGCCGGGTGAACTGGTGTTTAAGCTGTACGATACCTATGGTTTCCCGGTCGACTTAACCAATGATGTGGCGCGTGAGCGTAACCTGACTATCGATCAGGCCGGTTTTGATGCCGCTATGGCACAGCAGCGTAAACGGGCGCAGCAGGCATCCAACTTTGGGGCTGATTACAATGCCGCTGTTAGCTCAAACCAGCAAACGACCTTTACCGGTTACGAGCATGAATTTGGTAATGCCAGTGTAGTCGAAATACTGCGCGATGGTCAGCAGGTTGACCGCCTGAATGACGGTGACGAAGCGCTGGTTATTCTGGAGCAGACCCCGTTTTATGCCGAGTCGGGCGGGCAGATGGGCGATAGCGGCAGCTTAACCCTGGCCAGCGGCGCTGTGTTTAGCGTAACCGACACGATAAAAATCGGCAAAGCCTTCGGCCATAAGGGTAAGCTCAGCGGCAGCCTGAAAACCGGCGATAAAGTGGATGCGCAAATTGATGCTGCACGTCGTGGCGCCATTAAACGCAACCACTCGGCAACACACCTGCTGCATGCTGCACTGCGTAAGGTACTGGGTGAGCATGTTACGCAAAAAGGCTCACTGGTAGGGCCGGACCGGCTGCGCTTCGATTTCAGCCATTTTGCGGCGCTAAGTGCAGAAGAACTGCGGACTATTGAAACCCTGGTAAACGAACAAATTCAGTTAAACCATGATTTGCAAACCCGTTTAATGCCGGTTGAGCAGGCCAAGGCGGCCGGTGCTATGGCATTGTTCGGCGAAAAGTACGATGACGAAGTGCG
This sequence comes from uncultured Rheinheimera sp., assembly GCA_964511675.1. GTDB lineage: Bacteria > Pseudomonadota > Gammaproteobacteria > Enterobacterales > Alteromonadaceae > Alishewanella. Next base: position 8,350 of record CAZEGA010000124.1, read on the forward strand.
TGTGCTGTCGATGGGCGATTTTTCCATTGAACTGTGTGGCGGCACCCATGTTAAACGTACCGGTGATATAGGCCTGTGCAAGATCGTGTCAGAGGCGGGTATTGCCTCCGGTGTGCGCCGGATTGAGGCCGTTAGCGGTGCCGGTGCGGTGGCGTTTGTCCAGCAGATGGAGCAACAGGCGCAGGCAGTTGCCAGTGCAGTTAAAGGTGATGTATTCAGTATTGCCGAGCGGGTGCAGCAGGCGCTGGAGCGTAGCCGGCAGCTGGAAAAAGACATTGAGCAATTAAAAGTGAAGATGGCCAGCCAGGCGGGGGCGTCATTATTGCAACAGGTGGACAACATTGCCGGTGCCAGCGTGCTGGTTACGCAATTGCCGGCTACCGAGCCTAAAGCGTTGCGTACCATGCTGGATGAGCTGAAAAACCAGCTGGGCTCTGCGGTGATCCTGCTGGCTACCGTCAATGATGATAAAATCAGTCTGATTGCCGGTGTCAGTAGTGATTTAACTGGCAAAGTGCATGCCGGCCAGCTGGTTGGCTGGGCGGCTGAGCAACTGGGTGGTAAAGGCGGCGGCCGGCCGGATATGGCACAGGCAGGCGGCACGGATGTGGCTGCGTTAGCGCAGGTAATTTCGGCAGCCAGAACACATATCAGTGAAAAATTGAGCTAAACTGCGCTTAGTGTTGTCAGAAAAGGGTGCATGCGCCCTTTTTTGCTGTCAACCTTAAACCCCTCAAGGGGGAATAAAAGTGATATAGCTGTTTTAAACAGCTGTTTGCCTTGCCGTTGCGGTGAAGTATCGAATATTTGCCTGATACCGCAGGCAGATTGTTACAATACGGCGGTTTGCCGGCAAAATTGCTGCGGTAAGATATCATTTATTTAAACGCCCG
>CAZEGA010000125.1:0-9158 GCA_964511675.1 uncultured Rheinheimera sp.
AACCCGATCTGGTCGGCGCAGAGTGTCTGAGCCCTGCCGCAGGCATTAGGGCGAGTGGCTGCGACGAGCCAGAGCGGGTATTGCGGCCGTATCGTTACAGCATTATAAATTCTGCTCAAACAATCTGTAAATCCGGCGGTACTCATCCAGCCAGCTGCTGGGCTGGCGGAAGCCGTGCGGCTCTACCGGATAAATTGCCGTTTCAAAATTGATATTTTCCTGCTCGATTAAACGCTGTACCAGCCGCACCACATCCTGGAAGAATACATTGTCATCGACCATAGGCGCATTGATCAGCAGCGGCTTTTTCAGGCCCTGGGTAAAGTAAATCGGCGAACTGCGCTCGTAGGCGATAGGGTCAATTGCCGGCGTATTTAAAATATTTGAGGTATAAGCGTGATTGTAATAAGCCCAGTCACTTACCGGGCGCAGTGCCGCACCGGCCTGGAATAGATCCGGTTGGGTAAACAGTGCCATAAAGGTCATAAAACCACCGTAGGAACCCCCATAAGTGCCAATACGGTTGCGATCCCCATTGGCATTAGCCACCAGCCAGTTTACGCCGTCGGCCAGATCTTCAATTTCCGGTGTGCCCATCTGGCGGTAAATGGCGGTGCGCCAGTCGCGGCCATAACCTTTTGATGCCCGGTAATCCATGTCCATGACCACATAGCCCTGCTGTACTAGCAGGTTGTGAAAGAAAAACTCACGGAAATAGCCGGACCAGCCCAGATCGCTGTTTTGCAGATAGCCGGCACCATGGTTAAAGATCACCGCACGGCGTTTTTCACCCTGCGGGTAGTCTGCCGGGTAATACACTTTGGAAAATACCGGCTGCCGGGTATGGCTGCTTGGTACAGCCACTACCTGCGGTGCCACCAGCGGCAGCTGTTTAAACTGCTCAGAGACGGTATCGGTCAGGCGGACAACCGCAGCATCAGGTTTGGCCTGTGCCACATACAGCTCGTTCGGCAACAGGTTAGTAGAGAAATTTAACAGCAGCTGCTGTTCATCCGGTGACAGCGTAAAACTGGTGCTGCCGCCCAGCCTGGTCAGCTGCTCGGTGTTACCGCTGGCCAGTACAGTGCGGTACACCTCGTAGTTACCGGGGTGAGCCATATTGGCCTGGAAGTAAATATAGCTGTCGTCCTGTGTCAGTACCGGGCTGCTGACTTCAAAAGTCCCGCTGGTCAGTTTTTTTGCTTTAGCGTTCAGTGGCTTGATATACAGGTGGGAATAACCTGATTCTTCAGACAGGTAGTACAGGCTGTTGCTGTTATTCAGCCAGCCAAAATCATTAAAGGCATAGTTAACCCAGGCTTTATCATGCAGGCGGTGCTGTGGCACCAGCTTTTTCTGTTTAAAGTCGACTGTGGCTATCCAGCGATCTTTGTTGTCCAGCGCTTTTAACATCAGCGCAACCTGCTCACCGCTGCGGTGCCAGCGCATGGCACTCTGGTTCCAGTACCAGTCGGTCATCAGGCCGATATCGCGGATCACTTTTTCGCTTTTGTACTTTTCGCCACGGGCTTTGGCATTGTCTGCTTTTACCTCTGCCAGCACATCGTCGTTGTAGCCCGGCAGGCTGCTGTAACTCAGCTCGGCGCTGCTGCCATCCTGCAGGTTAAGCAGTAAAATGCGCTGCGCTGCCGGGATAATATCATTTACCCGGCCCCGTACCGGCTGGGCGGCAATGTCGCCATTTGCCGTAATATAATTCGGCATAATATCTTTGTCGTTGCGCTTGCTGGCTTTACGCACCGATACCAGCAGGTAATCGGCGTTGGGTGACAGGCTGGCCGCCACTATCTGCTGATCTTTACCCAGATAAAACGCCTGTGGTGCCAGGCCGGTATTCTGCTGTTGCAGTTGCTGGCGGGCATCATAACGCGCTTTGGCATTGCGCTGCTCCAGCGCGATAAACTCAAGCAGTTTGTGTTGTTCCTGCGCCAGGTAGCCCTGGGGCCGGGCCGGTGCTTTGGGTGCATCATCCGGTTTCAGGCTGGCCAGTTCTGTGCGCTGGCTGCCTTGTAAGTCCTGCGCGTAGAAGGTCCAGCCTTCGCGATAGGCAATACGGCCATCACGCAAAAATTCCGGCTCGCTTTGCCGGGCGCTGTCGCGGGTCAGTTGGCTGACTTTGCCACTGCCCAGATCGCGCAGATAAATATCGCCTTCAAACGCCCAGGCCTGCAGGGTGCGGCTGCTGTTATACACAGCGTCCGCACTGCCAACCTGGTGCAAGTCTGACAGGGCCACAACCTCACCATTACCGCTGGCAGCAAGCGGGCGGGCAAACCAGTCACGCAGTTCACTGCCCTCGCGCTTACGCTGATAATAAATCCGCTCTGAATCGGCCGCCCAGTGCGCGGCTTCAGGCTGGCGCCCCAGCCAGTCCGGATCAGCCATGATCTGTTCCATCGTCAGTTTAATACTGCTGTCGGCCTGATATGGCGCCGCTACGCTGACGGTTGTGCTCTGGTAAGTCCGGGATTCGGTATTTTTTGCCTGTGCCGGGCTTAGCAGCACAGCGCACAATGCTGCACAGAGCACTGGGTGTCGGTTGTTGGTCATAACATGCTTCTTATCATGATAAAAGACGCCCTGTTATACAAAGCCTGCTGCGGTAACGCAACTGACAAAAAGACAGATGCGGCTGACAGCAGACCAGACAAGATTAAGCGGGCAAAAAAAACCGGCCTGTAAAGACCGGTACAAACAACAGCCTCTGTGCCCAAAAGCACAGCGCTGTGGAGAAGTTGGAACCTGAGCTTAAGCTACCCGCTTAAGCGGCAATCGCCGCGCCGATTTCAGCAAGGCGTTGCTTAGCCGCCGCCAGTGCCGCCTGTTGTGCATCAGCCCCCATATTCAGGCCTTCGGCGTAAACAAAATGCAGCTCTTTTAAGCCAACAAAGTTCAGGAAGCTTTGCAAGAATGGCGTCTGGCTGTCCATCGGCGTGCCCTGGTACAGGCCACCACGGGTGGCAAATACCACTACAGGCTTATCTTCGAGCAGGCCCACCGGGCCTTGCTCGGTATATTTAAAGGTGATGCCGGCACGGGCAATTCTGTCCAGCAGGGCTTTTAACTGTGAGGGTATACCAAAGTTATACATGGGCACCCCCAGTACGATCACATCCGCCGCCTGCACCCGGGCAATAATGTCATCAGAAACCGCCGCCAGTTGCTGCTGCTCTGCACTGCGCTGCCCGGCGGGTGTCATCCACGCGGCTATCTCAGCCATCTCTAAGTGCGGAAGCGGCGTACTGTGCAAGTCCAGCGTGTCGATACTGAAACTGCCTTGTGGTAATTGCGCCAGAAACTGCTGCGCCAGCTGTACTGAATGGCCTTTATCACCGCTGATAGAACTGTTAATCACTAAAACTTGTTTCATGGCAACCTCCTGCTTTTGATGCCGCCATGTTACAGTAGTTTTTTAGGAAGAAAATAACATAAAACCGCAGTTACTTTTCTATTTTTTGGAAAAATAGCCGCAACGTTGCGTCATCCCGTTATGGCTCAGCGCAACAACGCTGTACCGCCTTTAAGGTTATACACCCGGGTAAACCCCATTCGCCCCAGTACCTTGCAGGCCATCAGGCTGCGGTTACCCGAACGGCACACCAGCAGCAAAGGCTGTTGGGCTTTAAGCTCAGCGTTTATCAGTGCATCGGCCAGTTTAGACAATGGCACCTCAAACACCGGCCACTGCTGCGGCAGATAACCAGACAGCGCACCGGCACTTTGCTCGTGCGGTTCACGCACATCCACTACCAGCGTATCGGGCTGCTGTGCCAAAAAGGCGGCCAGTTGCTCAGGCGCAATAACATCAGTGGCATCCGATAAGCTCACTTCCACCAGGCCGCAGAAATAGCTGCTGGCCTGCTGTAACGCAATGGCCTGCTGCTGTAATTGGGCTTGCCACTCGTGCTGTGTTTTATGCTGCAGTAACGCCTGTATCACCGGCTGCTCTTGCTGTGCCAGCGCCAGATTGGTAAAAAAGCGCTGCGCATAATCGTGGCTGGACAACAGCAGGGTATCTGCAGCCACTGTACTCTGCAGCAGACGGATACTGGCTGCCAGCGCCGCCATATCGCCACCGCTCAGATCGGTGCGGCCTACACCGCCCGGCATAATCAGATCGCCGGTAAATACTGCCAGCAGTTGCTGTTGTTTGTACAATAAAATACTGACGGCCTCAGGCGTATGTCCCGGCGTAGCCAGCCTGCTCAGCCGGTACGGCCCCAGTTCAAGCTGTGCTGCAGACGCTGGCCAGCCCAGCATATCGCAACGGGTACCGGCACAGGGGTTACCCAGCAACGTCAGTAATGCTGTGCGCGCTGACAGATGATCCCGGTGCAAATGGGTATCCAGCACAGCAGTTAACTGCAGACCCTGGCCCTGGATAATATTGGCGATACGCCCGGCCAGCGGTAACACAGGATCGATCACCACGGCACCACGGCTGTCGGGGCAAATCAGCATATAGCTGCACAGGGCCTCGTGTTTTAACTGCAACAAACCGCGGGCATGGATTTCCAGCGTGGGGGTGGCATCACTCAGCACCAGGCAATGCTTGCATACTACCGCAGATAACGCCGCAATCGCCTGACAGGCCCGGTCACATTCAGCCTCTGTCATGGCTGGCCCGAACGACAGCCGGATAGCCCCCTGCGAGCGCCAGCTCTCCAGCCCCATAGCATCCAGCACAAAGCTGCTGGGCACCTTGGAGCTGCAGGCCGAGCCTGAACTGACCCTGATCCCCGCAGCATCAAATAAATCCATAATATCTTTGCTGTAAAAACCCGGCACCGAGAAATTAATCGTGGTAGGCACCACATGCGGCGCATCGCTGTTAAGCCGCAGCGCCGGAAATACCTGCTGTAACGCCGCGATAAGATGCTGCCGGTACTGCCACAGGACCGTTTCGGGCTGAAATGCAGAATCAGATACTTTGGCCAGCTCATTAAACACCGCGTGCAAAGCCGCTATACCGGGCAGGTTTTCTGTGCCGGAGCGCAGCCCGCTTTCCTGCCCGCCACCGGCAATAAACGGCTGATAGGGTGTCCCTTTGCGCACGTATAAAAAACCTATGCCTTTGGGCGCGTACAATTTGTGGCCGCTGAACGGCGCATAGTCGATACTGGTCCGGGCAATATCCAGTGACATTTTTCCCAGTGCCTGTACACAGTCAACCATCCAGTACACCTGCGGGTTAACGCTGCGGATCAGTTGCTCCAGTTGCAGCAAATCCTGTTTGACACCGGTTTCATTGTTCGCAGCCATAGTGCAGATCATGGCCGCTGCCGGCAGGGTCTGGCGTATAAAGGCCAGATCCAGCAAGCCATGCCGGTCAACCGGTATCGCTTTTACAGTAGCATTAAGCTGCAACACCTTGTTCCAGTGTTTCAGGCTCTCCGGCACCGCTTTGTGCTCAGTGGCCCCATACAGCAGCAGGGTGTCGGCGCCAGATAAGCCGCGGGCCCGCGCTGCCAGTAAGGCAGACACTATGGATGTCTGGATACCTTCGGTAGCGCCGGAGGTAAATACAATATCGCCACTGCTGGCGCCTATCAGCTGCCGTGCCAGTGCGCGGGTGCACTCCAGCTCTGCTTTGGCCTTAATGCCGGTGGCATGGCTGCTGCTGGGATTGCCAAAGCCCTGCTGCATGGCATGCATAGCCGCCTGCGCAGCAACCGGTAATACCGGTGTTGTGGCATTGTTGTCGAGATAAATCTCACCCTGCAGCTGATCTGACATGCTTTACACTCACTTATAACTAAAAGGAATATGTTATTCCTGCCAATAATAACCTGTCTGGGGTGGCCAGCTCAACCCAAAGCCGTGGCAGAAAAAACAAACCGCCAGCAGGCGGTTTGTTTGCACAGTTACTCAATCAAATCTTTGGGGATCTGCGGCCGCAGTTCTAACCAGATCAGGCCGCTTTCCTTACCATATTTGCGTACCGCAAACACCACTTCATCAAACTTGCCGTTTTCGGCATAGAGTTTTATCTGGTGATAGTATTTACGTGCCAGTTCCCGCGCCTGCGGGTGAGAAAAGTAAAAGCGGGCAATTTTGTTATACAAACCCCGGAAACCGTTCAGGATCAGCACATAAATCCGGTTGGCAGAATGCAGCGCCAGTTCGTGGTTTAAATTGTAGTCAAATTCAGCAAAGGCTTCGGCGGTATCTTCCAGCGCTTCGGCACCGGCAAACGCTTTCACTACCTGTTCGGCATGGTTTTTAATTGCGCCACGGATGTAAATAGCGCTGATATTGGTGCGGGCTGATAACAGCTCATCTACCAGATCCGGCATACGTTCCTCGTCCAGCCGGGCCAGGGTTTCCAGAATATTCAGACCTGAGGTTTCCCAGAAATTGTTTACTTTGGTTGGCTTGCCATGCTGGATAGTTAACCAGCCATCACGCGCCAGCCGCTGCAACACTTCACGCAATGTAGTACGGGTAACACCTATTAACTCAGACAGTTCACGCTCTGCCGGCAGAATAGAACCTGGGGCAAACTTGCCATTCCAGATAGAATCGACGATGTACTCTTCGGCAAACCCGGCCGGGCTTTGTGCTTTAATCAGGTTGGTCATGCGGATCTGTCCGTCTTTTTACTTATAGAAGTGCACTGATTGTACCAGAGCGCGAACAGTTAACAAGCCACCGCCTGAAAATTGCCAGTTTGTGGTGCACTGATTGTACATTGCGGGCAAATACCGTAGATTAATCGCGGCTTAAAATAAAATTCCCGTCAGAAGGATAAAAAATGCTACAAAAATTGAAGGCTTTATCAATGCAGCGTTGGGGTTGGCTGCTGGTTATGTTGTCCTGCCTTGGCTTACTGGGTACAGCATTGTATTTTCAGTATGGCCTGAATATGCAGCCTTGTATCAAGTGTATTAATGTCAGAACTGCATTTGCCGCTATTTTACTTGCCGCTGTTATCGGCTTTATGGCTCCGCGTAGTGCTATGCTGCGTGTAGCCGGGTTAGCAGCTATGCTGGCCGCTGCTATTGGCGGCATAATACAGGCGAACGAACTGCTTAATATTGAGCAACTGCTGGCCGAAGGCGGCTTTTTCAGCTGTTCACTGTTTGCTGAGTTTCCTGCCTGGTTACCACTGGATAAATGGCTGCCGGCGGTGTTCGAGCCTACCGGCAGTTGTGGCGATACCAGCTGGCAGCTGCTGGGTAAAAGCATGGCGTTCTGGAGTGCGGCAGCACTATGGATTTACGCGGTGATCGCGGCCCTGTTACTGCTCAGCCAGCCGGTACGGATCAGCCGCAACCCTTATCGCGGTTGAGTGCGTTTAAGCCAAAGCACACCGGTGGCAGCCGGTGTGCTGCTTGATGTAACGCCAGCAACACCCCTACTGCGTAAGCACCGGGTAATCGGTATAGCCCTCAGCACCACTGCTATAAAACAGTTGTGGCCGGGCCGGGTTTAGTGGCGCATCACTGGCAAAGCGCTGTACCAGATCCGGGTTGGCAATATAAGGCACACCAAAAACCACAGCATCAGCACGAACCGGCTTAAATGATCAGCATTACCACACTGCAGGCCGGAGGGGGCAAAACTGTGGTTACAGGATAGCCAGCAGCTCTACATCAAAAATCAGGGCACTAAAAGGCGCAATGGCATTACCGGCACCGCGCTCGCCGTAAGCCAAGTTATGCGGAATATACAAACGTAACTTTGCACCAGGTGACATCAGTTGCAGCGCTTCTGTCCAGCCGGCAATCACGCCTGATACCGGGAATTCAGCCGGCTCGCCACGCTGATAAGAACTGTCAAACACAGTACCGTCAATTAAAGTACCGTGGTAGTGCGTACGAACCGTGGAATTGCGTGTTGGCTTTTCGCCGTCTGCCGCTACCAGTACTTCATATTGCAGGCCTGAAGCCGTCACGGTAATGTCACTACGTTTGGCGTTTTCGGCCAGGAAAGCCTCACCGGCGCCGGCTAACAGTTCGGCTTTTTCGGCCTGGACTGCCTGCATACGCTCGCTGATCACGCTAAAAGCAGCACGGATTTGCTCGTCGCTTACTGCCGGAGCCTGTTCGGTAAAAGCGGCAATAACACCGGCGGCAACGGCGTCGATATCTAAACCGTCAAACGGGTTGTCGGCCAGTTGCTGGCCCATTTGTAAACCAATGCCGTAGCTGGCGTGCTGTTCAAGCGTGGTGTATTTATCTGACATGAGTTTCACTTATGCTGGCGAAGCGGGGTGCTTCAGGTTAAAAGTGCGCTTATGGTAACGCATAAGCGCGTAAATGTCTTGCAGGCTCAGGCAGCCAGTTGCTGCACCCGCAGCCAGATGGCATTAACATGCTGCTGATCCTGCTCGGACAGCTCGCCATTTTCAATAGCCTGCTGTAATGTGCTGCTGACCTGCGAAATCACATCGGCGGCAGCAAAAGCCGCACCGGCCACCTGCAAAGTCCCTACGGCTAAATCAAAATGGCCGCGCAGGTAGCCTGCGGCAAATAATTCATCATCGCTGGCCACCGGCACCAGGGCATCAAACAACCCGGCGGCCGCATCAATAAACGGCTCCGGCATGGTTACTGCTGTCATATTATACTTCATCCTCATAGCCTAAACGGTACATGACATAGTCGTTATAGCCGGTCAGAATATTAATCAAACCGGTCAGTTGCTGGTCCAGTACGCTGTCACCGGTATCGGCCAGTAGCGGCCGGCCCTGCAGTTGCTGCAATTTGGCCTTGCTGGCGATCAGTAAAATGTTGTCGCGGCCAACAGCGCGGATCACCGCAGGCGACAGCTGCTGGTTGCCACGGCCGAATACATGGCCCTGGCCACCAATTAACGTTATCACCAGTTTGCCGGGGTAGCCGTTGACCAGCTCCAGCAGTTGTGCGGCGCTGACATCTTTAGCAATCAGCTTACCGTTTTCCACCACATCGACACCCAGCAGGGTGTTGTCCAGCCCCAGTTCGGCCATCACGGCCGCCACCGTAGAGCCCGAGCCCATCACGTAGCGCACGCCATCTTCCATCTGAGTGGCAACATAGGCGGCTAAATCGGCCAGCACCAGCTCTTCTGACTCGCGCCCGCCCATCTTCACACTCTGCACATAGCGCAACTGCGCCGGAATACGCATTTCGCCAAAACGGCGCGCTTTTACC
>CAZEGA010000126.1:0-9107 GCA_964511675.1 uncultured Rheinheimera sp.
CTTCTGCCAGGCAGCGGCTGGTGTGATACATAACCCCGCACATATATTCCATGGCGGCGTGGTAGGTGGCTGGGTCTTTGGCAAACACGTCGTCGGTGTCGCTTTCCGCAATTTTGTTGCGCAAGGTGGCCAGTTTATTTAGGGCTTGTAAAATGGTGCCTTCCAGCGTGGCGATATCGGTAACCACCTGGCTTACATCACGCTTCCAGCTGTCGGGGTTAAACTTGCGGCTGGCCAGTTCTTCTTTGTGTTTATTGGCTTCGCTTTGGGCTTCGTCGCGCATTTGGCGGGCTATTTTTAACTGCTGTTCCAGCTCGGCTTTTTCGCCTTTGCTGGCTTTTAGCTCCTGCAGGTGTTTGGCGTTTAAATCGTCTATTAGCTCGCGCAGCGCGTCTTTATCTCCAAGCTCTACTGCTTCGTTTTCAATTACCAGCTGTTGCTGGTCGGCCGGTAACTGGCGCAGCTTGCGCAATTCGCGGTAGCCCAGGCCGATTTTCTGGCTGGCTTCAAAAAACTCTTCGCCGAAAACTGCCAAGTTCGCAAGGCGCTCATCAATTGTCCGGCGAGATTCACCAAGGAATGCTAAACAGTAGTCGTCCCAAGTGGCAACCTGTTGCCGGTTTCCATCGGCATCTAAATACACTAAGCCTTTGTATTCTTTATTTTCTTTAATAGTTTGGACTAGCTTTAATTGGCCAATCTTCGCCAGTTTTCTCATAAAGTCGAAAGCTTCAGCTTGGCCTAACTGGCGCATTACCAGGGATTTGTTAAGTAATACATCTTTGGCGTCGATTACCGCTTTTTGCTGCTCGTGGCTTAGTGCGGTATCTGGGTTATTACTGCTCATTGGCTGCACCTGTGTTTTGTTTGCCTGGTTGTTCTGCCAGCGCTGTTCTGCTTTGGTTTGTTTAATGGTCACTTCTTCTGCGAGTAATTCCGCATCAGCTTCTGCCATTGCTTCTTCTGCTTCGTAGTTCATGGCGGCCCCCTAAAACACTTTGCTGTAGTTGGTAATGTCCTGCTGCAGTTGCAGCTGGGCCTGATCCAGATTTATGCGCACCTTGTTGCTGATCTGTGCCAGTGCTATACCCAACCGCCAGCGGTTGTCGTCCCACGGGCACCGTTCGGCAAAACCTTCATTTTGCAGGTTGGCTAAATCGCGCAGTACCTGGCTGGCCGTGGTATCCATCTTGTTGGCAATTTCGCTAATGGTTAAACCGGTGTTTTCGTGGCCAGCCAGCACTTTTTGCAGGCGCAATACACGGCAAATTTGGTTAGATAAATACTTGGTTTCAGACATTGTTTGGCTCCTCAGCATTAATTAAGCTGGTGTTTTCGCTCACAACAGGAGATTTAGTTAATGACACCCGAAGAACGCTTGCTACAGATTGAAGGTCAGATCCAGGCACTTTGTCAGGCATGGCTTCGCCTTGCTGCTGCGTCTGAAATGGCTGGTACCCACGATCCTGCTGGTCTAGAACACTCCCTGAGACAGATGGAGTGGAATGGCTGCGCTTGGCAGCGATATGCTTTGAGCACTGTTGATCAGCTGCTACATGATCTTGATGTGGCTCGTGAAAACCGAAAGCAGCAGCGTTAGCTGAAAAGCCGTAGTCACAAAATGTTCTGTTATTAGACATCGGCGCGCTCCGGGAATAGATCCAGTTCGGGCTGGTCGTGTTTTTGTGCCTCCAGCCGGTGGTACGCCAGGTTCTCCATTAGCAGGGTTAGCTGGTCGGTCACGTCTTGCGGTTGGCATTCGCCGCTTTCCAGCGCCAGTAACTGGCCCATAACGGCGTTACAAAACTGGCTTAGCTGAATCAGCGTTTTATGTGCTGCTTTGCGGCCCCTTGGCATGGGTACCAGCAGGTAATTAAGGCTGTGCGCCATGTACTGCAGCGGGTATACACGGTTGCATGCTTCCATGTAAGGGATCAGCATATAAGCTGGCATGGTGGCGCCACCTAAGTGCTTGTAAAGCATGTCTGGCGAGGTGCCTATGCGGTCGGCAATGCGCGGTACACTCATTTGTTTGTTGGCCATAGCAAACTCTTTGCATAGCTGCAGGCTTTCGGTAAGCGAGCGTGGTACCAGTTGGTTCCAATTTTTGCGGCTCATTAGAATGCCCCCCAGCTGTAGTGCTTCCAAAAGATCTGGTGGACTGGAATGGCTCTGCCACCCACACTGGTGCCATCAAAAGCGAGGCAATGGTCACTATGAAACGAGATAAAACTGCGAGCATCCAACCAGACGCGTACCGTTTGGAAGTAACTGAACAATTGCTCTGCTGGCTGGGTGTAGCCGGTGTAGCAGAATGGCGGCCAACCGAGAAAGTTGATATTGGCCAGGTACGCGCTTTGGTTAACGCTTTGCTGTTGCTTAGCCCCGGCAGCCGCAGCTGGTGGGTTGGGGTGTTGCTTTATGCTGAAGACGCAGCCCTGGGGCAGCTTCTTAACTGGGTTTGTTATTGTGCTGAACATAAACCTGCTCCGTGCAGTTCCCTGAAATTAAACGACGCGCTAATGCAATGGCTGTTTGCGCCTTACGAAGCTAGTAACTGACGTAGCTCTTCGCGTTTGGCTGCACTTGGTTTGGGTAAGCCAGTGCCAGCGTATGACGGCACATCAGGGAATACCTGTGTAACAGACTGGCCTAGCACTTTGGCAATGGCATCAGCCGCAGATTTAGAAGTGCCACGGCGGTGAATAACCGCGCGGATAAGGTTGGAGTGAACACCAAGCTCTTCTGCCAGCATGGTTAAGGTAAAGCCCTTAGCATGAAGTGCTTGCCTTATTTCTTGTCCGTTCATATAGTTAAGCCTCGTTGTTTCATTTTGTTTAACAGGTGGCAGCGTTGGCGCGCTGTTTGTGTTTGGTGTTGATGTATATTAGGTTCAATATATTGAACCTGTCAATATATAAGGTTTGAAAAATTGAACTTTCTTCGTCAGGAAAGGGAGCTTCTCGGCTTACAGGGGCGTGAAGTCTATGAACGTTTAGAAGTTTCTAAGGGAACGTATATACGGTGGGAGGCTGGCCATGCGGTACCTTCAGACCAATTGGCGAAGCTTTATGAACTTGGTTTTGATGTTGGCTATGTTGTAACCGGTAAGCGAACTGGGCCTTCGGCTAGTATTGATGAAGCTCTACTTGAAAAGTCAGTGGAGCAAGCAGAGCGGTTAATGGACATCGCAGGTAAACGATATACTGCTGCACAAAAAGCCAGAATAATTAGTTTGGTGTATCAGGTTTATATTGAAGAAAACGTAATGAGCGACGAAAGTTTAGGACGGATTTTACGTTTGGTGAGTTAGTTTTTTATGTAGTGGAGTTGCCATGGACAGACATAAGAGCGATAGGTTTTCTCAGCTGGAAGATGCACTAAAATCAGGAAAAGCGGAGCAGTCTCGAGGGGTAAATATTCAGACTGGCAATAATAGCCCCGTTGTCTATGCGCCTCATGGCAAGGTAGAGGCTTACTATAACACTGAGCCAGCACCGAGCGATGCATTGATACCGTGTCCGCACTGTAGCCGAAGAGTTAGCAGAAATGCTGAAAGTTGCCCAGGTTGTGGTTTGAATGTAGAGAAATATTTTCGTCTGATTGTTGCAGCCCAACAAAGGGAAAAGTTTATTAAAGTGTTTTCTGTAGCTTTGTTCGGGGTTGTATTTGGGATTAGTTTGAAGTTTTTTGACTACGACCCCTTTGGCTGGCTCGGTGAAGTTTTCATTTTTGGAAGCATGATCACTGCGGTAACGGCTGGCAAGTTGATTGTTGATGAACGTATTTAGACGCAACGGTGATTTGCCATGTCAGAATTAAATTGCCCATACTGCCAAAACCCTTTCCCCAAGTTTCCTGACAGGAAAAGCAAATGCAAGACGTGTAGGCAGTTTGTATATCCTAAACGACGCCTAGAAGATCCTGCGCAAGTAAAAGTTTTACTTACCGAACTGCAAGCAAACGATGTTGAGTGTGCCTGGCGCGAACAGCAAGTTAAAGCACAATTAATCGAATCGCTAAAGCCCACCGGTATTACCTTTGAACAACTGCAGGCATATGCTGAAACTGATACCAATATTGAGGATATTGTTTTTCAAGGGTTGAAGCATTGCCTGCAAGAATATTTAATTGATGATTTAAACGCCCGTGCCTTCGCGTATCACTTGTTGGGTAATTTAGTCTGGAAACGTGACGACAAAGACGCTTCAATCCTATTCCACAAACACGGTTATACCAATACTGCCAAGAGTATCGGCATTCGTGTTGCCGTTGTTCCAAGCTTAAAACTGATGCTACGTGCAAGGCCATTTGTTTGCACCGAGTGCCAAATAGCTGTAGGGGTTGTTGAGGTGGATGATTATCTACAGAAGCCAATATTACCGTTGGATGCATGCGCTGAGTTGACCAGAACACGGGGGCAAGGGTGTTTGTCAATATTGCCGCATAGTGATAGTTGGCCGTAGCTGTTCTTTTCTTACAAAAAGATGATATTTCAGTGTTTCTGCTTAAATATTGTTCTGTTTTGGCTTTTTTGTATTGAAAGTAGGCAAATACCTTGGCATGGTCAGAGCAATTTTTAAAGGAGCTTCAATGATGAAAACGACTTTCAGCGCTTTGGCGATAGCTGCATGTTTATTGTTATCTGGGTGTGCAGCTAACGGTGGGTTTGCAATTAAAACGCCTGCAAAACATACAGTAGAAGGGAGCGAAGGCTGTGCATACAGCTTGATCAACAGTGCCGAATATCAGGTTATTCCCGAGTTCGCTACTTCAATTCAAGTTAATTCCATGTTTGATCCAAATCGCCGAGACTTTGATCAAACTCCGGTAAATGGGTATGACGATCTTAAAAGGCGTCCCTTCAAAATTATCGCCACTGGCGTTGATACAGTAGAAACCAGGAACGATTTGAGGTCTGGGAATATAGTTCATAAACACGTTTCTCTTGACGGTAAGCTGTATCGTCGAGCATCGCCTTATTACACTAAGGTCGCCACAGACAATTGTTCAGTGTACTACCTTGAGTTGCAGCCAAGCGCGATTAGAACTTTCCTGGTAAAAGCCGATCAGCAAGCTATTAGCGATACGGATATCAGATCATTTTATGGCGGTATGTTGGCTGAAATGAATAGCGTTGCAACAGTAGAGTACGACAGGTTTGAAAAGCTCTTTAAAGTTAACACTCCGGCATTTGATAACCTGCTGCTACGAGGCTCAGTAAAAGAGGTTGATGGCTCTGAAATAGCTCTGCAAGCATATACTTCGGCAGTGTTTTTAGATGATTGGGGAAATATCAGTAGGGCTATAGACAGTAACGGTGATGCGCTTACGGTAACTGTAATTAAAAAAGAACCTGATTGCACCGGTGTCAAGTACGGGCTCGGTTGTACTTTGACAGAAACGCTAGGCGTTAACTTTACCCGTGAATACCTTGAGCGAAATAAAAACGGTGTTGAGATAAAGTTAGCTGGCCAGAAAGAAAAAATTATTGAAATTCCTGGCGTACTTATTCAGTCGCTACTAAACGGCCTCGATCAGGCGCAAAGCCAAAGAAAGTCTTCTTAATCACAGTTTTTTGCAGGAAGTGCTTGAGCGGCCCGCAAGGGCTGCTGTTTTTTTAGTAGGATATAACAGTTATTTAAAATACGTTTTAGTAGCCTGCGCGCTGCTGTTTTTAGCCACAGGTTAGTGTGGTGATCCGAACTGGCCAGTTCCACCGAAGGCTCAGGACAGTTTGCAGGGTAACCCTGATTGGCCGGTCATAGCACTTCACTCGAATATCTGCCGGTGCGTTTTATGATTTTGAGTATTGTCAGTGGATTGAAATTTTGGCTGGGAACACATTTCAACGAAAAAAAGGATTAGCATGAAAGAAGTTTTTTTAACGTATAAAATTGACGGTGAAGCGCATAAGGACCACAAGGTCTCTATTAGTCAGCTTATCTTATCACTTCAGGGATTCTCCGAAAGCATCAACGAAGCTAATAAGGTTGCAAACGGTCAGTCAGCTGATGTGCCAGAAGTAAATGTAGTGGCATTCAACCAAGGAAGTTTTGAGGCAGTCATACAGATTATTACGAACCCCGATACCGTTAAGCTTGATCCGATAACATTAATTGGATTGAGTGCGGCGCCGGCTGTCGTTCATGGCGCATATAAGTCTGTGGTTACTTTACTCAAAGCTATAAAAGGTCGAGAGTTTAAGATCACCGAAACAGGAAAAGGGACGAAATCAATTAGTATTGATGGCCAAAAATCTGTTGAAATTGATTCTCGTATAGCTGTGGCTGTTGAGAACGGTAAGTTAAGACGAGGGCTTGATAAGGTATTGGCATCACCATTGCAAGAAGACGGTACGTCTAAAGTTTCGATATCACTATATGATCCAACCACAAAAAAGCTAATTCAGGATACGGAAGTGTCTGTAACTCCGAAGGATGATATTGCGTTTCAGGCAGAACCGGTATCCATGAACGATGACGTCAAAACAGATATTAAGGTAACAACTGTCTACTTTACTAAAGTTAACTTCGCTGGAGCTAGAGGATGGCAGATTAAGCTACCAAATGGTAAGAGGAAGGGGACTCGTCTGGAGGATGCTGAGTTTCTGTCAAAAACTCGTGGGGATAAGGAAGCATTTAAATCAGATGACTTATATGAGGTGCAATTGAAGGTAACAGAAACATATAATAGGCACTCAAAAAAAAGCACAACGTCGTATATAGTTGTTAAAGTGAATAAAAAACTTACTGATGTTTCTACCCGAAGGAAGCAATGAACTACTTAGAAGCTGGGTTTATAATTTTAGGTACGATGCTCGCTTGGCCGCTCATTAGTGGTGCAGTTCAGGGGGTTTGTAGCTATTTTATTGCCCGGCTTTTCCCGCTAGAGAAACTTAATGTTAGTTATACAGACAGCAATGGCGAAATTATAAAGCGCACAATTTATGTCAATAATTTAGATGAGTTCTTCGAAGAGTTAAAGACCTCTGGTGAGGTGCCTAGTGCAAAAGAAAAATAATGCGGGCACTAATAATATTAGTCTTTCTTACGCCGGTATCGTTTCAGTAATTTCTGGGATCCTGATACATGTCATAAGCGCAATATTTGAGGCAGACACAAGTGGTTTTAGGTTTGCAGTGTACACATTACCGTTTATTGCCAGCATTTTGGGCTATTTTGTCTACTGGGGGCTTTTGTCGTTACATTTACCATCTACTGAATTGATGAAAGAGGAATACGCTTTTAGTCGCTCTATCAAAGGCTTAAAGGCAAAAGCGAATAAGCTTAACTGTGAGAGAACTAAAGCCGAAACTTTAAAGAAAATTGATGAAATGGAGAGTAACCGTATCGCTCAACAGCTGGAAAGGCTATCGCAAAGCTTTAAAACGTCTCAAGTTCCTGATGGTGAATAAAATTATTAATTTTCCTAAAACCCTTTAATTTAGCCTAGTCCCCACAACACCTAAGCTGGCAGTAACTTACTACTGCAGCTAGGTGATTATGCCAACACTTCAATTACCCCGTTTATTTACCTGGATTATCCTGTCGCTGGCGCTTGTTGCCGCCATTGCGTTTTTTAGCCCGCATCAATTGCCGCTGGTGTTATACAAAGTGGCACTGGTGTCGCTTGCCGCTGTGCTGGGCTACTGGCTTGACCGGGCGTTGTATCCGTATGACAGGCCGCACACCTATGCTGAAACCGGCGAAGACCTTATTCCCCGTGGCTTAGCTATGCTGCGTCGGGCGCTAATAGTGCTGGCCTGCGTGCTTGGCTTAACGCTAGGGCTATAGCATGAAATATCAATCATCTAAAGCCAGCTGGAGCGAGCGCCTGCTGTGGGCTGGGTTGTTTGTTCTGGTGCTGTGTATTTTTGCCGATGCTGCAGTTGCTGCGGTGCCGGCTGAAGCCAGGCAACACCAGCGTACCTTAACCCGCACATCGCATGCTTTTTGGGGTTTAGATGCCCCGGTGGCAACGTTCGCTGCTCAGATACATCAGGAAAGCCATTGGCGCATTGATGCACGTTCACCGGCTGGTGCTGAGGGGCTGGCGCAGTTTATGCCGGCAACGAGTGAATGGTTTGCCAGCATTAACCCGCGCGATTTAACCACAGCCCAGCCGTATAACCCGGCTTGGGCAATGCGCGCCCAGGTTTTGTACAACGCCTGGTTATATAAACGTATTACTGCAGCAGACGGCTGTAGCAGGCTGGCCTTTACGTTATCTGCATACAACGGCGGCCTAGGGTGGGTGCAACGTGACCAGGCACTGGCGTCAGCTTCGGGGGCTGATGGGCTGGTGTACACGTCTGTTGAACCGTTTAATGCTGGTCGCTCGCAGGCCAGCATTACTGAGAACCGCCACTACGTTGATGTAATCTTAAAACGCTGGCAGCCAATGTATGTAAAAGCCGGCTGGGGCGCTGGGGCGTGCTATGCCTTTTAAGCAATTTGCACCCTATATTCTGGGCGGGTTGGCCATAATACTGGTGGCATATGCCGGCGTAAACATTTCGTTGGCACAGCTTGATGCCATGAAAACCGCCAGCTATCAGGCCGGTTTTGCTGCAGCTGAAGCGAAGCAAGTAACTGCGCTAAATGCCGCCCTGGCAAAGCAGCAACGCCAGCTTGAAGCCGAATTTACCCGCAAGTTAACTACCGCCAATAACGCGAATGCCGCCATACGTGCTGAAAAACATGCCTTGGCGCAACGCGCGGCCGACCTGGAAAAGGAAATTGACTATGTTACAACGCATTACCGTGCTGGGCCGGCTGCCCAGCCTGAGCCTTTGCCTGCTTGCATCTTTACCACTGGTTTTGTTGGGCTGTACAACAATGCCATCGGAGCAACCACAGCAGTTGGTGGTGACACCATGCCCGCCAGTTCTGCCACTGGTGATACCCAGCGAACTGATAGTGCGACCAACACCGCCCCAACCACTACAACCGAAAACGACAAGCTGCGACCCAGCGGCGTTGCGCAAGCCGACATCCTGCAACACGTTGCCGGTTATGGTGCGCGGTGCTTGGCCATAGAAGCCCAGCTGAACGGACTTATCGATTACTTAGAAAACGAACAACGGAGAGACGCCAATGGAACCT
>CAZEGA010000127.1:0-9099 GCA_964511675.1 uncultured Rheinheimera sp.
AATACGGCGTATCGGTCACCGATGCCTGTATCGACTGGGATACTACCACTCAGTTGCTGGCCAGTTTGCACCAGCAAATGCAACCTGTGGTGGTGGCCGCCTGATATGGTGACACCGGCTGCACAGCAGGCGCTTTTGCCACTGCGTGAACAAATAGACAGTATCGACAGCCAGTTGGTGGCGTTATTGGCCGAGCGGGCCAAAGTGACCGCCCAGGTAGGAAAAATCAAGCAGCAATATGCGTTGCCGGTTTATGTGCCCGAGCGGGAGCAGGCGTTACTGGCCGCCCGGCGGCAGCAAGCCGCGCAGCTTGGCGTATCGCCGGAGCTGACCGAAGATGTACTGCGGCGCATTATGCGTGAATCTTACCAGACTCAGGAAACCGGTTTTGTCTGCTGCCGGTCAGGTAGCGGCAAGGTCGTGGTGGTGGGGGGCAATGGTGCACTGGGCGCACGCTTTGTCAGCTTATTTCAGCGCTCCGGTTATCAGGTCACTGTGCTGGAACAAGACGACTGGCCGCAAGCGCGAGCTATTTGCCACGGCGCTGCACTGGTATTAATGGCGGTGCCTATTACACTGACGGCAGCGCTGATTAATAAACTGCCCGAGTTGCCGGCAGACTGTGTGCTGGCGGATCTTACCAGTATTAAGGCTGCACCACTTGCCGCTATGCTGGCACAACATAATGGCCCGGTAGTAGGTTTGCACCCGATGTTCGGCCCGGATATTACCAATTTAGTTAAACAGGTAGTGGTAGTGTGTGATGGCCGTGGAGCCGAACAATATCAGTGGCTGTTGCAGCAACTAACAGTCTGGGGCGCTGAGCTTACCGAAAAAACGGCTGACGAGCATGATAGTGCGATGCAGCTTATTCAGGCCATGCGGCACTTTTCCTCTCTGGTGTATGGTACGCATCTGGCAGAGGAACAAGCCGATTTAGCGCAACTGTTGCAACTGAGCTCACCGATTTACCGGCTGGAACTGGCCATGGTCGGGCGGTTATTTGCCCAAAATGCTGAGCTGTATGCCGATATTATGCTGGCTTCTGCCGATGTTGCGGCGTTACTGCAACGCTACCGGCAACGCTTCGACACCTTGCTGGTCCTGTTGCAGCAACAAGACAAAGCCGGGCTTATTCAGCAGTTTGCCAAAGGTCAGCAGTTTTTTGGTGAGCTGGCCGGGCAGTTTTTACAGGAAAGCAAGCAGTTACTGCAAAAAGCGGCAGACAGCCGCAGCTGATTACAGACATCTGGCATCAACTGCAACCGCAGTATGGTGCCTTGCTTTTAGTTGGCTCGCCGGTTTTTGCTGAAAACTTTAACCAACCGGGATCAGGCTGCTCCCAGCTGATAAAAGTCGTAAATAATCTGCCAGGCTTGCTCCGGCGTATCGACAAACTGGATTAACTGCAGATCCTGCGGGCTGATTAAGCCTTCTTCTACCAGCATGTCAAAATTGATCAACCGTTGCCAGAACGCTTTGTCGTACAGGATAACCGGCACTTTTTCGGCTTTTTTCGTTTGCAGCAGAGTCAGCGTTTCAAACAACTCGTCTAAAGTGCCAAAACCGCCGGGGAAGGCGACTAACGCGCGCGCACGCTGTAAAAAGTGCATTTTACGGATGGCAAAATAGTGAAACTGAAAGCAGAACTGCGGTGTAATGTACGGGTTGGGTTGCTGCTCTTTGGGCAGCACTATATTTAAACCAATGCTTGCTCCGCCGGCGTCCATAGCGCCGCGGTTGGCTGCTTCCATTACGCCGGGGCCGCCGCCGCTGATAATAGTCATAGCACAGTCTGCATGGCAGCAGCTGTAGCGGGTGGCCAGCGCAGCAAACTGCTGTGATGCTGCATAGTACTGGCTGTTACGCAGCTGTTTTTCTGCCAGCTTTACCGCCTGGCGTTGCTCAGGTGTATCCGCAGTGGCTAACTGCTGCTGCGCTTTACTCAGTTCAGTCTGGGCATGTTCGGGTGATAAAAACCGCGCACTGCCAAATACCACTATAGTGGCATTAATATTGTGCTGTTCCATTACCAGCTGTGGCTTTAAATATTCCAGTTGCAAGCGCACATGGCGTAATTCGTCCTGCATTAAAAAGTCGCTATCGGCGAATGCCAGCCGGTAGGAATGATGATCCTGCAATTGCTCAATCGCCGCCAGTGATTGCTGTGCCGAGGTTAAATGGCGCTGATATAACTGATTGTTCTCTGTCATGCAAATTCCTGTTTTGATCTTGTAGCGCGAACACAGTATAAAGCTGATATGACATTTTTATGACAATAAAGATAATCCGGATTATCCACCGCAAACGATAAGGAACTTAAATGTGGTCTGACAGTTTTATGGCCTTCGGGGCTATCGGGCTGATTCTATTAGGCATGGACTGGATTAGCAATGGCCTGCGCACGGCTGCCGGGCCATCGCTTATGCAGCATTTACAACGCTGGACCGATAAGCCCTCGCACGGCCTGCTGGTGGGGGGCGTATCAACAGTGGCGGTGCAGTCGTCCAGTGTGGTCACCG
This sequence comes from uncultured Rheinheimera sp., assembly GCA_964511675.1. GTDB lineage: Bacteria > Pseudomonadota > Gammaproteobacteria > Enterobacterales > Alteromonadaceae > Alishewanella. Next base: position 2,523 of record CAZEGA010000127.1, read on the forward strand.
TGGCGGCTATCGGCTTCGTTAATGCCGGGATTTTATCGTTGCATAATGCAGCCTATGTTATTTATGGCAGTAATATCGGCACCTCTATTACCGGCTGGTTTGTCGCACTGGTGGGGTTACAGTTTAAAGTTGATGCACTGGCAATGCCGGTTATCGGTTTGGGTGCGTTATTAAAGTTGTTTACCCAGTCAGCCCGTAAACAGGGTGTTGGCGAAGGGTTGATAGGCTTTGGTTTGTTTTTTCTCGGTATTGCTTTTTTAAAGCAAAGCTCTGATGCGGCTTTTGCCGAGCTGGAGTTTTCCTGGCTGGACAGCCTGGGTGTCTGGGGGTTGTTGCTGGCGGTACTGCTGGGAACTGTTCTCAGTGCCATTATGCAGGCTTCAATTGCAGTAATAGCACTGGTCATTACCGTGGTGGACAGCGGTATGATTTCACTGGAAACCGGCAGTGCGCTGGTAATTGGTGCCTGTATAGGAACAACGTCTACCGCCATTATGTCTACATTGGCGGCTACGGCCAAAGCCAAACGTTTAGCCTGGCTGCATGTGATCTTTAACGTATTAACCGGCATTGTCGCCTTGTTGCTGTTAACGCCGATGCTCTGGCTATTAACCAGTATACAGTTATGGCTGTTTAGTGGTGTGCAGGCGGCGGTAACACTGGCCTTGTATCACACCTTGTTTAAAGTTGTCGGGGTTATGCTGATCTGGCCGTTTACCGGCAAATTGGTGGGCTGGCTGGAACAACGCTTTGGCAAAAGCACTAAGTTACAGTTGCAAAACCTGGATGCCTCCAGCCTGTTGTTGCCGGATGTAGCGATAAAAACCCTGAGTATGGAAAGCCTGCGTACCGGACAGTTGATTGCCGGTCAGGCATATCAGTTAAGCCAGGGCCGGAATATTGCCGATGGTATCGATCAGATCAAACAATTGCAGGGCGAATTGTCGCATTATGTGTTGTTGCTGGTGAAACAGCAGCTATCAGAAGCTGAAGCTGAAGCGGTAAATAAGCTGGTGCAAAATCAGTTACGGCTGGAAATGGCATTGCAACTGTTGCCTAATCTGGTGCAGCACCAGCACAAAGATCCGCAGACATTAGTATCGGAACAGCTATACTGGCAACTGCTTAGCCAGACAGATTTACCGGCAGAGGCCGGCAAAATCCGCCAGGGCTACCGCGAACATGCCAAACAGCGTGATCAGGTAAAGAAGCAGTTGTACCGGCTGGTGCTGGCCGAGCAACTGAGCAAAGATTCCGGCGGCGACCAGTTATTGCGGCTGGCAGAACTACGCCGGTTTAATCAGCAACTGACTAAAGCAATACTGGCACTGGGCCGGCTGCAACAGCGGTCGGATTTGCCAGCAACCGAGGATAAAACCGATGCCGCTTAATGCAAGTTTACAGTTTATCGGCGGGGCAGGACAGGTAACGGGGTCCTGCTATTTGCTGCGTATCAATAACCAGCAAATTTTGCTCGACTGCGGCATGGTGCAGGGCGCGGATCAGATCCGCGAGTGGCATAAATTCCGCTTTGCCTTTCGGCCAAAAGATATTGATCTGGTGATTTTATCGCATGCCCATATCGATCATAGTGGCTTGCTGCCGCTGCTGGTGGCGCATGGCTTTGCTGGCCGGATTATCTGTACCCCGGGTACGGCCGAACTGTTGCCGGTATTGCTGCAAGACTCGGTGCATCTGTACTTAAAAGATCTGGAATGGCAGAACAAAAAAGCTGCCCGCGCCGGTAAGCCAATCCAGGCACCGGTGATGACACTACAGGATGCGCAGCGGGTGGCGCAGTTATGTGAACCGCTGGGCTATAAAAAGCGGCTGATCCCGCTGCCGGGTGTAGAGCTGGAATTTGCCGATGCCGGTCATATTCTGGGGTCGGCTATTGTGCAGTTGTGGTTAAAAGGTAAACAGGCAATGCGCAAGCTGGTATTCTCCGGTGATCTGGGTAACCCGGCAACAGTGTTGCTGCATGATCCGACCGATATTGGCCAGGCTGATATCGTGCTGATGGAGAGTACCTACGGCAACCGTAACCATCAGAGTATCAACAATTCACTGGAAGAGCTGGCCGATGCACTGGGGCAGGCCTACAACGATGGTGGTAATGTGTTTATTCCGGCCTTTGCGCTGGGCCGGTCACAGGAGATTTTATATTACCTGGCTCTGCTACACCGTCAGGGCCGGTTAAAGCAGCGGCTGGTGTTTCTCGACAGCCCGATGGCAATTAACATTACCCATATTTATAACGATTATCTGCATGCTCTTGATCAGCAGGATCTGGCTGCCATCGGTTACCAGAAAGGTATGCAACTGGAGCAACTGCTGCCGATGCTGCGTTTATCAGAAAGCGTGGAACAATCAATGGCGATTAACCGCATTGCCCAGGGCGCCATTATTATTGCCGGTAGCGGTATGTGTAATGGTGGCCGTATTGTGCATCACTTAAAACACAATTTATGGAAAAGCTCGAACCATCTTATTTTTGTCGGCTTTCAGGCGCAGGGCACCTTGGGCCGGCGTTTGGTTGACGGCGAACGGCGGGTAAAACTGTTCGGCCAGGATATTATTGTCAAAGCCAAAGTGCATACCATAGGCGGTTTTTCAGCCCATGCCGGTCAGGCAGAATTGCTGGACTGGGCCACTGCCATTGGTGGCCAGCCGCAGTTTTACCTGGTACATGGCGAACCGGAAGCACAGCAGGTATTACAGCAGAAACTGGCTGAGCAGGGCATTAAAGCACAAGTCCCGGCCAAGGGTGATGTCATTACACTGTAACGGAGTTTGCAACACTTTGTTACTTTCAGCCTATATTATTTAGTCTGCTGTTGCTTTACAGTACGCAGCACCTGTACTTAACCAGTAATACAACAATGAAAATTTCAATGCTTATGTTAGCCGGTATGCTCAGTTCTGCCTCTGTCGCCGGGCAGGATCTTAAACAACAACTGAGCGAATTATGGCAGGCCGGCGATTTTGCTGCGGCCAAAGCCTTGCTGGCCCCGCAGGTAAACAGCAAAACCAAAGATGCGGCGTTACTGGCTTATCTGGGGCGTACCGAAGCCGGCCTGAATAATATGGCTACTGCCGAAGAGTTACTGGCAAAAGCGGTAAAACTGACACCGGCTAATGCCGATTACCAGCACTGGTACGGCACAGCCAGTTGTAATATGGCCACTAATGCCAGTATGTTCAGCGCCTTAGGCTATGCCAGACGTTGCCGGGCCGCTTACCAGAAAGAGCTGGAGCTGGCGCCGGATAGTCCGCGTGGCTATATTGCGCTGGGCAGTTATTATGCACAGGCGCCCGGTGTGGCTGGCGGTGATAAAGCCGAAGCGTTAAAGCTGGCCGAAAAGTTAAAACAACTGGATGAACTGCAAGGCTGGCTATTGCAATTAAAAGCCACCGATATCAGCAAACAAGCCAATTTTGAGGCCTTGCTGGCCGGATCAGAACTGCTGCAACAGCGGCCAGAAGCCTATTACCTGCGTGGTATGACATTAGCCCGGGATAACAAGCATTCCGAGGCGATTGAGCTATACCAGCAGGCATTAGCGCTGACAGCTTCCGATAAGGAGGCCAGCGCCTCTCAGGTGCAAAGCCGTTACCAGTTAGGCCGTTCTGCGGTATTAGGCAAAACCGGGCTTGAAGAAGGCACCGCAGCTTTACAACAGTTTATCCAGGATGGTGCACCGCCGGAATATGGTGACTGGGCACAGCTGCGGCTGGGGCAGTTATTACTGTTACAACAGCAGCGTGAACAAGCCGAAGCCATTTTAAAACCGTTACTGGCCTCAACCGAAGACAGCAGAGTAAAAGATGAACTGAAAAAATTGCTTTGATACGGTGTTGGAGAATAGACAGTGGCAGCAATACAAATGAGCTAACTGCTATAACGTCGGCCGATTAAAGCATTATTCGCACTAAAGTTTTTATATGGAACAGCTCAATGAGAAGTACTCTGCGGGAAAAGGTTGTTGCGGTATGTGAGAAGAAAATACTGGCCAAAGGCGAGTCGGTTGGTATTTCATTCTATGCATTTTTTGCTAATAAAAATGACAATCCGGAGCTGCTGATGGAAGCGGCAACCTGGTGGATTAAAAGCCACAAGCTGGATCATTTTGAAAAAGCCAGAAAAATTAAAAGCATGGTTGAAGCAGGCCTTTAATGGGTACAGCAGATAACAAACTGCATTTTGCAAGCCGCTATAAACAATTACTTTAACCGCATATTCAAGCCTGGAATTGCTGGGGCTGGCGCTCTATTTTGCTATTCCCAGGAATACTGCTAAACAGCGGTCTACTTGCTGGGCCGTTATGTAATCTATGCTGCCAATATGTTTACCTGCTTTTTCCCTGGGTATGGTTACGGCCTTGTCTATCATGATCTGCGATTTTTGGGCCAGGCCATTACTCTCGCCTGGCTCAACAGTTACCCTGATAAGCGGAGCATCAACTATTTTTGAGGTTACCGGTAAAATAGTAATACTTGGATGCTGACTAAAGTTATCCGATTGTATAACCAGTGCCGGGCGTGGCTTACCGTAATCCCCCTGAACGGCGACAGTAATTAAATCGCCACGCTTCATTCCCAGCCTTCTATATCGCGCAGTGCTTCGTCTGTCATTGCCGTCAGCTCAGAGTCAGCCTTATCACTGGCGGCTACTATCTGGCTTTGTCGGTGGCATTCTGCCGCAAAATTTGCACTTCTGGTGTCTGGTACCCAAATTTGTACAGGGCGCAACCCAGCCCGTCTCAGCCGATCTCTGTGTTGCTGAACCCGTGTGGCTACCGTTGGCATATTGGAATCCTTCTTTGTTACATGAAACATAATATAGTGCTATTTGTTTCATGTAACAAGTAATATAGAGTAGATATATCTGATAAGATTAGTGCTTGTATTGCTATAGGTCAGTTTTTATGACAACTCCAGTGTTAGCCGGTATTCATCATATTGCGATAATTTGCAGCGACTATACGCGCTCAAAGCGGTTTTATACTGAATTACTTGGGCTGAAAGTGTTAGCCGAGAACTACCGGGCCGGGCGTGATTCGTGGAAGCTGGATCTTAAGCTGCCTGATGGCAGCCAACTGGAGCTGTTTAGTTTTCCCAAGCCACCACCACGGCCCAGCCAGCCGGAGGCTCAGGGTTTACGCCATCTGGCCTTTAAGGTAGCAAACGTACAGCAGTTTGCTGACTATCTAAGCGCGCAGGGTATTGCGGTTGAACCACTGCGGGTGGATGAATATACCGGTAAAACCTTTACCTTTTTTCAGGACCCGGATGGTTTGCCACTGGAGCTGTACCAGCAATAGAACAGGTTATTGCAAACCTTGCTTGATGTTGTAAGGAATATTTCTTACACTTGGCAAGCAATACTATGCAGGAGAACCAGATATGCCCGCTATTCACGAGCTTGCAACCATCACATCCAAAGGCCAGATCACCTTGCCTAAGCCTATCCGGCAGGCGCTGGGGGTCGATGTCGGCGGCAAGGTAGCGTTCGATCTGCATGAAGATGGTCATGTTGTTGTCAGCCGTGCCGATGCTGAACATGAAGATCCGGCCATTGGCGCTTTTCTGGATCTGCTGGCACGGGATATCCAGACTGGTCGGCATGTCCAGAGCCTGCCGACTGAATTGGCACAGGCGATGTTGCTGCAAGCCGGTCGTGCGGTCAGCCTGGATGAGGAAATTGATGGTGATGTGGTGCTCTGATGCAGCGGCATGGCTGGACGCTGCTGTTCCACGAGTGTGTGGTTGAGCAACTGCAGAAACTCCATGCGGCAGCAAGGCGCGCTGAGCAGAATGATCCGCAGGGTTTTGCATCCAATGCGAACGTCAAGTTGTTCCGTGCGCTGAGCCAACTGATGCTGGAAGTGGTGCCGGGCGATCCTGCGCGGGATGAGTACCGCCAGGGCAACACGCTGGGTCCGGCGTACCGTCATTGGCGCAGAGCCAAAATAGGCAGACGGTTCCGGCTGTTTTTCCGCTACGACTCTAAGGCGAAAGTGATCGTCTACGCCTGGGTTAACGACGAACAGACGCTACGCTCATCAGGCAGTAAATCCGACCCGTATGCAGTGTTTGAAAAGATGCTTGGCCGTGGTCATCCACCCAACGATTGGAATGCCTTGAAAGCTGCCAGCCGTAAAGAGTGGAACGACCCGTACTAAATTAACCGGCGGTTACCGTCGTTGGCTCTATATCCTCACTTGGATAACAACCGAGCACCTTAATAAATCTGGTAATTTTATTCAGCTCTTCCAGCGCGCGGGTCATGGCGTAGTCGTTGATATTGGCGAACACATCAACATAGAACATCTCTTCCCACGGGTTGCCGTTAATGGGCCGCGATTCCAGTTTGCCCATACTGATACCGTGCTGTTTTAATACCAGCAACGCATCAACCAGCGCACCTGGCTGCTGGCCGGTGTACATAATAAAGGTGGTTTTGGCCGGTATGGCTTTGGCTACTGTTACCGGTTTGCGCGCCACTACAATAAAGCGGCTGACGTTGTCTTTCTGGTTGGCCAGATCGCGGGTTAACACTTCAAGGCCATACAGC
>CAZEGA010000128.1:0-9074 GCA_964511675.1 uncultured Rheinheimera sp.
TCGCGGCCAACTACGGTGGGCGCTGGGATATTACCCATGCGGCCCAGGCGCTGGCCCGGCAGGTTCAGGCGGGGCAATTGTTACCCGAGCAGATAGATGAAACGCTGATGGCGCAACACATTCAGATGCAGGAGCAACCGGAGCTGGATTTGCTGATCCGCACCGGGGGGGATTTGCGCATCAGTAACTTTTTACTCTGGCAGGCGGCTTATGCCGAATTCTGGTTTACTGAAACACTGTGGCCGGATTTTGATCAGAAAGTGTTTTCTGAGGCGATAGCCGCTTTTGTCAACCGCGAACGTCGCTTTGGTTGTACCGGGGAACAGATACGACAACTGGCGGCGTTGGCTAAAGGATAACGAGATTGTTTAAACAACGGGTGATTACTGCATTGATCCTGGCGCCACTGGCGTTGCTGGCGGTCTTTTTTTTACCGCTGCCGGGTTTTGCCGCTTTTATCTCCGCTGCGTTTTTATTAGGCGCCTGGGAATGGAGCGGTTTTTGTGATTTGGCCAGCAAAGCGATGCGCTGGGCTTATCTGGCTTTAACAGCATTATTATTTGCGCTGTTATACTGGCTGCTGCCGGCAGAGCCGGACTGGCCGGTAGAAAGCAATGTTTTGCTTAGCAGCCTGTTGCTGGCCGGCGTGGCCTGGTGGCTGTGTGCTGTGGCGCTGGTGCTGAGCTTTCCGCACAGCCAGCGGTTATGGGCAGCCCGTGACTGGCTGAAGGCGCTGATGGGCTGGCTGACGTTAATACCGGCCTGGGCCGCAGTGTTGTTTATCCGCAGTACCGACTATGCGGCCTCACACTTTACCGGTGCCTGGCTGATTTGCTGCCTGCTGGGGCTGGTATGGGCGGCTGATATTGGCGGTTATATTGTGGGTAAGCCTTTTGGTAAGCATAAATTATTGCCTAAAGTCAGTCCGGGTAAAACCGTAGAGGGCATGCTGGGGGGGCTAATCTTTGTTGCGCTGGTGGTGACTGTGGTGGCTTACCTGCAGGACTGGCCGGCACAAACGGGGATCTGGTATGGCGCAGCCCTGCTGCTGACGGTGTTGTCGGTGTTTGGTGATTTAACCGAGAGCATGTTCAAACGGGTCGCCGGCAAAAAAGACAGCGGGTTTTTTTTACCCGGTCATGGCGGTATTCTGGATCGTATTGACAGCCTGACCGCCACAGCGCCGCTGTTTGCCATTATTATTGCCATTTACGGTGGTTTTTATTGATGCGTCAGGTGGTTATTCTTGGTTCAACCGGCTCTATCGGCGTCAGTACCCTGTCTGTTCTGGCGCAGCATACGCAGGCATACCGGGTACTGGCACTGACTGGCGCGACCCAGGTCGACAAGCTGTTTGAGCAATGTTTAACTTTCCAGCCGCGCTATGCGGCTATGCTCGACACTAAAGCCGCTGCAGAGCTGGCGTTTAAATTAAACCAGGCCGGCAGCTGCACAGAGGTGTTAAGCGGTGAGCAGGCGTTGTGCCAGCTGGCTGCACACCCGGATGCCGATATTGTTATGGCTGCCATAGTCGGTGCTGCCGGGCTGTTACCCACGCTGGCAGCGGTAGAGCAGGGCAAAACCGTACTGCTGGCAAATAAGGAAGCCCTGGTGATGAGCGGAGAGCTGTTTATCACCAAAGTAAAGCAGCATGGCGCGACCTTATTACCGATAGACAGCGAACATAATGCCATCTTCCAGTGCTTACCCGCGCCGCTGCAACAGCATACCCATGATCAGCATATCAGTGACTTTGGTATCAATAAGTTATTACTGACCGGCAGCGGTGGCCCTTTTCTGACTACACCGCTCAGTGCGTTTGCGCACATTACACCGGCCCAGGCCGTGGCACACCCGAACTGGAGTATGGGGCCGAAAATTTCGGTAGATAGCGCCACCATGATGAACAAAGGCCTGGAGTTTATTGAAGCGCGCTGGTTGTTTAACTGTACGCCGGATGATATTGAGGTGGTGATCCACCCGCAGAGTATTATTCATTCTATGGTGCAGTACACCGATGGTTCTGTCCTGGCGCAACTGGGCCAGCCGGATATGCGCACACCAATAGCCCACGCGCTGGCATTTCCACAGCGTATTGCCAGCCCGGTAGCACCGCTTAACTTTGGGCAGATGCGTGACTTTAGCTTTAGCGAACCAGAGCCGGAGCGTTACCCGAATTTGTATCTGGCTATGGCGGCCTGCCGCGCCGGGCAGGGTGCCACCACGGCGCTGAATGCGGCCAATGAAGTTGCGGTGGCGGCATTTCTGGCCGGGCAGATTAGCTTTACTGCTATTGCCCGTGTCAATGCAGCTTGCCTTGAGCAATTTGCCGGTTTTCGCGTCAGCACACTCGATGGTATAGTGGCGCTTGATCAACAGGCGCGGCAAAGTGCGCTGGTAACCTTAAGGAAGTTTGCCTGATGTCAGGTGCAATCTGGAATTTACTGTCATTTATTGTTGCACTGGGTATCTTGATTACCGTGCACGAGTTTGGTCATTTCTGGGTGGCGCGTAGAAATGGTGTGCTGGTAAAACGGTTTTCTATTGGCTTTGGCAAGGCGCTATTACGCTGGCGCGATAAACAGGGTACTGAATTTGTCATTGCTGCTATTCCGCTTGGTGGCTATGTGCGTATGCTGGATGAACGGGTTGACCCGGTACTGCCGCAGTTTAAGGATCTGGCATTTAACCATAAAACCGTGTGGCAACGGATGGCGATTATCGCCGCCGGGCCGGCCGCTAATTTTATTTTTGCTGTATTTGCCCTGTGGCTGATGTACATGCTGGGCGTGCAAACCATGCGGCCTGTGGTGGCGGAGGTTGCTCCGCAGTCTATTGCACAGCACGCGGGTTTTCGGCCTGACCAGCAGATCATGGCGGTTAACCAGCACAACGCGACCGATATCAGCAGCGTGAATTTATTGCTGGTCGAGCAGATTGGCCGTAGCAGTATTACCCTGCAACTGCGCGATATGCAGACCGGGCAGTTGAGCACTGTACAGCTGAATACCACCGACTGGCAATTTGACCCGGAAAAGCAAACTGTGTTTGACAGTCTTGGCCTGCGCCTGGCCAGGCCACGGTTATTGACGGTCATAGCCCAGGTGACACCAGGCTCTGCTGCTGAGCGCGACGGCCTGCAAAACGGCGATACGATTATTGGTATCGATGACGAGGCCATTCAGGACTGGAGCCAGGTACAGCGCATAGTAGCGAATGCTGCCGGACAGCCGTTAGCCGTTACGTTTATGCGCGACGGGCAGGAACAGCAACTGACGGTAACACCGGCACAGGTGTATGCCAAAGACGGTTTTACCCAGGGCGTGCTGGGTGTGACGCCGGCAATGAGTGAATGGCCGGAAGACGTACTGTATACCCGGCAGTATGGTGCTATAGATGCCATGACTGCCGGTGTGGCTCATACCTGGCAGTTGACCCGGTTGAGTATTGCCATGATCGGCAAGCTGCTGACCGGTGATGTTTCGGTTAAACATTTAAGTGGCCCTATCTCGATTGCCCAGGGGGCAGGCACTACAGCCAGCATTGGTCTGGTCGCTTTTCTGTCGTTTTTGGCCCTGATAAGTGTTAACTTAGCGGTCATCAATTTGCTGCCGCTGCCGGTGCTGGACGGTGGACACTTAATGTATATGCTGGTGGAACTAATACGTGGTAAACCTGTCTCTGAAAAGACGCAGGAAACAGGTTTTCGCTTTGGTGCGTTAGTCCTGCTGATGTTGATGGGAATTGCGCTGCTCAACGATATTTCTCGTTTGTAAATAACTAATCATAAGTAGTTCAAATAATGACAATTAAACGATTAGTAGCTGCGATGTTGCTTGCTACAGGCAGTAACTCGGTGCTCGCTGAAGAATCATTTACGGTTCAGGATATTCAGGTGGAAGGCCTGCAACGCGTTGCTCTGGGAGCGGCCCTGAATAATTTACCTTTTACCGTTGGTGATACTGTATCGGACTACAGTTTGTCACGCAGCCTCCGTGCCTTGTATTTTGCTGGTCACTTTGACGATATCAAAGTGTTTCGTGATGGTAACACCGTAATATTCCGCGTGCGTGAACGGCCTACGATCAACGCTATTACATTTGATGGCAATAAGGATATTAAGGAAGAGCAGTTACTGCAGAGTTTATCGGGTAACAAGGTCGAAGTGGGCGAGCCGCTGGACAAAACTATCCTGAAAAACATTGAAAACGGCCTGACTGAGTTTTATCACGGCGTGGGCAAGTATCAGGCAAAAGTTGATATTGAAGTCACTTATTTGCCGCGTAACCGGGTCAACCTGAAAATCAAGTTTGAAGAAGGTGATGCCGCATCTGTACGGCAAATTAATATTGTCGGCAATAAATTGTTCTCTGATGCCGAGTTGCTGAAAAATATCGAGTCGATGCAGGACTTACCCTGGTGGCGCTTTATGTCGTCAGATCGTTATCAGAAGCAAACACTGCAGGGCGATATTGAGAAGATAAACAGCTATTACCTCGACCGTGGTTATCTGCGTTTTAATGTTGATTCGTCGCAAGTGTCTGTCAGCCCGGACAAAGAGTCGGTTTATGTCACGCTGAACGTGACCGAAGGTGACAAATACACCATTAAAGGGGTTAAGTTTGTCGGTGATCTGATAGGCCAGAGCGAGTTTATTAACCAGATACTGCCATTAAAAGATGGCCAGTTGTACAACGGTGCCCTGGTAACTTATACCGAAGAGACTATTGCAAAGTTACTGGCCCGCTTTGGTTATGCCAATTCAAAAGTACGCACTATCCCGAAAATTAATGACGATAGCAAAGAAGTTGAACTGACGATCAGTGTCGATCCGGGCAAGCGCGTGTATGTGCGCCGCATAGCGGTATCCGGTAATGCTAATACCAAAGATGAAGTGGTACGGCGTGAATTACGGCAGATGGAGGGCGCCTGGCTGTCAAATGATGCGCTGGAGTTATCCAAACAACGTATTCAGCGTTTACCTTATATTGAGTCGGTAGAGTTTGAAACCCTGCCTGTTGCAGGTATAGATGATCTGGTTGATATCGGCTTTAGCGTTAAAGAGCAGCCTTCTGGCAACTTTAATGCCGGTATATCGTATGGTGACTACATGGGGCTGTCGTTTCAGGTAGGCGTGCAGCAGGAGAGTTTCCTTGGCAGTGGTAACAGTGCCGGGATTAACCTCAGTACCAATAAGTTCCAGAAGTCAGTCAACCTGAGCTATACCGATCCTTATTTTACGCTGGATGGTATCAGCCTCGGCGGCCAGGTATTTTATTCTGATCTGGACTACAGTAGTGCCGCGTCGAACCTGGAAGCCTATAACTATACCCGGTACGGTACAGGTGCCAATATCGGCTATCCGATTAACGAATACAACCGGCTGAATTTCGGTGCAAATTATGTGGTAAATAAGATCAACTCCATTCAGGAATATGATCAGCTGCGTCATTTCCGTGCTGTGCTGCTGGATGCACAAAACCCGGATGGTGGTTATAAATTTACCAACTATGAGATGTCAGCCGGCTGGGTACGCAGCACACTGAACCGGGGCTTATTCCCAACGGCAGGGCACTATCTGGGGGCGATGATTAAGGCTACCACGCCTAATTCTGACCTGAAATACTACAAGGCTACGTTTGAAGCCCGGAATTATATTCCGCTGAGCCGGGATCATAGCTGGTCGTTCCTGAGTAAACTGGAACTGGGCTATGGCAACGGTTATGGCAGTGTAGATGGCTATGATTATACGCTGCCATTTACGGAAAACTTCTACGCCGGTGGTAATAACCTGCGCGGTTTTGAGAGTCGTATTATCGGCCCTCATGCCATATTCCGCTATGCTGATGCGGTGCCCGGTTTACCAGGTGGCGGCCAGGGTGGTTTTCCAACCGGGCCAGGCGATGATCGTTACCAGGTTTCGCAGCGTTCTATTGGTGGTAATGCCATGGCCATAGCTACGCTGGAGCTTATCACGCCGACGCCGTTTTTAAGTGACGATTATCGCAACTCGGTCAGAACCAGTATTTTCGTCGATGCCGGTAATGTCTGGGATACCGAGTTTGACATAAATCGTTATGCTACTCTGGTACAGGTTCAGGTACAAAGCAGTCAGCGCCAGCCCGGGCTGATTGATTACTCAGATCCTGGTTTGATTCGGGCTAGTGCTGGTGTATCTTTACAGTGGATTTCGCCAATGGGCCCGTTAACTTTCAGCCTGGCTAAAATCATCAAAAAGCAGGAAGGTGATTTACAGGAAAACTTCAGTTTCAATATTGGTACAACTTTCTAGATTAGAAAACTAAGGAATATAAGATGTTAAACACACAAGTAGTAAAATGCGCATTGGTACTGGTTGCTGGCTTAATGCTGGCTGGCAATGTTGGGGCAAAAGAGATGAAAATCGCTTATGTCGATGTACAGGCCGTAGCCGCACAAATTCCCCAGTCAGCGGCTTTGCAGGAAACCATTCGTAAAGAATTTTCCGGGCGTATTGAAGCGGTAAACAAGCTGGAAAAAGATATCAGTTTTAACATTGAAAAGCTGCGCCGCGACGGCCCGACGATGAGTGAAAAGCAACAGGAAGAACTGAAAACCACAGTAAACGATCAGCGCCAGCAATATGAGCAGTTAGCCCGGCCACTGGATGAAGAGATCCGCAACCGCCAGGCTGAAGAACGCAATAAAATTCTGGCGTTGATTAAAACGGCTATTGATGTTGTGGCCGAGCGGGAAAAATTTGATCTGGTACTGAATTCTGGTGCTGCCGTTTATGCCAAGCCGGAGTATGACATCTCTGAGGCAGTGGTTGCCCAGGTCAGCAAAGCAAAATAATGACGGCGTATACTTTAGGTGCCCTGGCTGAGCAGCTCAATGCTCAGCTGCATGGCGATGCTGCTTGCAGTATCGTTGCTATTGCGACCCTGGAAAAGGCAGGTGAAGGCCACATCAGCTTTTTATCCAACAGCAAGTACCGTAAATTTCTCAGCCAGACTGCAGCCTCAGCCGTATTGATTACTGCCGAGGATCTGCCTTTTATTGCCCCGGGTGTGAATGCACTGCTGGTAAAAGACCCCTATGTGGCCTTTGCCCGCGTGGCCCAGCTGCTGGACACTACACCCGCCGCGGCCAGGGGCATCCACTCGAGCGCGGTTATCGACAGTACTGCAGTACTGGGGCAGGGCGTATCAGTGGGCGCCAACGCAGTAATTGCTGCCGGCGCCGTTATTGGTGATGCGGTACAGATCGGTGCCGGCTGTTTTATCGGTGAGCAGGCTGTGATTGCCGCTGACAGCAAGCTGTGGGCAAATGTTACCGTGTATCACAGTGTCAGCATTGGTGAGCGCTGTATTATCCATAGTGGCGCCATCATTGGTGCTGACGGCTTTGGTTTTGCCAATGAACGCGGCCGCTGGGTTAAAATTCCGCAAACAGGTAGTGTGATTATCGGCGCTGACAGTGAAATCGGCGCCAGTACCACTATAGATCGTGGTGCTATTGACGATACCGTCATTGGCAGTAATGTTATTATTGATAACCAGTGCCAGATAGCCCATAACGTGCACATTGGCGACCATACAGCCATGGCTGCCTGTAGTGTTGTGGCCGGCAGTACTAAAATTGGCCGGTACTGTATAATCGGTGGTGCAGTTTGTATCAATGGCCACATAGATATTTGTGATGGTGCCAGTATTACCGGTATGGCGATGGTTATGAAGCCTATTACTGAAAAAGGTGTGTATTCATCGGGCATTCCGGCTACTGCTAATCAGGAATGGCGTAAGAATACGGCGAAGTTACGCCAGATAGATCAACTATATCAGCGGGTAAAGCGGCTGGAGCAGCAGCTCTCGCATGCGCACGGCGCACAGCAAGCTGAACATCAGACAGAGGACTAGCTTTGGCTAACCAATTAAACAGCCTGCAAGTGCAGGAAATAATGGCATTATTACCACACCGGTATCCGTTTTTATTAATTGACCGGGTCATTGATTACACGCCGGGCGAAAGCCTTATCGCGATTAAAAATGTCACCATTAACGAACCTATCTTTACCGGCCATTTTCCGGGTATGCCGATTTTTCCCGGTGTATTGATCCTGGAAGCGCTGGCGCAGGCTACCGGTATCCTGGGTTTTAAAACCGTGACGGAGCGGTCCGAGAACGAACTGTACCTGTTCGCGGCTATTGATGAAGCCCGGTTTAAAAAACCTGTGGTGCCGGGAGATACCATGGTACTGGAAGTGAAATTCTTAAAAGAGCGCCGTAGCATGTGGAAGTTCTACGGTGAAGCTAAAGTTGAAGGCCAGGTAGTTTGCTCGGCCGAACTGATGTGTGCCAGAAGAGAGTTATAACGTGATCCATCCGACTGCTGTAATCGAAGCCAGTGCCAGGCTTGGCAACAATGTTAAAGTTGGCCCGTTTTGCTATATCGGCCATGATGTCGTGCTGGGGGATGACTGTGTGCTGGAATCGCATGTCGCGATTAAAGGCCCGAGTACTATCGGCAAGGGCAACCATTTTTTCCAGTTTGCCAGTATTGGCGAAGCCTGCCAGGACAAAAAGTATAAAGGCGAAGCGACAGAGCTGATCGTTGGCGATTACAACGTGTTTCGCGAAGGTTGCTCGGTACACCGTGGCACAGTGCAGGATCAGGGCAAAACCATTATTGGCAGCCATAACCTGTTTATGAATACCACCCATATTGCGCATGACTGCGTCATCGGCAGCCATACCATTTTTGCCAGCGGTGCCCAGGCGGCCGGCCATGTGCAGGTCGGCGATTGGGCGATACTGGGCGGTATGACCGGTGTACACCAGTTTGTGCAGATCGGTGCGCACAGTTTCTGTGGTGGTGGCTCTATCGTGCTAAAAGACGTACCGCCGTATCTGATGGTGCATGGCGCACCGTGCGTACCGGCCGGTATTAACACCGAAGGCTTAAAACGCCGTGGTTACAGCAACGAAGCTTTGCTAGAAATACGCCGCGCCTATAAAGAAGTGTACCGTAAAGGCCAGACAGTGGCAGAAGCCTTAGCGGCACTACAGCGGCTTTCTCTTGCAGTGCCGCTAAGG